>JAVBNW010000037.1:0-51189 GCA_031551255.1 Eubacteriales bacterium | reverse complement strand
ATGATGCAAACACGGCCTCTTTCAGATCCTCCCAATCCTTGGAAACTACCACGCCATAGAGCGGCAGCGTGCCGTAGAGCGCGTTGAACACATCCCTGACAGACGTATATTCCGGATGGGTGATGCTGTTGTCGCCCCAATACCAATAGTTTATGATGCAGTCGTGAAACACCAGCTCCCACAGCGGCACGCGGTAGGAGGGGTTGAGTTCAAAAGTCGGGATGGTGTCATCCACGTCTTCCCCGTAGAAGTGCTTCTGAAAATAATAGCCCGCATCCGTCTGCCGGTAGGGGCCGGGGCTCATCAGCCCCTCGGAATAGACGGCATAGGGCACCGCGATGTCCATCATATCCTCCACGCCGGTTACGAGCCCAAGGTCCGACATCAACTCCACCGCGCGTAGCCGCCACTTACCCTCCATCTCGCGGGTGGCGGGGTGCTGCGGGTGGAAGCACTCCACAAACTCCGCCGCCGTCACGGTATCGACAAAGCGCGCCTCGTAGCCGCGGCACCTAAGATCCCGCATCACATCGCGCGAGGCGTACTTTGTGTACGACATGCCGCACATGCACTCCATGGGCAGTTCGGTGCCGTCGTCGTAGCGAATTTTCCAGCAGGTTTGCCGCTCGCCGTTTTCGGCGATCACGATGTCGTCCGGCCACGCGTCGGGGTGCAGCATATACCCTTTGTCCTCCTCGGGTGTGTCGCGCTCCTCATCCGTCCAGCGGGCGCGGATTTCGGGGGTGGGCACATCCCTGTACATATCGTATCTTCCCACGAGATAGCCCGCCTCGTCGCGAAGGTAGGCCACATCTTCCGGAGATTCCCTGTTGCTCCACAGCGCCTTATCGATGCCGCGGGCTTTTAGCTCCTGGGCAATCGCGCGCGGATCCGCATCCCATATCCACAGGTTGGCCGCGCCGATGATCTTTTCGATATTGGGGACTGTGCGCGCCTTCTCCCTGAGCGTAACCAGATAACCCTTTTCCTTCATTCTGCAGCGGTAGCGCTTCATCGCGCCCACGATGCCTCCGGAGCCCGTCATATACCGTATCGTTCGGGACGGCCCCCATGCGCGCAACTGCGGAATCCACGAAAGCTGCGTACGTAAAAGGCCGTCCGCGCCTCGTTCTTCGCGCTCCACATAGTCCAGGCTGTTTTCCACATGCGAAATTAAGTAATTCTCCCCGCGCGTCATCGCAAAGAACTGCATGCTGTGGTACCAGCCGCTAAAGCCGGGCCGGATGGGGGCGGTCAGTACGTTAGGATCGTCCACCGGGAACGCCATGCCCTGGTGCTGCGGTATCAGCGCCACATCGCCGGGCAAAACATCAAAGGCCCCGGGGTAGGCGATCTCTCCTTCGAACGCAAAATTTCCTTCCAGCGTAAGCAGCACATCCTCGCCCTCCAGCGATACCTGCGCGCACAGGCCTTTGCCGCCGGACAGCTCGACAGAATAGAAGATGTTGTTTTCATCGGCGCGGATATCACATACCTTTACTACATCAGGGCCGTCAACCTGCCTAAACAGCGCGCCGGCGACCTTGTTTTTGATGGAAAGCGCACCGGTAACCTCGTCGATGGAAACGGCGATATTCTCCCCTTGCAGCTTCATGCAAACCCTCCTTCCTTGGCTTAAGCATCACGAAAACAGAATTTCATAGTGGGCAGCCGCGCCGCCAAGGCGCCACACGCCGTTTTTCGCGGTAAGCGGAGCGCCGCGCTCGCCGCCGGGCCAAAGCGGAAATACGGTGCAGTTTGCGGGTAGCAGCAATTCCCCCTCCATGAGTTCGGCCAAAACCGGCGCTTCCCCCTCGTCGATAAGCGTATGCCCTTCCCAGCGCATGCCGGTGTTGCCGCACGCGCCGACGGCGCTCAGCAATAGGCGGCGACTTTCGAGCAAAGGCTTTTCGTCCAGAGGGCAAAGGCACACGGCCATGCGCGCGTCGCCCAGCCTAAGCTTGAGCGGCCCCAAGGTAAGCTCCGCTTCCGGCCTGCCGACAAACCCGGCAAAGCGCCCGGAGGCCGCGTAGAACCGGCCCGCGGCAAAGTCAAACGTCAATTCTCCGGTGTCGGAGCGCAAGGCCGCGTCGCCCAACAGCCCGACATCCGCGCCCCAGACGCCCTGGCCCTTGAGCGATTCATCCACGGCCCGGCTGAACGCGCCGAAGTCCCCATCCATGTCCTCGTCCGACAGCTTTCCTTCGTGAAGCGCGCGAAACACCCGCATCGTATCGCTCTTGCCCGCCGCGTCGGCGCAGCGGGCCCTGGAGTACACAAGCGCGGCGTCGGCGTCGCGGTAATCGCCGGTAGGCGTCATGCCGCCGGCAATCGCGGCATCCGCATCCGCCGCATAGCGGCGTTGAATCAATCGCGTGCGCGTGTTGGATACATACGGCAGCGTTCCATATGGCGCGATCCAATGTTCGTCGAGCATGAGCGCATCCTGGGGCGTGTAGCACAAATCCACGGTCTTTTCGGCCCGCGAAATCAGCCCTTTGTAAAACATCGTGGCTGCCGCGCCGATCTGCGCGATATGCGAAGGGTCGTTGTACGCGTTGAAGAAGCCGCGTATGGCCTCCCCCGTATGCTCATCGATGTGCGGAGAATGACTGTAGCTGTAGAGCAGCAGGCCGTCCCAATCGTTCAGCGCCGCGTAGCACGTCAGCATCAGCATCGCGTCGCTTGAAAATTCGGTCGGATAGCAGTTGTTCCACTCGGTGACGATAAACGCCCGGTCCGCCATGCGGTTCAGCGCAAGCCGGGTCAGCAAATTGAGCCGGAACGGATGCACCATGGTTTCGCGGGGGTCGCATTCCACCATGATGTCCTTGTGCATCGGGCATGGCGGCGTATGCCCCTTCATCGGATGGTTCCAGTAGGCGTTGTCCTCGCTGACATCCTCGTACGTGGTGATGCCCTGGTTGTCCGCCGGTCCCTGGGAGTGGTTGGATACGTTGATCGCGCACTTGACGCCCAGCGCGCGCAGGTAGTCGGTCATCTCGCGGGAGAAATCAAGCTGCACCCCGGTGAGAAACTCCACGTGATCCGCATACCTGACGGGCTCGACGCCACCGAACTGCAAAGGCGCCTGCCCACCGCCGCGCAGCTTGGGCCGAAGCACGCTCAGGCAGGCGGGGTCCTCGTCGGAGCCCAGCGCGCAGTGCCCATCGGCGTCGGTCCAGGCGTCGGCAAGGTACTCCCTGCACCCATACTTTGCCAGCAGCCAGTGGTTGAAGCGCTCGTCCATCTCCCTGACATAGGATGGATGGCGCTCGTAGTCCGGCGCCCAGAAGATCGAGTTTTCGTTCATCACCTGCACGACGGCCACCGCGGGTTCGTCGGCGTACCGAAGGCCGGTGTAGGGGTTTTTGTGGTGCAAATAGGCCTTGGCGTACTCCTTTTGCAGCTGAATCAGCTTGCGGTTGTGGATGTTGATGTGCTTGAGCGGCCCCTGCGTCAAATCGTCTGGATAGTCCAGCTCGTCGCCCGGCAGGAAAGTGCGCCCCACAAACAGATCCAGGTGGATGTAGATGCCCTCTTCCTTGAGCCGGTAGACCAGATAGTCGAGCCGGTCAAGGGCATCCGGGCTTAGGTGGCGCGAGGTGCCCCGCGAGTAATCGATCAGGCCCCCGCGCTGGGAATGGGAGTCGGCATAGTGCAGCCTGACCATGTTCAGCCCCATGCTGGCAATGCGCCCCGCAAACGCGTCCGCGGCATCCTTATCGGGCACGCACGCGCCGCCGGACAGGTTGGTGCCGAAAAATCGAATTCTTTCGCCGTTTGTAAAGCAGAGCTTGCCCCGGCACGGGCGCACAAAGCCGTGCTTGCCCGCGGGCGCATCGAGCAGATGGGAGAAGTTGAGCGCTCCGGTAAAAGGCGCGCGGCCATCCAGGATGTAGGGAACCTTCACTTGATTTCCACCCTCTTTCAAAATCGCGGTCGGGTTCGCGGACTATGCCGTTCGGCGCGCGTCGCCTAGTGATCCGGCAGGATCTTCGCTTGATGTAGCGCTGCCACTCCAAGCGAAGAGCGACGCCGAAATGCCGAAAAAGGTGCCGCGAGATGCGCGCAGGGCTTTAGAGACGCGCCTTAACCCCGCCAAAACATCAGAAATATTTGTTAATACCTTCTTTGAGCGCATAATACGCTGGTTTGGGGTTCTGGTCGCAGTCCACGCAACCCCACGCACACTCGGCAGGGCAATCCGCCTCGCCGCACTGCCAGCAATGCGGCGCGTCGCTCCAGCGGAAGAAAAAGTTGCCGATGACCGCCGGGTGATCGGCAAAAATGGGCAGGCACTCGAGAATGTAACGCGCCTGTTCTTCGGGCGTATGCCCCTTGCCCCAGGTGATTTGCCAATGCTTGTGATAGCACACCTGCTGGTTGTAGTGGTTCTTCCGCTGGATATCGGTATACTTTTCCCCCCATTGCAGCGAGGAAAAGCCCCATTCGTTGATAATGACGGGCTTGCCGGACAACTTGGCCGTTTCTTCGATGTACGGAATCCAGGTATGCGGGCCGCCTACCTGCCACGAGCCCATGTAGCCGTCGATACCAAGGTAGGCGAACGGCGAATCCGGCACGGCGTAGATTTCGCGCATCAGCATGCGGGCGTAGTCGTTGATGTAGCCAAGGTTGATGCCGCACCGAGCCTTAGGGTTGCCGGCAACCACGCCGCGGGTGGCGCTGAGCAGGAAGCGAATGTTGTCCTTCTCGGGCAGCGGGCCGTAGAAAATGTCGATGTCCGGCTCGTTGGCGATCTGCCACCATGCAATGCGATCGCGGGTGTATTCCCCGACAAATTTCGCGGCGTCAAACAGCAGCTTGTGGTAGCGATCTTCCGAAGGATCGCCCAGATACTCGGGCACCGAACGGTGATAGACGGTCTTCCCCGCTTCGGGCACATAGCGCATGGAACCCGGCCCGGTGAACGAGCACAGAATTTCAAAGCCTTCGCTCCGGAAGCGCTCAATCGCCGCGTCCGCCGCGAGGAATGCTTGGGACAGCGTGCCCTTTTCGTCAGCAAACGGAAACGGATATCCCTGCCTTACCCACTTGACGCCGAGCTCCCGCATCAGCGCGAAGTCGGGGGCGTCGTGGGCCGGCGTAATGCCGAGCATGTGGCCTTGTTTCATGGCTTTTCCTCCCCTTATATCGCCAGCAGGCGGATGTCGTCCTTTGCCAAGACAACCGGATTCGCGACGCGCTCGCCCGTGGCCGCGTCGCTCAGCGCCGCGCCGGCGGGTAGCGCGATATCCAGCGCCGCCGCGTCGCCGCGATTCCACACGATCAAAAATTCGCCCAGCGCGCGCATGCCGAGTTGAGCCGACGGGTTGCGCGGGTAGGGCGCCTTTCTCGCGGGCAGCAGCGGCGCGAGAAACGCCCGGGCGGCTTCATCCTTGCCTTCGCGGGCAAAGTAGCCCTGAAAGAACTGGGTGCCGATGTAGGCGTTGTTTTCAAAGCGGACGGCCGCGGGCTCGCCTTCGGGCCACCTGGCCAAAATTTCTCTGCCGGGAAGCTCTTCAAAGTAGCCTTTTAAATAGAAGCCCGTCACGTCGCCACAGGACGTCCGCATCGCGATGGGCCCAAGATCTACGCCAAAGTCCTCTACGATGCCGCCGAAGAGCTTTCCAAGCAGCGGCCTGGCGGCGGCGTTACAATCGCCGTACTCGTCCTTGACGGCAAATAGCCCGTCGGCAATCACCCTGCCGCCCCGCACGGCGAAATCCGCCACGGCCTGCGCCGTACCAAGGCCCGCCGCATACGCATTTGACACGATCAGCGTCGCGTCGGCGGGCAGTTTCGCGATGCCCTCGCCATCGGTAAAGCCCGCCGAATAGCCCATATCCCTGAGCATGCAGTACGCGCCGCACAACGCGTCCGCCACCAGATGCGGCGTGCGCGGGTCGGATTTACCGCCCCCTCCGGCCACGCCGCCCTCGATCTCGCCAAGTACCATGGAAGGGACGTCGTGCAAAAGGTATACATCCGGCGGCAAAGGCTTCGCGCCCCCCAGCGCCTGTGCGGCCGCCAGCTCATCATATACGCGCTTGGTGGCCCGCGTGCGGCCCGAAGGCGTGCCGTCTTGCCGGTTCAGGCCCCACTCCAGCCCCTCAAAACCGTGATCCCTCGCGTTGAACAGCCAATAGATGATACCCGTCGCCCCAGCCCCTGCCGCCTCGAGCAGCCAGTGCCGGATGTCCGCGGGCGTTGGGCACATGGGCCTTTGGCCGGAAAAGTAGTTCGGGCCCGCCTGCAGCTCCGTCACGTGAAACGCGCCGTCCGATGCGGCGGTGGCCGAGCGGGTCATGTCGCAAAACATGCCGACGGACTGGTGAATCCGATCGTCGGCAAAGCGCGTGGAGTGCCAAGAAACATGGCAGGACAGCCCCAGGAAGTCTACGCATTTGCCGAAGCGCCATAAGTTTCGCCCGCCCGAGTAGGGCGAGGCGATCGCGATGGCGTCGGGGTTGACGGTGGTGGGGTGAGCGGAGTCTTCGGCCTTCACCGCATTCCCAACGAGGGAAAGCCGGTGTATGAGCGTTTCCTCTTCGAATCCCGCCCAATCCACCTTGCCGGCAAACTCCCAGCGCCCGCCAAGGCCGGCCCTCGCCTGCGCGACATTCTCGATTAAAGGCAATCCATAGAGCCTGGTAAACGCGGCGGGGTCGGGATGCTTCTTTGCAAGATAGCGGTGGAACGCGGCGACGGTGCTCGGATTGAGCGGCAGACGCAGCGTCGGCTCGTTGGCCAAAATCCAGCAATGTAAAACGGAGCTCTTGCCGTAGCGCGTGGCGATCTTTGCCGCATGGCGCGCCCGGAGACGGTCCGCTTCCTCCGCCTGAAGGGCCGGGTCCATCCAGCGCGACTCGCCCAGCGCGCAGGTAAGCGTCGGAGCGAGGAGCATGCCCTTCTCCTCGCACAGGTGAAACAGGCGGTCGAACAAGTCAAAGTCCCATTGGTTATCCGCAGGTTCTATCTGGTTCCAAGGCAAGAAAACCCGGGCTACGTTAAGCCCGCAGGCGAGCATGTCGTCGATCTGGCGGCCGATGACGCCGTCGTCATCCCAAACGTGCAGCCACAGCTGACTGCCCAGCAGCGTCTTCACGCCATCGCCTCCTTGTTTTTGATGCGCAGCACGCAGCCGTGCACAAAGGCGGGCAAGGCGATCTCTCCGCCCTCGATGGCCGCGTGCCCGCAATCCTCGCCCAGCAGCCAATACGCTTTGACCGATGCCGCGGAGAGCTTGAGGCGCAGTCCGTTCACCGCCTCGGGGCGCTTGCCGTCCCGAAGCACGGCATCCCACCGGTCGGCCTTGTTGCGCACCAGCGCCAGGGTATGCTTCTTTCCCCTCAGCAGCAGCACCCACGCTTGCTCGCGCGGCAGCACGTCCGCCGCAAAATCCTCCTCGTCGAAGGCTATGTTCGCTACGGCCTCGGCCAGCGGCCTGAAATGCTTCCACAGGTTCTTAGGCTCCACATATTCGTTCCAGTGCCAGATGTGCCCGGAGCCCGCCGCGCCCGCGAACAGCGCGGGGTAGGTGACATCGCAAAAGATTAGGCCGTCGTGGTCGCAACCGTAAAACCTAAAGGGGCCTACGTGCCTATCGTTTACGGCGCCGGTTTCGGTTAGGATCACCGGCTTGTCCAGGCGGCGGGAACGCTTCACCGCTTCGATGGAGAACTCCACCGGGTCCGCATGGCAAATCGCCATCGGCGCGCCCTGGTCAAGGTAGCGGTGCACCTGCTGGAAATCCATCTGGGGCATATCGCGGAAGCGGTCCTGCCGCTCCTGTTTCCACTCTTCATCGAAGCTGCCCAAGGAATTAACGGCCAAGTTGTGTGGCGACATCTCCTTTACCTTCTCAAGCATCCGCCCGGTAAAGCCCGCAACCTGCTCAAAGCCCGCCGACCCGCAGTCGATCTCGTTCCACAGTTCCCACGCAAACACCACCGGGTCGTTCTGACATCTTGCGATATAGGGCTCGATATCCTTGAGCCAAAGTTCGTTCCATTTAGGAGAAGTGAACCACTCGTTCTCATCCCGAAGCTGAAGGCCCGTGTCCGGATCCACATACCGCCGATAGGCAAAGTGGCCGACGTTTTTAAACGTTCTCCAATGCTCCAGGCACAGTTTGAGCCGAACGCCGGATTCGCGCGCCAACTCGATCAAAGCCTCAAACCTAGCCAGCGCCACAGGATCGTGCACGCCCATCAGCTCGGTGCGCGCCTCGGTGTAGCGGTTGGAGAGCCATACGCGGCAGTAGTTGACGCCGTTTTCCCTCATTTGCGCAAACCATCTGCGCCACTGCAGCATGCCGGTGGTGGCGGTGTCCTGGGAGGCTTCGAAGTGCTCCATGCCGGCGGGCAGGCGATCATAGTCGCAGCCGACGAGGTTTAGGCCGATGGGCACATAGGGCGCGCCGTCCGACAGCGCAAAGTACCTCGGGTCCTTCTTGGAAACCTCCACAAAACCCGGCCGTCCGGAGGGCAGAGCCTCGAACTCCGTTTCCGCAAGCATCCTATCGCCGGAATACGCCCTGAGCCTGTGCTTGCCGGGCGCGCAGGCGGTAAAGCTCACCTGGCGGCAGGGTTCGCCTACCAGCGCCGCGCTTTCGTAGCCGTGCCGGTCGTAGGAAAAATGGGCGTCTTGATGAGTAAAGGGCAGCGCGCCTTGTAATCCGCCGCCCGGCAGCGCCACCTCGGCCCGGGTGGTTTCATTGGGAACCGTCAGGCAGAGCCTTCCGTATACATCGGTAAAAATCATCCGTTCGCTCCTCGCTTTCTATATGTCAAACAAATCGCGGCGGGCGGCCGAACCACCCCCTCCGGGGCATTCCGGCCGCCCTGCATTTCTTTTATGCGAACATAGTTTTTCCTTCCTACTGTGCGTTGTAGGATGCCAGGAACTCCGTCATCTGTTGCTCGTACTGCTCCTTGACCTTGTCGCGGCCGGCCGCATCGTACTGCTTGTCGACCTCTTCCATGGTCTTATGCCAGTCGGGCGCAAAGCCGAAATCCAGGGTCTTGCTGTACTTAAGAGTCAGGTTGGTCATCGCGGCGGTCTCGGTCTTCACCTGTGAATCGTCAAACAGGAAGTAGAAGGGCGGGCAATCCACCATGCGGCTGTCGTATCCCTTGATCAGCTCGTCATAGCCCGGCCATTGCTCGGTGGACTCGCGCTTGAACTGCTCGGTGGTAAAGCCCCAGTTAGAGAAGCCGCCATAGTCTCCGCTGTTCGGACCGGGAGAGGACAGGCCGGCGCCCGCGTCGATCCAATGCTTGCCTTCGATGCCGCCCATCATCAGGTCGTAGCTCTGCTGATCAAAGCGGATCGTATCCAGCCACATCAGCGCGCGCTCGGGGTTTTTGCTCTGCGCGTGCACCGCCATGCCGTTGCCAAGGTAGGTAGTGCGGATGGTGGGATACTGGCCGAACATCGAATCGTAAACTTCGGCCTCCCATTCCGGATGGTTCTTGTTCGTTTCGCGCCAGGCCGCGATCATGGTGCCGATGTTGTGCAGCGCCATGGCGGACGTGCCGTTTTTAAAGTTGTCGTCCAGTCGGTTTTGCTGGTTCAGCGCGTTCTTGCTCCAGAAACCGCGTTTGTTGTAGTCGGCCATGCGGTCAAGGTAAGCCGCGTATTCGGGAATGTCCGACCACTTGATCAACTTGCCGTCCTTCTCGGTAAGCTTGTAGTAGTAGCCCGGCACGGTGGCGCCGGCATAGCCGTTGGGTTGGGTGAACCACAGCGCGGAGTTGACCCACTTATCGAATTCCGAGCCGCCGTCCATGGGCAGAATGCCGGTTTCATTCTGCGCCACCGCGTCCATGTACTGCTCGAGGATCTCCAGGGATGTAATCTCGGGTACATTGTGCTTCTTGCGCAAATCGCCGCGGATCAGGATGCCCAGGTGGTTGTACTCCTTTTGCGTGTTGGGCACCATGTAGATTTTGCCGCCGATGCGCGCCTGCTTCCAGGCCGCGTCGGGCAGCCCTTCGGCGATGTTGGGCGCATAGGTGCTCAAAAGTTCGTCCGTCAGTTCCAGAAAGCCGCCTTTGACGGCTTGCTGCGTGTAGAAGCTCCAGTTGGAGGTGAAGATCAGGTCGAACTCCTCGCCCGATGCGAACACCAACGGATATTTCGTGTTGAAGTCCGCCCAAGTGATCAGCTTGCGCTCGAAGGTTGCGTTGATCAGCTCGGCTGTGCGCTTGTTGAGCTCGGCAAAGACCTCCTCGTCGTCTTTCGTGCCGTCGCCGAGCAGATACACCGTCAGCTTCACCGCCTGCGATACGTCGGGTTCGCTGGGCGCGGCATCTTGCGTAGCAACAGGCGCATCAGTCTTTGCCGGGGCGGAAGCCGTGGTCGCCGCGGCGTCGGTCTTGTCGGGAGAGGCGGTCGTCCCGCCTCCGCCGCACGCGGCCAGAAGCAACACAAGTGCAATCAACAGGGCGGTCAACTTGGCAACATGTTTCACGTTGGATCCTCCTTTTACGTCGTTTTTATGATCTCCATCAGCCCTTGACGGCGCCGATGGTGATGCCCTGAATAAAGTAGCGCTGTACAAACGGATACGCAAAGATGATCGGGCCGGTAGCCGCAACCGTCATCACCAACTTGTAGGATTGGGTAGGCATTTGCGGCAGCGGTATGTTGGCCTTTTCCGCGGCCTGGGCCGCGAACTGCATGGAGTTTAGCACGCTGTAGAGATAATATTGCAGCGTAAAGTACTGCCTGCTGTCGATGAAGAGCATGGTGTTGTACCACTCGTTCCAGTAGTTCAGCGCGATAAACAGCCCGATGGTCGCCAACGACGGAACCGACAGCGGCAGGATGATGCGGCGGTACATCAGAAAATCCCCCGCCCCGTCAATTTTGGCCGACTCGATCAGCGCATCCGGTATGCTCTTCATAAAGTTGCGCATGATCAGAATGTAGAAGACGCTAAAGAGCCCCGGCAAGATCAGCACGATCGGGTTGTCCTTCAGGTGCAGGTATTTGATCATCAGAATGTACCAGGGCACCAGCCCGCCGGAAAACAGCGTAGTGAAGAAGAAGAAAAAGGAAAATTGGTTGCGCCAGGGGAAATCCCTGCGAAGCAGCACATAGGCGGTCATGCTGGTGAAAAACAAACCAAGGCCCGTGCCGATGGCGGTGATGACGATCGTAACCACATACGCGTTGAGCAGCGAATCCGGAGATTTAAACAGCAGCTTGTAGGCTTCCAGCGAGGTCTGCTTGGGAATGATGCGAAAGCCGTCCTTGAAGATGGATTCCTCCGCGGTGAAAGAGCCGGTTATGATCATGATAAAAGGCAAAAGGCATATCACCGCGAAAAATGTGATCACCACATAGCTGACGATGTTGAAGGCGACCTTGTCGCTCGTCATGCGGATGTGGGTCTGCTTGCGAAACAGGTCCTGCCTTGCGCTCGACATATTGACGCCCCCTTAAAACAATGCGTATTCCGGTTGGAATTTGCGCACTAGACCATTCACGAGCAAGATCAGCAGCAGGTTAAACACCGATTGATAGGCGCCCACCGCCGCCGACATGCCGAATTCTTGCGATTGCCGAAGCATTCTCACCACCAAGGTATCGATAACGTCCGTCGCGTCGTACAACATGCCGTTGTTGCCGATCACGTTGTAGAACATGCCGAAATCGCCCTTGAAGACGTGGCTGATGCTCAAGAGCGTCAGCGTAATGATGGTGGGAATCAGGAAGGGAATGGTGATGACCCGCACCTTGGTGAAGATATTGGCCCCGTCGATATCCGCCGCCTCATAAATCTCCTGATCGATGCCCATGATCGCCGCCAGGTACAGCACCGTGCCGTAGCCGATGTCCTTCCACGCGCGCAGGAATACCAGAATGTATTTCCACGCGCCCGGGTTTCCGTATACATCCATAGGCTCGGCGCCCAGGCTGCGCAATATGGTGTTGAGCGCACCGTACTCGTAATTGAATATGTTATACACAAACGCGCCCAGGACGACCCAGGAAATGAAGTAGGGCAAAAACATGACCGATTGCATAAACTTTTTAAGCTTGCGCCCGATCATCTCCGCCAGCATGATGCCCGCTGCGCATTGGAGCACCGTGTTTACAGCCATAAAGGCTAAATTATACAAAATAGTGTTGCGGGTCACGGTAAAGGCCTCGCCCGAAATAAAGAAGAAGCGGAAGTTATCAAAGCCCACCCAAGGCGAGCCGAAGACGCCGCCGGTATAGGTGAAATTTTTAAAGGCGATCACGATTCCCGGCATGGGTATATACGCAAACAAGATAAAGTAGCAAACCGCCGGGGCGATCATCAGCAGCAGCACGCGGTTGTTTGCCACGTCGCGTCGGAATTTTTTAAACCCCGTCGGTTTGGTGTAGGGCGTAAGTGTCGTCAACGGTTCCGCCTCCTCCGCTTTTCCTTTGATGAACGCGCGCCCAATGGGGATGGCAAACGGGATCTAACGCAATTCAGGCGCCGGGCCCGCCACCGTGCCGCGCTCCACCCATGTTACCGGGAATACCTTGTTTCCGTACACCTCCCCGTTCTTGATGATCCGATCCAGCGTCTCCACGGCGTATGCCGCCATCTGGGCGAGCGGTTGGTGCATGGTGTTCAGTTGCCTCTCCACAAACAGGCGCTCCGGGTTGCTCTGCGATAGGATATCGTCAAAGCCGATCAGCGACAGGTTGCCCGGTATGGAGATGCCGCGCTCGATCGCGCGCCGATAGATGCCCAGGGCAAGCAGATCGTTCGTGCATAAAAGGGCGGTCGGTCGGTTCGCCAACACTTTGGGAGCGATTTCATATCCGCTTATATACGAAGGTATATCCGTATGCACGATAAGATCTTCATCCACCGGCAAACCGTGATCCTTCATCGCCTGACAATACGCTTCGAACCTAAGCTTCATCTCAAAATTGTTATCCACCATGGCCGCGGCGTAGCCGATGCGCTTGTGGCCAAGGCCGATCAGCTTCTCCGTGGCCAAATACGAACCCGCATAGTTATCTACGTTAACCTCAGCAACGCCCGGCACGCCAAACGCGCTGTTGACCAGCACCATCGGCGCGCTCAGCCGCTTTAGATATAGAATGCTCTCGCGATCCAGCAGGCGAAACGCCGCCAGGAACACCATGCCGTCCACCTTGCCATAGAGCGAATCTAAAAAGCGTAGGGGCACTTCTTCGTCCTGCTGGTTAATGTAGAAAAGGGGGTTGTAGCCCCTTTCAGAGGCGCAATCCATCAGCGCCTCGGCCAGGATGGAATAGTAAGGGTCGCTCAACGTAGTCTTCGCCACGACCAATATGTTGCCCGTCGCCTGCTTCACCAGCGAACGCGCCAGCAAATTGGGGCGGTAGCTGAGTTTTTGTATGGCCGCGTTCACGCGCTCGCGCTTATCTTCGCTGATGCCCGGGTGATTGTTGATCACCCGCGAAACCGTACTGCGCGATACGCCGGCCATCCGCGCCACATCCAGAATCGTCGCCACAGAGCCCCTCCTAACGCTCATGGCACGCAGTCATGCCATCGCATTACACGCTATTTACACTAGTATAACATCGCTTGGGATCGATTTCAAGAGCGATTTTCCGCTTTACATCGTCATCACACAATGTAACCTTAATAAAAAATACCCCTGGAAGGATACAATAAACAAAAATTTTCTCAAAACTTTCCACAGGGATATATTTTGTCGCCTATCTGCCACCCTGTGCGCTAACTGGTCTTGTCACGCTATACTTCTTGGATGAAGCCAAGAATCTGCGATATGCGCGAGGATCGCGATCTAGCACAGGCCTGCGTTTCCAGCCGCCTTCAGTGCGATCAGTCACTCTACTCGAAATATGAGCGCGCGACGCGCGACGTGCCGCTTCATATCGTTGTAAAGCTGGCGCTTTTCTACGATATGAGCGTAGATTATCTCGTAGGGCTTACCGATGAGGCAAGGCTCTATTCCCGCACCCGATAGAAAAAGCATCCCTAGCCAACACAAAGATGCCGGAGGGCGCGTATGAGCGCCTTCCGGCATCGTGTTTATAGAACCAGCCCCTAATAGCCCGGTTTCGCCTGGCCGGTCTGTCCCTGGTAGCCGTGTAGGTGTGACTGGGTGATCTCCGTATTGCCCCCATACCCATGCGTATGGCTGCCGTTGGGCAGTAGGATGGCGGTTCCTGTCGCGTTGCGCCGGTACCTGTGGTTGTGATGATCCGCGATGCCGGTCGTTCCCTGCATATAGTGAATATGGGAATTGCCCACCCTGTGTTCGTGGGACGTTACGCCGCTCATCGAATGGGTGTGGCCGTCCGCCATGTTGGTATTGTTCGTATAGTCGTGAACATGGGGCAAAAAAATACGCCTCCCCGGTTTTAGATGATCCATAGCTATGTATGCATCTTACCGGATATGTGTGATGGCTTCATGCCCCTATGGATGGACAAGATATGGCCTTGAGGCGCGTGAACAGCACAGACGAACAGGGCCTGCCCTACGAGCCCGCGATAGCACAAAAGCTTGTTTTATTCATCCGATACCGGAGAGGCCAAAAGGTCGGATTCAAAAAAGTGGATGACACTTCGCTTGTTGTTTTCATGCTGCTTTTTCCCCAAATGAGGTATTATAGTCGGCCAACCCCAAAAGCAGAGCAATCGAGCGGGTCTTTTCCCGCATGGCGGCGTCGAGCTCCAGTCAGCGTAGCTGCCGGCTACGCTTTCTTACGCCTCCTTGCCCTGCGAAAAAATCTCTCGCTCGCCTGCCCCGTTTTTGAAGTTGGCTGACTATAAAAAGGAATAGGCAAGCATCGCCATCGGAAAGATCGTTCCGAAGATGTTGAAATACCCCCGGATTATAGAAATAAGTACAAACGCGGCAAATAGCGCTGCGCATCCCCGGCATGCCCACATGAAATTCTTGACGAAAGCACGAACCCGAAACTCGCCCGATATGCTTGTTCCGTTTGCGTGTTCACAAATCGTCCCATAAAAAAACAGGGTTCCATGCCCCTGCGTAACCCTGGCCATAATAGATCTCAATCCTGCCATCAAGATAAACGACCCCGTGGAGTCCCTCCGTATAGTTGCCGGGCTTGTGCCCGACGATGATGCCCTTCACCACCCATGTTTCCATGGGCGACAGGTATTCCCGCTTATCGCTCACGATCCGCCTCCCCCAAAAATAACGATCCACATTATTCCCAGTATACACCACTTTTCGAAGACCAGGTATTCCGTAATGCCTCATTGCATTGCACAAACCGGCACGCCGTGGTAACATGATGCGTCGCCATTTCTTTGCGTTTTCGGCGATGCTTATTGTATGGAGGTGCTTTATGCGCATACAAAAAACGCGAAGGGAACTTTTGCTCCGGATATGACTCTCCCAAATCAAATCCTACAGACGAAATGCAACCCGCCCCTACGCAGTAAACGCAGAGAAATGAGCACGAATATTGCTTAGGGGGAAACGATACAGTGAACGCGATAAGAACCACGCAAGCCCTGCGGCTGATCCAGCTTGGTGCCGAAGATATCGCCGCCCTGGCCAGGGGCGAGGGAATGTCCGCCTTTGAAAAGAAAATGGGCCTGACCTGCGGAAGCGAGCCCGACGAGGGCGATGAGACATCGAGCCCCGAATTCTACCAGCCGTATCACGCGTCCATCCAAAGCGACCCCGAAAACATGATTTGGTATCTTCCGTGGCAAATCATCCACAAGGAAGATAACGCGATCATCGGGGGCATCCTGTTCAAGGGCGGCCCCAACGGCCGCGGCGAGGTGGAGGTGGGCTACGGGCTGAACGGAGCGTACCAAAACCGGGGATACATGACGCAAGCCGTGGCAAGCATCCTAGAGTGGGCGCTTGACCAGCCGGATGTACAGGCGGTCGTCGCCGAAACGGACAAGGACAATATCGCATCGCAGCGCGTCGTCCAAAAGAACGGGATGCGCGCTCTGCGGAAAACCGACGCCGAAGTATGGTGGACGACGAGGCCATAACCATTGATTTTTACGCAAAAGGGACGCTTGGCATCTTCGCCAGGCGTCCCTTTTTTGCGCCGATAGAGGCCACGGCGGAAGCCTTCGGCGGCCATCTTTTGAAAAAACCGGGAGAAACAAGTAGGAAAATGCCCGCACACGGGCATTTTCAGCTGGGGTCCAGGGGATGCATCCCCTGGCGGGGCATGGGGCAGAGCCCCAGATAGACTTTGTTGTCGGTTGAGGGACGCTTGGCGTATTGCCTAGCGTCCCTCCCATAGTTTCGACGCTTATTCCGCCGCGTCCGTAGCCTGCGCGGGCGGACTCGTCGTTTTCGCGGGCGCAGTGGTCTGAAGATCGCGCATGTCGATGATGGACGCGGCATCCCCGCCATCCACCAGCGGCAGCTGGCCGTTCCACAGCGTCACCTTCAGGTAGTCGATGTACGCGGGGTTTTGCGCGAGCTGCTTGTTGAGCACCTCCATCGCGAGCGCCTCGGCCTTCGCCTTTGCCTCGATCGCGTACGCGTCGGCGTCCGCCTTGGCCTTGATCGCGTCGGCCTCGGCCTGCGCGCTGATCACCTGCTGCTTGGCGAGCTCCTGCTTTTCCTTCGTTTGGTTCTGCGCCTCGAGCGCCTTCTGCTCGGCCTCCACCTTGCGGCGCACGGCGGCCTCGAAGCTATCCTCAAAGTCGATGTTCTGTATGGTAAAGCCCATCAGAACCACGCCCTTGCCGTCAAACCTGCGTAACAGTTCGTCGTGGATGCTCTGAGTAATCTCCGCACGGCTGGCGATCAGCGCGTCGGCGGTATACTGGCCGATGGTGTTGCGGGTTACCGCGTACACGTTGGGCTCTACGATCGTGCCCAGCACGTTGCTTACGCCGATCTCACGGATGACGCTATCCAGCTGCGCGGTATCCAGCCGGTAGTTCACCTTCACCACCAGGTTCTCAACCGTCTGTGTATCTTTGGTATAGGCGTTTTGCGGCACTTCGATCGATTTTTCCTTGACGTCGATCATCGAAACACTCTGCACAAAGGGAACTTTAAAGTGCAGCCCGGCGCGGCTCTCCAACCCGTCCAGCTTGCCCAGCGTAAACAGCGCCGCCGTATAGCCCTCGCTTACGGTATACACGCTGTTTGCCACCACGATCACCCCGGCCAACACGACGATACCGATCACGACGATCCTGACGATGTTCTTTTTCACGTTGCCTCTCCTTCTATTCCGCCGGATTCGCGCTTCGTCATGCGATCCGGTAATGATAGCATAACAAATAAACATGACGGGATCGTGACATTTCTACAAAATACACGTAAAGAGAGGCCCTCCAGCCCCCCCTTTCGCTGGAAAAGCCACCGGCTTTTTGTTATACTTACAAAAGCTGATAATAAGGAGGGCAATGAGCATGCCGATGGTCAACTCTAAAGAGATGCTGAAAAAGGCCTATGAGGGCGGCTATGCGATCGGCGCATTCAACGTGAACAACATGGAGATTATCCAGGGCATTACCGAGGGCGCGATGATGGAAAAAGCGCCCCTGATCCTTCAGGTTTCGGCGGGTGCGCGCAAGTACGCCAAGCATGTGTACCTGATGAAGCTGATCGAGGCGGCGATCCAGGACACGGGGCTTCCGATCGTGGTGCATCTTGATCACGGCGCGGATTTTGAAACCTGCAAAAGCTGCATCGACGGCGGCTTTACCTCGGTGATGATCGACGGCTCGCATCATTCGTTTGAAGACAACGTAAAGCTCACCAAGCAGGTGGTTGACTATGCCCACGACAGGGGCGTCACCGTCGAGGGCGAGCTTGGGCGCCTCGCAGGCATCGAGGATGCTGTGAACGTGTCGGCGGACGATGCGCAATTTACCAACCCCGACGAAGTTGTAGAATTCGTCAGCCGTACGGGCGTCGATTCGCTCGCCATCGCCATCGGCACGAGCCACGGCGCGTTTAAGTTTAAGGGCGAGCCGCGGCTGCGCTTTGATATCCTTGAAAAGGTATCGCAAAAGCTGCCGGGCTTTCCAATCGTGTTGCATGGCGCTTCGAGCGTAATCCCCCAATACGTGGATATGATCAACGAATACGGCGGCAAGATGCCCGGCGCGCAGGGCGTCCCTGAGGATATGCTGCGCAAGGCCGCATCCATGGCCGTGTGCAAGATCAACATCGATTCCGACCTGCGCCTTGCGATGACCGGCACGCTGCGCAAGTACTTCGCCGAGCATCCCGATCACTTCGACCCGCGCCAATACCTCGCCCCCGCGCGCGACGCGCTGCGCGACATGGTGCGGCACAAGATCACCGCCGTACTCGGCTGCAACGGCAAGGCGTAACGCCAAATAGAGGATAACGGGAGGGTCAACTCATTATGCGCTACAATTCCATCGGTTCCATTGAAAAGGTATCCGTCGTCGGCGTAGGCACGTGGGCGATGGGCGGAGATTTCTGGGGAAAGATCGACGAAAAGGAGGCCATCGAGGCAATCCATGCGTCGTTCGACCAGGGCGTTACGCTCATCGACACCGCGCCGGTATACGGCAGAGGCAATTCCGAAACGATCGTCGGAAAAGCGATCGCGGGCAGAGCGCGCGATTCTTACATCATCGCCACCAAGTGCGGGCTTCCATGGGAAGGCACCGGCTCGACGCGCAACGACCTGAGCCCTATGAGCATCGCCAAGGAAATCGAAGACTCGCTTCGCCGCCTGGGCACCGATTTTATCGATCTATATCAGTGCCACTGGCCCGACAAGCTCGGCACCCCCATCGCCGATACGATGGACGCGCTGATGAAGCTTAAAAAGCAGGGCAAGATCCGCGAAATCGGCGTATCGAACTTCTCCCCCACGCAGATGGACGAGTGCCGCGCGGCGGGCGACCTGGCGAGCTTGCAGCCGCAGTATTCGCTGCTTTGCAAGGATATCGAGGAAAACGGCATCCTTACTTACTGCCGCGAGCACGGCATCGCGATCCTTTCCTACGGCAGCCTGGGCGCAGGGGCCTTAACCGGCAAGTTCAAAGAGCCCCCCAAGGTGGAGGGCGGCGACAAGCGCGCGGCGTTCTACGGCTTCTTCGCGCCGGAAGTATGGCCCAAGGTGCTTACGCTGCTTGAGGTTCTCGAAAAAATCGCCAAGGCGCACGACCGTCCGGTCGCGCAGGTGTCCATCAACTGGGTGGCGCAGCAAAAGGGCATGACATGCGCGCTGGTCGGCGCAAAAAACGCGCGCCAGGCGGTCACGAACGCGCAGGCGGGCGAATGGGAATTGACCGCCGACGAGCTTACGACGATCGACTCGGAGTATGCTAAGATCTTTGGGTGAGCCGGCACAATGGTGACAATGCGCGGTTAAAACAGGCCGATGACAGAGCCAACATGAAAAGATAGATGCGGAAACCGGAAAAAACCTTGCATTATGCGGGCCTTCCCGGGGCATGGCCCGAGGCCCGCATAAAAGAGTCGCGGGGTGGCTGAAGCCGTGCGCTCCGAAGGTGCAAACCAGCACGCTGATAGGTCGGTGCGCGACCTGCGGCAATCGATCTTAGGAGATTGCCGTGAGTATTGGCGAATTGCAAGGCTGTACGGTCGCAGGCACATACCTACCGATATGCAAGCCCGGCCGGAAATGACGCAAGACGTGATAATTTTAAGCGAGAGATCTTTTCGGAAGGCCGTCTTATGCGATGATAAACCGCAGTTTATCATCGTGCCGAGACCGAGCGCTTACAGCGCTCGGTCTATTTTATTGGCAAGGCTCTGTCTTCGGTGGGCGAAAAATGAGCGTCGTTTGTATGCTGCGCGACACTTCGAACAAAATGACGCGGATAAACTGCAACACGGCCCATTTGCGGGAGAAATCTTGCGGATAAATCCGGAAAAGTTCTTAAGCATAGGAAGGCGACAAGAAATATCTTTTCGACAATAGCAGCGGTAAGGCTATTGGACGCACTGTGTCCATACTCTGTGCTCGCAAGCCAAGGTTATTGTCCACTTGCTCCAGCGCCTAGGGCGTGTCCCTAAAACCCACAATATCGCAGCGTTTGCATTATAAGCTTAGATTCTCTTTTTTTTAAAGAATCGATTTTGCTTTGACTATGAATATCATACATGTTTTCCATTACCATTTTTATTGTTGAATTGCGCAATATACAGAAGTCAATATATAGATCTTTGTATTGATCTACAAATTCCAGCAATTGTGGACAATTCGTACTTGCCAAATGCTGAACCGCCATCCATAGCACCTTTTTATGATCACATAAAATAGGCAATATGCGTGAGTCCCAAGGTGTCTTATTCTTAAGCAGCTCAAATTCCGATTGCAGGCGCCCATACATAACCTCAAAACCGAATCGCATATTTTCAGCGGAAATCATATGGTCCGGATCGCACCAGGGATCATCAACATCTGCTTCACAGAGTGCATCGCCCCGGTTTCCATCAAAATAGCTCTTGATTTGCCTAAGAATATCCATTGCGGTATATTCTTTTGCTTTCGGGTTTCGTTCATGCTTGATGAGACGAAGCGCACCTTGAAATTCATATGTATGATAATCTACAATTTCACATGCAGCAATCATTTCTGCATATGGTATGGTCGCAAATTTATATTTGCTTTGGAAAAAATCGGCTGCATGAAAAACGGAGGTTCTATGGTTATAGCCAAAAATAAAAATAGGATGTACGATTGGCTTTGCGCTTTTAGGCATCTCATATTTACTAATAAATGGAACAGCTACTAGAGGAATGATGTAATAGTCTTGCTGAAGAGAAGATATAAAAAAGTCTAAAAAGTTTTTCTTTGCAAGCAAATTCGCCTCGTCGGCAAATATTTTTTTCATGGATAAAAACGGGCATGCGTCTTTATGAGTTAACGTAAGATTATAGTAATTGATGCCGTCTCTTCGCTCTCTTAATCGCATATATTCAAACAAAAACCATGGAAGATAATCTTTTCTATCGCATATGATCGACAATGCCGGAGCATGGGTTTGATACGAAGTGATCGGTGGGTATGTAACATGTAGCAGCTTGTACTGATCCTCCATCCAATAGCCCTCCTATTTCATATAATCAACTATTATCTATTGTTCGATCGCTAATAGAGCAATTAACTATCCGCAACATGCTTTTACTCACTAACGCTTCTTGAGCGAAAAAGGTGCAGCATGATGCTATGACCAGCCATTTCTACACATAGATGGCATAGATGGCAAAAAAGAGCGTGGTATCAACTACATCGAAACTTATATCCGATTTCATCTTATTGGAATCAAAATTAGGCGCATTCAAAAAAATTTTTACGTATTGGCGCGCATTTTTGTTCGGTATGTTGACATCAGTCGAAAGGTTATAATATGGCTGAAGATAGACGTTGCTTGCGGCCCAATCCCATTATGCAAACTATATGACTTTATGGATTATTTTAATAGTGCGAAATGTCCGCACAAGATGCAGTAGCACCATTGAGATTCTGCTTTTACGAAAAATTTTCTTCGCCGCAATCAGCTTTGGAAACTATAAACAAAAATTTACATAATATGGAATACATATGTGTACAGGTTGGCACGACAAAAAAGGCGCATGCCATCCGGCTTCGCCTTTGCAAAACGATTCCGTCTTCTGTTTTAGCGGAAGGCTATATCTCCTTCTTGCGGGCCGCCGCCGCTCGGAGCATGCCCTCCGCATGTTCGTGCGCGGCGGCCTCTCCGTCCGCGCCGCCGACCAGCCGGGCGATTTCGGCTACGCGCCCTTCGCGGTCAAGCTTTTCCACCCGCGTTTCCGCCCGCCCGCACTGCTCGGTCTTGTATACGGCGTACTGCTCGTCGGCCATGCAGGCGATCTGTGGCAGGTGGGTGACGCAGATAATCTGCCTGCCCCGGGCGATGCGGGCAATCTTCTCGCCCACCGCCTGCGCCATGCGGCCACTTATGCCGGTATCGATCTCGTCGAAAATCAGGCAGCCGACCTCGCCGGCGCTGACGGACTTGAGCGCCAACATCGTGCGGGACATCTCGCCCCCCGACGCGATGCGCGACAGCGGCTTGACGGGTTCGCCCGCATTGGCTGAGAACAAAAAGCGCACGCGGTCGTAGCCGGACGCGCTGAAGTGCCCGTCTTCAAAGCCCTCCTCGGGCGGCTCCACCTCGATGATGAACTTCGCCTTACCCATGCCAAGGTCGGAAAGCTGCGCAAGAACCTCGGCGCCGTAGCGCTCCGCGGCCTGCGCGCGGGCCGCGGACAGCGCCTCGCAGGCGGCAAGTAGTTTAACGCGCAGCTGCGCGATGTTCTCCTCGAGCTGCTTGGCCCATTCTTCGCCGTGGTTGAGCCTGTCAAGTTCCTCTTCGGCCTCGTCGCGATAGGCGAGAATGCCGGGGATGTCGTCCCCGTACTTTCGCTTGAGCGCCCTGATGTCGTCGAGTCGCTGCTCGATGGCATCCGCCCTGCGAGGATCCGCGTCTTCTTCCTCGGACAGCGCGCCGATCTCCATCGCGGCGTCCTCCATCGCATAGGCCGCCTCCTCGATGCGGACGGCGAGCTGGGCGTAATCTTCGGCATATTCCTCGATGGAGCGCATCTGCGAAGCCGCCATCTTCAGCGCATCCGCCGCTCCTCTTGACCGCTCGCTCCCCGCGAGCAGAGCGTGCGCGGATGCGATGGCCGACGCGATCGCCTCTTTGTTGCGCAGCTTGTCCCTGTGTGCGCGCAGCTCCTCCTCCTCCCCTTCCTTCAAGCGCGCCTGATCGATTTCGCGGATTTGAAAGGAGAGCATGTCCAGGCGGTGCGCCCTCTCGCGAGCATCGCCGGACAGCGACGCAAGCTCGCGTCGCGACTTGGCGTATTGCGCGTAGCAATCCCTCGCCGCGCTTGCGAGCGGCGCAATCGCCTCGCCCGCGTAGGCATCCAGGATGTCGATATGGCGGCCTTCATCCAGCAACGACTGGTGCTCGTGCTGGCCGTGCAGATCGACCAGCAGCGAGGTGAGCTGCCGAAGCGCCGAAAGCGGCTGCGCGGCGCCGCCGATCTTTACCGCGCTCCTCCCGGACGCGCTCAATTCCCGCGAAACGGCGATGCGCCCATCCGTTGGCCGGATGCCCCATTGGGCGAGCAGCGCAGTGGCGCGCGCATTGTCCGAAACGTCGAATTCCGCTTCCACCCGCGCCTTATCCGCCCCGGTGCGGATCAGCTCCCTGTCCGCGCGCTCGCCCAGGGCCAAATTCATCGCATCCACCAGGATGGATTTTCCCGCGCCGGTTTCGCCGGTAAGCGCGGAAAAGCCCGCACCGAAGGGCACGGTCAACTCTTCGATTAAGGCAATATTTTCAATGGCGATTTTTCGCAGCATTACCGCATCATGCTCCTGAAGCGCCGCATGACCTCGGGCGCGGATTCGGCGGATTTAACCACGACCATGATCGTGTTGTCCCCCGCGAGAGTTCCTACGATTTCGGGCCAGTTCAGCGCATCGATGGCCTCGGCGGCCACGTTTGCCGAGCCGGAAAGCGTCCTGACCACCACGATGTTTTCGGCGGAGTTAACCGAAAGCACCGATTCGGCAAAAATTCTAATGAACCTCTCCGTCATACCCCGTTCGGCCCTGCCTACCGATGCGTAGCGGTACGCTCCGTTATCCGCGAGCACCTTGATGAGCCTAAGCTCTTTGATATCCCGCGAAACCGTCGCCTGAGTCACGGCGATGCCCCGCTGCCGAAGAACGTCGGCAAGCTCTTCCTGCGTCTGCACCGTCTGCTTTTCGATTACATCCAAAATGACCGCATGGCGTTCCGCCTTCATGGCCATCCCTCCTTTGCCCCCGCGCGAGCCATCATGAGTGGCTCCACTCGGAAAGCTTCTTGCGCACGAGCGAATAAAAATCGCCATGCTCAAAGCGTATCATCTTAAGATCAAACGGCGCGCGCCGAACGCATACCGCCGAGCCCGACGGAACGATCGCCTCCCTGCGGCCGTCGGCATACAACGCGGCATCCGCATCGTCGCCCGAGGAAAGCGAAACCTCAGCATCCGGTGAAACCACCAGCGAGCGCGCCCTGAGCGTGTGCGCGCAGATGGTGGTGACGAGCAGCGCGTCAAGCTCGGGGGATAGGATCGGTCCGCCGCACGAGAGCGAATAGGCGGTAGAGCCCGTAGGGCTGGATACCATCAGGCCGTCGCACGCCAGCCGGTCGGGCCGACCGCCGTCGATGGCCGTATCGAACCACATCAGCCTTCCCCTGCGCATGCCCTCCAGTACGATTTCGTTGAGCGCGTACCAGGTCTTTCCACCGGCGTCCGCCTGAAGCATCAATCGGTGCTCGAGCCGGTAATCGCCCTCAATCAGCCGCGCGGCCGCGGCCTCGATACCCTCTGGTTCCACCTCGGTAAGAAACCCCAGTCTGCCAAGATTAACGCCCAGCACCGGAATGCCGCGCTGCGCGGCCCTATGCGCCGAGGTGAGGATGGTGCCGTCGCCGCCGATGGCGAGCAGCGCGTCCAGGCCGTCAAAGAAGCTTTCCTCGGTTTCCAGTGGAGGGGTCGCGCCGACCCTGCAATGAGAGCCCCACTGCTCAAAGGCCATGGCGGCGCGCTCTGCGAGCGCCCTGGAAGCGCCGTCCGCCTTCCCCATTAAAACTCCAACTTGCATAATCCGCTCCGAAATCTGTATTTCTATGCACAGTATACACAGGAAGTCCCGTGCATGCAATCCTCGTCGGTTTGCACTGCGCTCTATTCCCGCGAAACACCTAAGTGTTTCACGGGATTTGGCGCTTCGTGAAACCTCCTCTTCCTCAAAATCGCTGAGGCGGTTTTGAGGATTAAGAGGAACGACGCAGTGAGAAACGGCAGGGCTTGCCAATTCGGTTTGCACTGCGTTCTATTCCCGCGAAACCTCCTCTTCCTCAAAATGTTATGGCGTTTTGAAAGAAGGTGTCGCAGGCAGGCCTTGCCGGTTTGGTTATCTAAAACAAGGACGCATCGTAAGTCTCCCAAGCCACGGGGCCGGCAAAGTCGTCGGGCTCAAGATAGGCCTTATAGCACTGATTTTTATAGAAGAAAATTCGGTAACCCCACGGATAAAGATCGGATTGGTGCGAAAAAAGGCCGTCTTCCCCCAAGGGCATTTCATCGATAAACGAAAAGGCGTACGCGTATACGACGCCGTCTTGCAAGCTCAAAACCACAGTAAGATTGTTTGCGCTCGCCTCTCCTTCTTCCTCCTCTTGCAGCCGAAGAACGCATTCTTCCCGGCCGTCACGATTCAGGTCGAACCATACAAAGATTGTGGGAGTCATGGGCCGTTTCGCATATCGCGCCGCTACCCCGGGTTGGCGATATTCCTGAAAAGTCATCTTGCCGGTATCGCCCTCAAAGCCGTCTCCGGAAACGCCATAAAGCTCGCCTTCTCCCATAATCACCTGGGCAATGGCTTCGCGCGCCTGCTGCGAGGGTCCGCCCGTGGGGTACCCTTCGCCTTGGACAAGCCCATATGTGTAAATAGGAAGCGTGAGCGGCACGATATCGGGAAGGTTCAATGTAGTTCTATTAAAATCGATATACTTTGCGCCGGGCACAATTTCATTGGCAGGCGTATAGTCTTTGTCGGTGTCGTTGAGGTCCTCCTCCAAGAGGACATCCAAGAACGCGATCTCTGCATTCTGAATGGTGATTTTTTGTGCTTCGTGATACCCCATATGCCCCCAATCAAAGAGCATCGCGTTCTCGCCCGGGCATGAATACAGGGCCGCGTGGCCGAAGGGGAATGTTCCTAAGCTGGCGGCGCCGTCCTTTTGGTAGGTGAAAACCTCGGCATAATAATCCGCTTCGCAGGTTCCATGCTTGATAATAAGCTCGGGAACGCCGTCTTTATCGATATCGTGTAGCCCATACGAATCCGATGGATCGGGCATTGTTTCGTAATCAAACTCCCCCGCCCTGCGAAAAGGCGCTTCTTCTTCGCATATTTGCTCGAGCAGCTCGATATAGGCCGCCTGCCACGGCGCGATGAAATCTGCCTTAACGGAAAAGTCTATTTCCCCGTCGTCGTAGCTTTGCTCAATTTGTCCCTGCAAAGCCTGCGTCTGCGCCGCGGGCGACGGCGACGTGGTTTGTGCCGCCGTGGCGGCGAGCGCAGTGGTTGTCGCGTCCGTTTGCGCGGGCACATCCTCCTTGGCGGCGCCGCAGGCGCACAACATCAGCGCGAGCGCCGTCAAAAACACGATCTTTCTTTTCATGCCTATCCCTCTTCTTTCGATTAGCTTGTAGCAAGCTTATCGTGTCAATAACAGCAAGAATTCGACGTTCCCATCCGCGCCGGTGATCGGCGAAGGCGTTACGCCAAGCGGCGCAAAGCCCGCCTTGCGCGCGTACTCCTTCGCGCGCACGATCGCCTCTCCGCGCACGGCCGGGTCTCGTACGACACCGCCCTTACCCACCTTACCCCGCTCGGCTTCGAACTGCGGTTTGATCAGCGCCACCGCCCACGCGCCGGGGCGCAGGCAGCCGTAAAGGGCCGGAAAGATGCGCCCAAGCGATATGAACGATACGTCCACCGATGCAAAATCGCACGGTTCGCCCAGCAATTCGGGCGCAAGAGCCCGGGCATTGACGCGCTCGAGCACCGTCACGCGCGGGTCGTTGCGTAGCGACCAGTCGAGTAGCCCGTAGCCTACGTCCACCGCGAAAACGGCCTTCGCGCCGCTCTTGAGCATGCAGTCGGTAAAACCGCCGGTCGACGAACCCACGTCGATGCAGCGCAGCCCGGAAAGATCGAGCGAAAACGTATGAACCGCCTTCTCGAGCTTGAATCCGCCGCGGCTGACATATTTTTTTTCAGGAACGACCGCCAATGTATCCGCCTGGGAAGTTTCAAAGGACGGCTTGTCCTGCCGAACGCCGCCGACCGATACCCGCCCCGCCATGATGAGCCCGCGCGCCTCACGCTCGTCCGCGGCAAGGCTCTGGGCGAGCAACGCCTCCCACAACCTCATGGCAACCGCATTTCCTTCAGTGCAATGGCGATGCCCTGCGCATCCAGCCCGCACGCATTGCGCTGCCGCTCGCGGGTCGCGTGCACAATCGGCAGCGCGGGTGTGCCCAGCATCTTGATCGTCGGCACGGCGATTCCCGCGTCCGAAAGCGTCTTGGCGACCAGCGCGCCGAATCCCCCTATTGCGGAGCCCTCCTCCACCGTCAGCACGCTCCTTCCCTTCAGAGATGCGAGCAAAGCCATATCCATCGGCAAAATGCTCTCCACCGCTACGATGCAAACATCCTTCCCATCGCGCGCGGCGTCAAGTGCCGGGTACGCCATAGGGCCAACGGCCAACACGACGGTACCGGCCCCTTCTTTGAGCATCTTCCACACGCCGGGCGCAAAGTCGCCGCTCTCACCCTGGCGAAGAGCGCGCGGATAGCGAATGGCCAACGGCCCTTCCCAGCGCCGCGAAAGGGCGATCATAGAGCGCAAGGAGGCGATGGATGCAGGCGCAAACAGCGAAAAGCCCGGCAACATCGACAAAAGCGCGATATCATATACGCCCTGATGCGTGGCGCCGTCTTCTCCAACAAGCCCCGCCCTATCCAGCAAAAAAGTGACCGGAAGGGATTGCAGCGCCACGTCATGAACGGTTTGATCGAAGCATCTCTGAAAAAAGGTAGAATACACGGCAAAATAGGGACGCATGCCGCCGGCGGCCAGCCCTGCGCACAAGGTTGCTGCGTGTTCTTCGGCGATGCCCACGTCGTAAAACCTGTCCGGGTGTTCCGCTGCAAATGCGGCCAGCCCCGTGCCTTGCGGCATCGCGGCGGTCACCGCGCAAATGCGCGCATCCTCTCTAGCCATGTCTGCGAGCATTTCGCCCACCAGCAGCCCGCACGCCCTTTCTTCCGCCGCCTCCGGCGCGCCGGAAACGCCGTGATAGCGTTCCGGAGCCTCTTCGGCGTCGGGCAGTCCCTTTCCCTTGCGGGTGGCGACGTGCACCAGCACGGGCTTTCCCAAAGATTTCGCTCGCACAAACGTGCGCTCGAGCTCGCCGATGTCGTGTCCGTCCACCGGCCCCAAATACACAAAGCCCAACGCATCGAAAAACTGTCCCTTGAAAAAAAGGTATTTAATGCCGTTTTTCACCGATTGCATGCCGCGGTACAGAGGGCCGCCCATCTTGGGGAAGCGGTCGAGCACCGCCGTCATACGGTTTTTGATGCGCCAGTACCAAGGCGCCGAGCGCAGGCGGTTTAAATAGCGCGTCAATCCGCCTACGTTCGCGCTGATGGACATGCCGTTGTCGTTGAGCACCACCACGAGCGCGCTGCCGCCGCGCCCTGCGTCGTTGAGCGCCTCATAGGCCTCGCCGCCCGTAAGTGCGCCGTCGCCGACTACCGCGACGATGTGGTGATCCTGAGCCAGAGCATCTCTCGCGCGCGCAAAGCCCAGCGCCGCGGAAACGGCGGTGGACGCATGCCCGACGCCAAACGCGTCGTATTCGCTCTCTTGGCGGGTCGGGAAGCCGCTGATTCCCCCTTCGGAACGGAGGGTATCAAACGCTTCCCTCCGGCCGGTGATCAGCTTGTGCGCATAGCACTGATGCCCCACGTCAAAAAGAATTTTATCGCGCGGCGCGTCGTACACCCTGTGCAGTGCGAGCGTCAGCTCCACCGCGCCCAAGTTGGACGCGAGATGCCCGCCGCGCCTTGCAATCGTGCCGTCGATCACAAGGCGCAGCTCCGAGGCGAGGGCCATAAGTTCTTCGCGCGAAAGGCAGCGCACATCCGCCGGTGTTTGGATGCCCGCCAGCACGGATGCGTTGCTATATTGGCCTTCTCTCAGCCTTTCACTGCTAGAATCGATATGCATAGATCACCGATACCAAAGCGCCGAGAATCGCGCCGGCGATCACTTCGACCGGCGTATGGCCAAGCAGTTCCCGCAATGGCTTCCCGTCGCTTTGCCCTATCTCCGTCATGTGGCGGATGATGCGGTTGATGGTTGCCGCCTGCCGCCCCGCAGCCCTGCGCACGCCGGCGGCATCGTACATCACCACCGCGGCGAGCACCATGCTCACCGCAAACAGTGCCGAATCCCAACCGTGTCGGATGCCCGCAGACACCGTGAGCGCAATCACGAATGATGAGTGCGAAGAGGGCATGCCGCCGGAACCTACGAGCCTGCCAAAGTCCAACTTCTTTGAAAACAGCAGCGTTAGGATCACCTTGATGAGTTGCGCAGCAAACCACGCCAGCAAGGCCGGCATCAGCAGTGGGTTGCGAAAGATGAGCAGAGGGCTGTTGATCAAATCCAAAACTCCTATCGTCTGCGATGCGCGAGCGAGAGAGCAATCCCCACAAGGGACGCGGCCCTTTCACCGAGCGGGGCGAGCGCCTCCGCGGCAAGGGCCGATTCCCGTTCGGCACGCTTACGCGCCTGATCCAACCCAAATAAGGATACACTGGTGAGCTTGCCGTCGCGCGCGTCCTTTCCGGGCGTCTTCCCCAGCTCCTCGGGCGTGCTCGTCGCATCCAGTATGTCGTCCGCCACCTGGAAAGCGAGCCCCAGATGCAGGCCGTACGTGAAAAATATATGTTCCTGCTCCTCGTCCGCGCCGCCGATCGCCGCGCCCGCGAGCACCGACGCGCGAATGAGCGCGGCGGTCTTGTTTTCGTGGATGAACGCAAGCAGGTGCTCATCTTGCGATTTTGTCGCGGCAATATCCGCCGCCTGCCCCGCCACCATGCCCGAAAACCCGGCGGCGGAGGCGATGTGCCAAAGCGCCCGCACATGCCTTTCGGCGCGCTCGCCCGCCGCCAGCGCCCCTTGCGCAAGGAGCGCAAACGCGTGGGTATTGAGGCCGTCCCCCGCCAAAATGGCGACGGCTTCGCCATACTTGGCGTGGCACGAGGGCTTGCCGCGGCGCAAAGCGTCGTCGTCCAGCGCGGGTAGATCGTCGTGGATTAGGCTATAAGTATGAATACATTCCACCGCGCATGCAGCCGACATGGCTTCCTGCGCGCTGCCCCCCACGCATTCGCATGCCGCGAGCAGCAGCGAGGGTCGAAGGCGCTTGCCGCCGATCAAAAGGCTATACAGCGCCGCCTCCGCCGCGAGGCCGCCGTAGGACGGTGCTGCGGGAAGGCAGGAAGGCAGCGCAGCCTCGATCAGGGCGCAATACTCTTCAAATGGCCTCACGCATCCGCCTCCTCCGCGTCAAAAGGTTTTTCGCCGTCTTTGGTAAAAATTTCCACCCTACGCTTCGCGTCGCCCAGCAGCTGATCAAGCGTTTTCACCAATTTCACGCCGCGCTCATAAGCGGCGATAGCCTCTTCTAAAGGCATCTCGCCCGATTCTAAACCCGCGACGACCGCCTCGAGCTCGGCCATCGCCTGTTCGTAGTTTTGCTTCTTTGCCGCCATGTTAAACCTCCCGCCGCGCGTTCATGTCGCCGCGCGCCATGCGAATGTGAAGCCTGTCCCCCGGCTTGACGCCGTCGGGGCCTGTTATCGCCTTGCCCGTGTCGCTTAACACGATCGAATATCCGCGCTCGAGCACACCCTTGGGGCTTAGTGCGTCAAGGCGCATCCGCATGGCATCCAGGCGCAAAATTCTCATATTCACCGCCGCAACTCCCTGCGCCGTAAGCCGGCGACTAAGTGCCTGGGCGCGCTCCGCGGCGGGCAAAAAAAACCCCTCCGGCCGCGCGAGCACCCTGGAGCCCGCCGCGCGGGCAAGGCGCTCGGCGCTAGAGCGCAACTGCCGAAGCATCGCCTCGCCAAGCCTTTGCTGCGCGCGCTGCTTCCGCTCGAGCATGAAGGCCGCATCGGGCACAGCGATTTCTGCGGCTTGGCTCGGCGTGGCTGCGCGGACATCGGCAACGAAGTCGGCGATGGTAAAGTCCGTCTCGTGCCCGACGCCCGAAATCACCGGAACCGGGCACGTCGCAATGGCGCGGGCGACGATTTCTTCGTTGAAACACCAAAGGTCCTCGATGGAGCCCCCGCCGCGCGCTACGATCGCCACATCCACCCGCGACAGCGTAGCGGCGACGCGCAGCGCTTCCACGATGCTTTTCGCCGCGCCATCGCCCTGCACCTGCGCAGGAACGACCACGATATCCAGCGCAGGGTTGCGCCTTTTAGCCACGCGCAAAATATCCCTGACCGCCGCCCCGGTGGGCGAGGTAACCACCGCGAGCCTGCGCGGAAGCGGCGGCAGAGCGCGTTTCCCGGCGGCATCGAAAAGCCCTTCCGCTTTCAGCTTTTCTTTGAGCTCTTCAAAGGCCTGGTACAGCGCGCCGACCCCGTCCGCCCGCATGCCCTCGCAGTAAAATTGCAGCGCGCCATCCCGCGTATAAAACGATACATAGCCGCTGAGCACCACGCGCAGCCCGTCGCGCGGGGCGATGCGCAATAACATCGCGCTTTGCCGGAACATCACGCAGCGGATCAACGCGCCCTCATCTTTTACAGAAAAGTAAAGGTGCCCGGACGAGTGCCGCTTAAAGCCGGAAATCTCGCCGCGCAGGCTCAGACCCTTCAGCAGCAAATCATCGCTGACAAGGCCCTTGATATATTCGTTCAGCTGCGTAACCGACAGCGTTTGCGAACTAAACAGCGACATGCCGCTCCGCCGCAAACACCGTATTTTCCATCAGCATCGCGATCGTCATCGCGCCGACCCCACCCGGCACGGGGGTGATGTAGCCGGCCACGGGCTCCACGGCATCAAAATCCACGTCTCCGGCCACCTTTTTCTCGCCCACGCGGTTTACGCCCACATCGATGACCACGGCGCCGGGCTTGACCATGTCGGCCGTCAAAAAACCCACCTTGCCGATGGCTACCGCGAGGATATCCGCCCTGCGGGCGACCTGAGCAAGGTCTTTCGTGCGCGAGTGGCAAATGGTGACCGTAGCGTTTTTTTGCAGTAACATAATCGCCAAGGGTTTGCCCACGATGTTCGAGCGACCGATTACGACGGCCTCCTTGCCTGCCGGGTCGATGCCGGTTTCTTCAAGAAGCCGCATAACGCCCGCAGGCGTACAAGGCAAAAAGCCCTTTTCGCCCCTGAGCAGCCTGCCCGCGTTCACAGGATGGAAGCAGTCGACGTCCTTATCGGGCGACACCTCGCCCAGCACCGCCACCTCGTCGATCTGCCCGGGCAGCGGAAGCTGCACCAGGATGCCATGCACCGAAGGATCGGCGTTGAGCCTGCGCACCACGGCGATCAGATCGCCCTGCGCGGTATCCGCCGCCATGCGAATCACATCGCTCTTGATGCCCAGCTTTTTGCAGGCGCGCTCCTTGTTGCGTACGTATACGGCCGAGGCCGGGTCGTCCCCCACCAACACTACGGTGAGCCCCGGCTCGATGCCGCCTTCCTTCAGCGCGGCCACCCGCGGTTTTAAGTCTTCGCGTACCTTTTCGGCAATCGCCTTGCCGTCGATGATCGTAGCCATAAGCGCCCCTCTTTTCCTTCGGCTGCCGCAAGCGCCGCAAAAAGGCGCTTGCGCGAAGCCGCATATATCCGTGCGGCGGCATTTCCGCGCATCGTTCATTTCCCGGGCAATAGCGCCCTGGCGATCAACGCAACGCCTACCGCGTTGTCTCCGGAAAGCTCGGGCAGCGCGAAGCACGCGCGCACCCCGACCCTCTCCTTTTCAAGCCTCGTCTCCAGCATATCCCGAAAAAGTCCGCTGGAGGCGACTCCCCCGGCAAGTAGCGCCTCGTTAAGCCCCGTCTGTTCGCGGCCCAACGCAAGCAGCCTTGCGGCCAGACGCGCGAGCAGGGAATACACCGCCAACGCAACCTCGCCGGGGGCCTTCCCCGCCCCGATATCCCGCATCGCCTGCGCTTCCGCGCCCGAAAGCGAGCACTGCGCGCCGCGCATCGATACGCCAAGGTGCCTAGGCGCCGCCGCGCCATTCCCAAGCCCGAGCCGCGCAAGCGCCTCAAGCGAAGGCCCTGCCGGGAAGGGCAGGCCCAGCGCCACGCCGACGCGATCGACAAGCTGGCCCGCGCTGATATCGCTCGTGCCGCCGATCTTCAGGATCGACGCGCCGTCACAAGCAAGGAGCTCGGTCGTGCCGCCGGACAGGTGCAGCGCGAGATGCGCCGCCGAAGAAAGCCCGCTTTCCAGCCGCGCCGCGGCAATATGCCCGGCCTGGTGGTCGGTCGCCGCCCATGGCATATGAAGGGCCGCACTGAGCGCGCGCGCGAAGCCCTCGCCCACGGTAAAGGCGGGCATGTAGCTTCCTTGAACATCCCTTGGCCGCGTGCTTGCGGCAATGGACACGAGGCGGGCATCCTTGGGCAATTTGGCCATTGCCGTCTCAAAAAGATCCGGTAGGGCCGCAACATGCTGAAACACCATCTCCTGCTGCCGAAGCCCCCTGCCTCCCTCCGGCACGGACAAAAGCCGCCTCTCGGCGGCCCAAATTCGCCCCTGGTCGTCCACAATGGCTACGGATGTCGTGTAGCAGCTGGTATCAAGGCCCAGATATGCCTTCATTCCTTGCCAACCTCGCGCACGAGGGAGCCTAAGACGCCATTGATAAACGCCGGCGCCTCGTCGGACGAATAGATGTGCGCAAGCTCCACCGCCTCGTTCACCGACACCGACGCGGGTATATCTTCCCTATGCAGTATTTCATAAGCGGCAAGCCTGAGCAGGCACAAATCGGTGCGCGCAAGCCGGTCGATATCCCAGCCGCGCGCATACTTGGCGATGAAATCGTCAAGATCCTCTTCCACAGCCCGGCAGCCCTCGGTCACGTCTCCGATATAGGCCCTGTCCTCCACGGAAAACTGTGCGTCCGTCATCGCAGCAACGCCGTCCACGCCGCCTTCGCCGCCGAAACTACGCTCGAATAAAATACGAAATGCCGCGTCCCGCGCGGCGGTTCTCGCCATGTGTTTCTTTCCTCATTCCTCGTCGCCGCCGCCGATCGCGTGGCGAAGCAAGTTTTTTAGGCGAACGCGCCAGCGCCCGTCTATCTGCGAACCGATCAACCAACCAAGCAGCGCGAGCGCAAGCAGCAAAAGCGTGCGCCAGAAGCCTATGGTCAAAAAGAGGATGCCGACGATCAGGCCGCACAGCGCGCACAGGAACCTCACGCCATATCTGGCGAAAAACTCGCGCAGACCTTCGTTCATGGGCATTCCCCCTTAATCACAATATGGACGCGCCGTCATTCTACGCGCGAGGGCTGTGCGGCGGGCGTCGCCTCTACCGTCACCTGCACTTCGGGGACGGGTATGCCGGTGTTATCCTCCAGCGCCGCTTTTATCGAGGCCTGCAGCGCGCACGAAACATCTTTGACGTTCGCGTCCGGCGTGAGCATCACGCGCAGCGCCGCTTTGAGCTGATTATCCTGAGAGATGACCCTGACCTTCACATCGCGCACCTGTGCGTTGCCGCGCGACGCGCGCTGTACGATGGCCTCGATCGCCGCCACGGTAATGCGTATGGAGCCCGCCTCAGTGGAGAGCATGAAAATCGTCTCCGGCGCAGAGGAGCGCTTGCCCACGCGCAAAAACAACAGGCGCAGCGCGATCACCAGTAAGAGCACCGCAACGATGCACAAAAGGACTCGATTGACGGGATGGTACAGCAGCACATCCACCCAGAAATCGAATTCCGTTCTGCCGTATCCCAGCGCGAGAAGGCCGACAACCGCCGCCTCCGCGATCATAAAAAGGGAAGCGACGGTTAGCAGGATCCGATCGAACGTGCGGATCTTCATTCGTAGTTCAGTCCCTTCCTGCGCGCTTACTTCACGCGCTGCGGTTCGGGCTCGGGCTTAGGCGCCGGAGGCGGGGGCGCTTCCTTCTCAAACTGCACGCCCTGCACATGCACGTTGCATTCCACCACATTGAGCCCCGTCATAGTTTCCACGGCCTTGCGCACATTTTCCTGCACAGCCTTGGCGACGCCGATGATGCTGGAGCCGTAATCGAGGATGCAGTACAGGTCGATCGCCGTCTCTTCCTTGCCCACCTCTACCCTGACGCCCTTGGAGAGGTTTTTCATGCCCAATATTTCTTGGATGCCCGAGGCGATATTGCCCGTCATACCCGCTACGCCCTTCACTTCGGTCGCTGCGAGACCGGCTATGATTGCGATCACTTCGTCGGCAAACGAAACCGAACCCATGCCTTCGTCGATCGACACGTTGACGGGAAGATTTTCGCTCATGGTCCCAACCTCCTTTACTACCATTATTATACCATATTGCCGGAAAGAAAAACAACATCGGCAAAGTTTGGGGGGAGAGGAGCCGTCTTCCTTGGAATTCTCGCGAAGGCATATCTCATTTTCCAGGCAAACCTTCACCCAATTCCCCGCGCAAGCGTACTATGCCATGTAGTCCGGCAAGGGCGATCCTGCGCGGCAAACGTGCTTTTTAGGTTATGCGAAAGGGGGCCTTCATATGGCGGAAGACGGCATGACCGGTTCGGATTTGACGATGCTGCTGCTGCTTTTGTTGCTTACGCTCAATACAGGCCAAGAGCAGGAGCCCGCGGACGATGTGCTGATGGTGCTGCTGATGCTGCTGCTGTTGAAGGATGGAAGCGAGTAATATCCGCGCGAAGGCGCCCGGATGTCTTCCTTGCCATGCCCCCGTTACAAAGATGCCGGATGACGCCCGCTTTGCTTTCGATTTGCCATGCCGTCCGGCATGCGGCGCTACGAAAGGAACGCGGGCACAATCTCCTGAAGCATCAAGGCGGACAAGCCTTCGCTTTGCATCGTCACCGAACCCTAAAATGGGAGCGAGATGAGCAAGAATGCATTTCGCGCCATAAGGCGCAGGACGCAGGCGTGCCGGGCGGCCACGCCGAGGACGACAACGCCGCGGCGCGGGAAACAGGCCGCTCAGATGCTTTCATTTTAGGGTTCGGTGACGATGTATAGAAAGGTGGCATGTCCTTCCCGATCCCGGCATAAGGTGAAGAGAAACGGGAGGGATGCATGTGCCCGATTGGACGCAAGCGCTGTTGCCGCAGCTATGCGAGCCCTTTGCCTGCGCAGTGCGCGCGCTGCCAACGGATGCAAAGGAGCGCGTGCGCGAGATTCGTATCAGGGCCGGCCGACCTATGCTTGCGCTCGCCGAGGCGGAACTGTTCCTGTGCGAGAAGGGCCCCTGCCGCATGGAACAGGCGATCGTTCCCGACCGGGACGATTGCCGCCGTTTGCTCAATGCGATGTGCGGGCATTCGCTCTATGCCTACGAAGAAGAAATGCGCTCGGGCTTTTTGACGCTGAAGGGCGGCTTTCGCGTCGGGTTGGCCGGGCGGGCGGTCGTAGAGCGGGGCGAGGTTCAAAAGCTTACGCAAATCGGCGGCTTTAACATCCGCATCGCCCGCGAGCTCCACGGCGCGGCGTCGCGCCTCATGCCGCACATCTTGGCAAAAGGCGGGGTTCGCTCCACGCTGATCCTCTCCCCGCCCGGGCTTGGCAAGACGACCATGCTGCGCGATGCCGTGCGCCGGGTGAGCGAGGCCGGGTTTTCCGTCGCTTTGGCCGACGAGCGCGGCGAGGTGGCGGCGCTGCTGAGCGGCGTCCCCCAACTGGATGTAGGCCCGCGCACCGACGTGCTGGATGGCTGCCCGAAGGAAATCGCTCTGTCGCTCTTATTGCGCTCCATGTCCCCGCAGGTAATCGCCACCGACGAGCTGGGCAGCGCCTCCGAGGCGGTGGCGCTACGTCGGGCGGCGGCGGGCGGAGTTGCGGTATTGGCTACAGCCCACGCCAAAGACCTTTCTCAGGCGCAAAAGAACCCGCTACTGGCGGACATCCTTCCATTATTCCCCCGCATCGCCGCATTGGGAGGGCGTCCGGGAAACATCGTGGCAATTTACGAGAACGCAAGTCGGCTGGAGGGATGACGATGCTCAAGTGGATCGGCGCGTGCCTGGCCGCTTCGGCCTGCGTAACGCTCGGGTTTGCCCTCGCCTCCTCGCTGCACGCGCGCGCGCGCGCCCTTGGCGAGGCCTTGCGTGCGCTTAGGCTTCTCTCCCGCAGAATTTCGGCATTGTCGGAACCGATGCGCGACGCTTTGGAGGCGCTGGAGGGCGAATCTCCCTTCCTTGATAAGGTTCTTAGCGCCATGCGCGAAATGCCTTCCATCGCATGGGAACTCGCGCTGAAGAACACGCGGGAACTCAACGCGCAAGACGCCGCGGTCGTCCTGCGCATCGTCGCGGAGTCGGGAGGGGCGGGCCGCGCAGATCAACAGGGGATTTACGACGCGGGCCTTGCGCAGCTTGGCGAGCGAGAGCGCGCCGCGCGCGACAAGGCGGCAAACGACGCGCGCCTGTGCCGCACCCTCGGGCTGATCGCGGCCGCGGTGGTGCTGCTGCTCGCAATATAAGCCCTGTGTTCGCACCGCGCCGCTTTGGGCGATTTGCATCAGGGTAAGGCAGTTTTACATCGGGGATCTATACAGGAGGTATGCAAATGGATGTCATCTTCCGCATCGCGGCCATCGGCGTTTTGCTGGTCGTCCTTACTACGGTGCTCAAGCGCTCCGGCCGCGAGGACATCGCGGATCTCGTGTCGCTGGCGGGGCTGGTCGTGGTGCTGCTGATGGTCGTCACCTCCATAGGCTCTTTATTTGAGAGCGTAAAGAACCTCTTCCAGCTATAGGCAAGCCTTTCAGGGCGGCGCATATGCGCAGGGAGTACAAGCTGCGCCCACCTAAGCTTTGCAAGGCGGACATGCAATGTGCGGCGTCGTGGCAAATCTCAACATTTTAGCCCGGTCTTCCGGGCAAAAGGCGGTGTTTCGGTGGACATGCTGCGCATCTCCCTCGTCGGCATCGGCGCGGCGATCATCGCGCTTACGCTGCGCGCAGCCAAACGCGCGGATATCGCGGCAGTCGTCGCCCTTGCGGCGGGGGTGGTCGTGCTCGTGTTTGCGGTGGGCAAGCTTGCGGGCGTGGTGGGCGCGCTTGAAGAACTCGCCACCCGCGGCAAGGTCGACGGCGCGTACTTCGCCGCCGTGCTCAGAATTGTAGGGGTCGCAACCCTGGTAGAGTTCGGCGCGCAGGCATGCCGGGATTGCGGCGAAGACGGCCTCGCCCAAAAGGTGGAATTCGGCGGAAAAATCGCAATCCTCGCGCTGGCGGTTCCGATCCTTTCGGCGCTGATGGACGTCGTGCTGGAGCTTTTGCCATGAGGCGCGCGGCGTGTGCATTGCTTATGCTGGCCATCCTCGCCTGCCCCGCCTGTGCGTTGGCGGCCTCGGGCGGCGAAACCGCCTTCGAGGACGAGGTAGGTCGCCTGATCGACGGCATGGATTTTTCCGCGTGGACGGAATCTTTAAACGGCGCAGACCCGCGCGCGTTGGTCGAGCGGTTCGCCGCCGGGGATTTTTCCATCGATGCCCGGGAAATTCTCTCCCTGCTCTTTGGCACATTGCTGGGCGATGTGCGCTCGCTGCTGCCCACCATGGCCCAGATCGTCATCGTGGCGGTGTTGTGCGGGGTGCTCCTCAAGCTGCGCGAGGCGGCGGGCTCGGGAGAGGTGGTGGAGGTGGCCGAGTATGCGTGCTATCTCATCGCGATCATTCCACTGGCGCAGGGCTTCTTGGCGATCATCGGCTCGGCGCGCTCGGCGATTGAGGGCATGGCGGCCTTCTCGCGCACGCTCTTCCCAACTTTGCTTGCCCTGCTTGCGGCTTTAGGGGGAAACGCGTCCGCGAGCGTATTTCAGCCCGCGGTCATGGCGGCCTCCACAGGGCTTTCGGCCGCCATTCAAGATATACTTCTGCCGGTTTTGATGGCATGCGCAGCCCTGGCGGTGCTCAACCGACTCTCCTCGCGCATTAAGGTGGAGGGGTTATACCGTCTGTTGATGACGGCCTGTTCGTGGAGCCTGGGCATAGCCTTCACGGTGTTTCTGGGCGTGCTCACGGTGCAGGGGGCGGCATCCTCGGCGTTTGACGGCGTTACCGCGCGCACGGCAAAGTATGCGATCGACAACTTCGTGCCGGTGGTAGGAGGCATGTTCGCCGATACCGTCGATACGCTGATCGGCTGCTCTCTCGTCGTCAAAAACGCGGTGGGCCTTGCGGGGCTTTTAAGCGTGGCGACGCTGTGCCTTAAGCCCTGCCTTTCCATCCTCGCCACCGTGCTCGCGTATAAGCTGTGCGCCGCCCTGCTCGAACCTGTGGCGGACGGACGCGTCGTCAAAGCGCTGGGCGACTTTTCCAGCGTGCTTACCATGGTATTCGTGGCCGTGCTGTCGGTAGGCGCGATGTTCTTTGTTCTGGTGACCGCGCTGATGAACGCGGGCGGAACCATGGTGATGATCCGTTAACCGACGCCGCGGTTTTTCGCCGGGTTTCCTTTGGAATGCGGCATACGAGCGTAGGCGCCTTCAATTTTCGCGGCAAGGTTATATGCATTCAAAACCGCGCATACGATAGCGCAGAAAGGGGGCTCGTCCATGGAAGTGCTCCGGAACATGCTCATGGCCATAGCGGCGCTGACGCTAATTTCCGGCGCAGCGGAGCTTCTGGTATCCGGAGGGGGCGTACGCGCATTTGCGCGCTTTGCATGCGGGTTATTGCTCATGCTCGCGATGCTCGCGCCGCTTCACCTGTTGCTTTCCATCGAGCCGGCAGATCTTATGCAGTCGGCGCAGGAAACCATGCTGCGCGCCGAGAGCATCCACGCAGATGGCGCGCTGCTTACAGATAGAATCCAAGCTACCGTAGACGCATCGGGCACAAAGGCCGAGGTGACCTCGCTCACGCAAGCCGATGGTAAGCTGCGCAAAGTAGAGCTGCTCTTGCTGGAGGGAGACCCCGAAGCGGCCCGCACCGCCGTGTGTGCGGCATTTGGAATCGGAGAGGAACAGGTGGTGTTCCGATGAAAGACGCACAGAAAAGTACGCTGTGGCAAACGCTCAAATCCATCAAGCACATCGAGTGGATCGCCATCCTTTTGATCGCCGGCGCGGCGATGCTGGTGATCGCAAGCGCTCTGCCCAAGGGCGGCGCAACGCCCTCGCCCCCCGAGGCTTCCCAAAGCGCCTCCACCCTTTCCGTTGGCCTTGAGGCGCGCATGGAGGCGACGCTTTCGCTGATCGACGGCGCGGGCAAGGTGCGGGTGATGGTCAACCGCGAGGAGGTACTCCCCGCGCAGACGGAAAGTATCGCGGCGGTCACCGGCGTGATCGTGGTTGCGCAAGGCGCAAACGATTTATCCGTCCGCCTGGAACTTGCGCGCGCGGTGCAATCGCTGCTGAACGTACCCCAGAAAAACATCGAGATCTTCGCCATGGCGAAGGAAAGTGAGGAATGACCCATGAAGAAACTCAGGCCCGAACATAAGATCCTCGTCAAGCGCAGCGCTCTTGTCTTGACCATCGTCCTGCTGCTTGTGGCGGCGGCATGGGTGAACGGCACGATGCAGGACGAGCCCCTGGCCGCAAACGCGTCCCCCGCCATAGCCTCCCGCAGCCCGCAGCCTGCAGCAAGCACGCAGGCCTCCGCTCAGAAGAAGACCGGCGACTACTTCGCCGACTTTCGCACCGACCGCGCGGCGATACGCGCCGAACAAATCGCGCTGCTGGATTCCGTGATCGATTCCGGGGGCGATAAGGCGGCCGTACGCGAAGCCCTGACGCGCAAAACGGCCCTGAGCGCCTATATGGAGCAAGAATTTGCCATTGAACAGACCCTGATGGCAAAGGGCTATGCCGATGTTGCCGCGATCGTGAGGGACGATTTGGTTACCGTGGCGGTAAAAAAGGCTGATCTTAACCAGACGGACGCCGCGCGCATTCTGGAGGCGGCTAAAAATGAGACCGGTCAAGATGCAGGCCACATCAAAACCATCCCGGTGGAATAGCGGGCTTATGCGACAAGCGAGCCGGGACACAACGTCCCGGCTCCAACGCGATGGCAAACGGCGGTTTATCATTGCGACATGCAAGTCTTTAAAGTGGCAACTGCATGCCGGATTAAGAAGGCCTATCACCAGGACTATGACCCATTTCAATAACGGTAGGAGTACACAAGTAATAGAACAACACAACCAAAACCTAATTTCATCAATAAATGCATAATATTCATCTTTCATATTAGCAAAATCAAAAATTTCGTTCTCCTAAACCAATATAAAAATATAGAAACAACGAATTTTCTTTATGATCAAACCTTGTAGCTATGAAACAGTTAGCGATTACCTTGCAGGTCAACGCCAAGTACCGCCCAAACTACCGGTATTCCGTTGTTTTCCGACTTTTCTATTTTGAACTTTCATCAACGATTTTTCCATGTTCACTTTTATTATCTGTCTCAAACACTATCAATGGAATAGAATAACTATATCCTTGATTTTTTATGATTTGTAGTTGCATAGGTATACCAAACCCCATAAGTATCAATAAAGATACAAGGGTGGGTATATCGGAAAGTTCAATGCTAAAGAGCTTCATAATGATTCCAAGCGGATCAATAAGCCAGTTGACATCTTGAGTGATTCCGTATCCTACATAATTAATGTACTTGGCGATAATAGGCGCGGCTTCCGAAGCTCCAAAAAAAGCACAGGCAAGCACAAACGCGCTGACAGGGACATCTACCCAGGCGGCCAATATCACCCCTCCTATAGCGCCGATTATCATGGGGAGAAGCAGTATGCCAAACCAATCGGTACTTCCTCTGCGGAATAGTTCTGTTGTAAACATATAGGCTATTTTCATGAATACTATATAACCTATCATAAATCTATTAACACCTGGAATATTGTACGTTAGTATAGGTAAAACGATCGCTCCGATCCCCATAAATATAATTATTGTCACTAGGGAATCTGATATATCTGCTGCATAGTATCCTGCAATCGCACCTAGGAAAACACCCCATCCAACTGCCGTCGTTGTCATAAGCCCTCGTCGCCATTTTAAGGCGAAAAAGCACATTCCTATCCCCATTGTCCCCTTTAGAAGGTCAAGGATTATTTCGACTAAAGCTATAGTAGAAATGATCTCTACTAGACTTATTTTCTCCCCCTGCAAAAATTTCAATTCAAATTTTACTGAATTTTATCATAACATGCATAAAATGTACATGCTTATTTTATATCTAATGAATCATAATTTATGTACATATTTGGACGCTCCCCTCGGATTGATTGAGAGCATCGAAAATGAGACAATTCGGCATTGCGCAAGGCGGTGATCCGGAAAGGCCCTTCGGTACGAATCGCCATGCCTTGCGTCATTTCCGTCGGACTTGCATACTAACCGCCATGAGCTCCGATCCTCCGTTCGCCTATGGGCGTTTGCTAGCGCTCAGTTTATGTGGGCTCCCATGTCACTACGCTCGCAGGTCGCCTCGCATTTACTGGCCTTCCGCCCGCTCTATGTGCGCACTGCGCACACTCGGCTTCGGCCTTCCAGCCCTTTTGCGCTACCTTGGCCTCGCGCCCCTCAGCAAGGTACGGCTAATACAAAACGTTTTCCACTTCTTGCAACTCTATTTTATTTTGCTGTCTTTGCGTATAGTCTAAGGCTGGGGCACAACGCCTCGGCCCGCTTTGCTTCGCGTTTATAATAGGCCATCTGAGACACAAGATGCTTTATTGTCCTATATATTTACAATGCAAATATTTCAAGCTACATATATAGAATGCTCTTAAAGGAGGCGTTGGGCAGGTTGGAATGTATCAATGTAGGAAAGCATACTTATGTTCTTCTTGATAAACCCGAAAATAAATCGGACGGTTCGCTTGAAATCACCTGCATCCTCAACGATACGAACCGCGAGTTGTTGGATAGCCTCGAAAAGTATGTGGAGGTGCTTACCCATGAACGCAGATTATATGGAAGGATAGCGATGGTAGGACACATCGAGGCATATGGATATCTTTTTTGCACTTTCGCATTGGATAGAATAACCGAACGGCCCAGATGATCGACATGCTAAAGGGCCGCAAGGCGATGAGCCCGGACGTAGCGTCCGGGCTCATCGCTTTTACACGACAGGCCTCACCGCGCCCGTTGGTACACGTTGAACTGGAACATCCGCGCGCAAGGATCGCCGTGCGTTAAAAGGATATCCACGCGCGCCGCGTCAAAGGCGATATCGGGAACGGAGTGGCGGCAAAGGCGGGCGTGGTTATTCGCGACGTTTTCGGTGTGGACGACTGCCCCATCTTTCAAAAGCGTAAGCGCGTACGCCTTGGGCAACTGGGCCGGAATGCCCGGATGCTGACTATCTTGCACACGCTTAGAAAGCGAGATCATCAGCTCGGCCGAAAGATCCGAGTCAAAGCGCAAAATGATTTCCTCGGCCGCAACCGGCAAGGGCCAGCTCAGCTCGATCCACTCAGGTTCTCCGGAGGGCCGGGATACCCAGGCATTTTTTTCACCGTGGATATCGCGCATCTTGCCGTTGAGCACGAGCGCGGCCTCGCCGTTTGCGCTTTCGCTGGACGCGCGCACGGCCGCGTCAGGCGCGATATCGCCCTCATGCAGGTTGAGATAGCCGGGAATGTAGCAGTCGTCGCGCATGAGCGTTTGCTGAAGCTCACGCATATGCGCGCCCACGCCCCGCGGCAAAATGCCTTCGCGCGCGGCGATGGCCGCCGCCGTGCCGATGGCCTGCCCCACGACGGCGCAGGTGGCCATTACGCGCACCGAGGAAAATGCCATGTGCGTGGTAGAAAACGCGCGACCCCCGACAAACAGGTTTTCGACATCCCGCGCGTACAGCGCGCGGTAGGGAATGGTATACAGGTCGAAATCGCCCAGATACTGCGTAGGCTCCTCCTTGGTTCGAAAGCCGCCCACCACGTGCACATCCATCGACCAGCCGCCGTAGGCCACCGCATCGTCAAACACCCGTGCGGCCATCACATCGTTTTCGTTCAGCACATAATCTCCTACCACCCGGCGGCTTTCGCGCTTGCCGGGCAGATGGCCCACCCATTCGAGCGCGTAGTTTTCCGCGCCGTGGTCGCCGCCGTTTTTGATGTGATCCCACACGCCGTACAGCGTTCTGAGCAGCTCGTCTCTGATCTCTTCGCCGTCGGCGATCACATCCTTGTCGTCCCCGCCCAGCTCGATCCACCAATAGCCGGAGGAAATCTCCGTGTGGCCGCGATGCGCAAACTCTTCCTCGGCGATGGTATAGGCCCATGCAGGCTTGACAAACGGAACCGGCCGCCCCATGTCGACCGCGCGAAACAGAAGCGAATTGCCCATGGTATGGTTATCTTCCCGAATCGGCGCCCAGTGCTCCGCATGCCGATCGCGGCCTTCGCGGCCCATACGATACTGCGCGCCCGCAAGATGCGCCAGCATCGCGTCGCCCGTCGCATCCACAAAAAGCGGCGCGGTCAGGCGAAAGCGGCGCTCGGTGGTGATCTGGTCGCACAGCACCGCCGTGACGCGGCCCTCTTCCACCTGCGCGTCCGTCATGCGGGTGTTGAGAAACCGGGTAAGGTTCGGCTGGAAGCTCGCCTTTTCCCACAGCACCGTATCCAGCGTGGCAAACGAATGGTTGGGGTTGACGGCGCGGTTGTCCAGCAGCAATTCTTCTATGATGCCGGTTTCGCGCGCATTCTTGCGCTGGCAATGGCGATCCGCGCCGCAGATATGCATGCGCACCTCGCTGGAGGCGTTGCCGCCGAATACGGGCCGATCCTGCACCAGCGCGGTCTTCACGCCGCGGCGCGCGGCCGCCAGCGCGCAGCACAGCCCGGAAAGCCCGCCGCCTACGACAACCAGGGCAAAGTACATGTCTTCATACTTGCGCGTTCTCATAGCATAAACCCCTTCCCTTGTAGCGGGATGCGGCGCCGTCCGCTACCCCTCTTCCCTCTTTTCAAAGTTTACGATGATCCTGCGAAGCGTGTCCTCAAAAAACAATATTTCATCTTCCGTGAAGCCGTCGTAGAAAATATCGTTGCACTCTTCGGATACCCGTTCGTAGGCATCCCTAAGCTCCATTGCCTCGGGCGTAGTTTCGATAAAGATCTGGCGGCGGTTGTCGGGGTCGGGAATTCTTAGAATGAGCCCCGCATCCTCCATCCTGTCGAGCATGCTCGTAAGGGTGGTCTTTGCAAGCGAAGTAAGCTTGCCGACTTCGGTAATCGTCATCCGCCCATATTCCCACAGCACATACAAAATTCTTCCCTGCGCGCCGTTGAAGGCGTCGATGCCGATATCTTTGAGGATTCTATTGAATGCGCGCCCGCCAAGCCGCTCGATTTGCGACATGAGAAAACCGCCATACGTCTTCAAGGAGCGACCACCTCACTTTTAACAATGCTATATGGTATATTCCTATCTTTTACCGTTTCATTATACAGAAAAAGCAGCAAAAGATAAAGAGGCGGATCGATCCGCCCCTTGAAAACGCCTAATGAAAACCCATACCCTTACTCGTGCCTGAGAGCCTCGATCGGGTTGAGCTTGGATGCCTTGTTTGCCGGATAGACGCCGAACACTACGCCGATCACCAGGCAAAAACTGATGCCCAGCGAAATTGTATCCGGCGACATGGCCATTTCTATGCCCATATAGTCTCCCAACACGATCAGCGCCACGTAGGACAGGCCCAGGGCGATGATGCCCCCCAGGATGGTTACCACGATCGCCTCGATCAAAAACTGGGTAAGAATATTGCGCCGCTTTGCGCCGATCGCCTTGCGGATGCCGATTTCCCGCGTGCGCTCGGTGACCGATACCAGCATGATGTTCATGATGCCGATGCCGCCCACCAGAAGCGATATGCCGGCAACTCCGCCGAGCATCAGCGTCAGCGTGCCGATCGCCTCATTCATGGTATCCAAAAGCTCCTGAGAAGAGGAAACCCTGTAGTTATCCTCGCCCACCTTTTTTTCGACGAACTGTTCGATCTGGGTTTTCAGCGCGGGCACGTCGTCGCCGTTTGCAGCCGTCATGATTACCTGGCGGATGGAATCCGTCTTAAAAAGACGCGTTGCGGTGGCAAACGGAATAATCGCATAATCGTTCGCGGAGCCAAGCATGGATTCGGCCTGCTCTTCGATCACGCCGACGATCTTGTACGTAGCGCCGTTGATGCGCAGATTTTCGCCCACCACATCGCGATACCCGAACAATTCGTCGGCGATGTCGGTTGCGATCACCACCACCTGAAAGCGGTTGTCAAGGTCGGTCTGGTTTAGGTTTCGCCCGGCGCTGAGCTCATACTCTTGCGAAACGAGGTAGTGCTCGTTTGTTCCGTACAGGGTGGTTGTGTATGTCTCGCCGTTCGCGCGCATGGTGACGCTGCTGGATATGACCGGCGCGCAGTCCGCGATGCCCTCGATTTCGCCCATCTCTTCGGCATCGTCGTACGTAAACGTCGTGCGCATGCCGGTGATCTGCACGGTAAGCCGGTTCGTGCCCATGCTTTGCAGCTGCGAGGTAACCGAGCCCGTCGCCCCCTGCACGATGGATACCAGCACAACCACCGCAAACACGCCGATGATGATGCCCAGCATCGTCAAAAACGAGCGCATCTTGTTGCCCAGAATCGCCGAAAAGGCCATTTTAAACGATTGAAGTATGCTCATGCGCTCACCGCCTCGTCCGAAGTGACCAAGCCGTCGGAAATGGAGATCTTGCGGCGGGCCTGGCTCGCGACGTTGTTATCGTGGGTGATCAGCAAAATTGTGGAGCCGGCGTCGTGCAGCTCGTGCAACAGCGCGAGAACATCCCGGCCGGACTTGCTGTCCAGGTTGCCGGTCGGCTCGTCGGCCAGGATCAGCGCCGGATCGTTGGCAAGCGCGCGCGCGATCGCAACGCGCTGTTGCTGACCGCCTGAAAGCTCGGGGGGCTTGTGCCTCTCGCGCGTTCCGAGGCCGACCCTTTCCAGCGCCGCATGCGCGCGCCTATGGCGCTCGCCCGCCGACATGCCCAGGTAAATGAGGGGCAGCTCTACGTTCTCCAGCGCCGTAAGCTTTGGCAATAGGTTAAACCCCTGAAAGATAAAGCCTATTTTGCTATTGCGCACCGTGGCCAACTTGTTGGCGCTGTAGTCGTTGATATCCAGGCCGTCGAGCAGGTACGTTCCGGATGTAGCGCTGTCCAAACAGCCGATGATGTTCATAAAGGTCGATTTTCCGCTGCCGGATGTCCCCACAACCGACACAAACTCGCCGGTTTCAATCGTTACGCTCACGCCGTCCAGCGCCCGCACCTCGATATCGCCCATAGTATAAATTTTCCGCAGTTCCTTTGTCTCAATCAGCGCCATATCCTTACCCCCTAGCGGTCCGGGGCCGCCTGGAAGGAGCGCTCGCCGCCGCCCGCATTCGGGCCCGGGCCGCCTTCGACCACGGTTACGTTGCCTCCGCCCATCATCATCATATCCATAATGCTCGATCCCTTGGTTTCAGTGGCGACCCAATCGCCCTCTTCGAGCCCCGAGAGAATCTGCGCGTAATCCTCGTTGATGAGGCCGACCTGCACCTCGCGAAGCTCCGTCTGCACGCCCATGCTCAGCGCGTTGCCGCCGCTGCTCGTGTTGCCGCCCATCATGGCGCTTTGCATCATTTGCGCGCGCTGCATCATGTTGCCGCCGCCCGTGCGGCTGCCGTTCGTTGCTGTGGCGGCGGTTTCCTCCACCTCTTTATCGTGCGCTGCGCCGGTATCCAGTCCGCCCACGACCAGCAACACGGAATAGCCGTCCCGCCCGCGCTGTAGCATCTCGACCGGCAACACATTTACGTTTTTCGCGGATTCGATGTTGATCGTCGCCTCGCAAGACATGCCAATCTTCACATCGCCCGGGTCGTCAAAGGCGATGGTGACGGGGTACGTGGCGAAGTTGTTGGAATTGACGCCGATCACGGCGATCTTGGTGACGGTGCCGGTATACGTCTTGTCCTCCAGCGCCTCCAGCGTGATATCCACTTTTTGCCCGACTTTTACTTTGGCGATGTCCAGCTCGTCGACGTTGATGACCGTCTCGAGGTTGTCGACATCCTGGAGTTTCGCAACCGTTTGCCCGCTGTTCGCGTTTTGGCCCTCCAGCAGATTCATCTCCGTTAAAACGCCGCGCACCGGCGACAAAAGCTCGCTCTTGCCCTGATCCTTGCGCAGGTCGGCAATCTTGCGCTGCGCATCGGCGACGGAGATGGTCTGCGATTCATAGGAGAGCTTGGCGTCCTTGGTATCCAGCGTAAATAGCACCTGCCCGCGCTCGACCAAGTCGCCCTCCTGAACGTGGATGTCGGTAATCTTGCCCGATCCGGTAACCTTGATGCCGTTCTTAATCGTAACGTCGCCCTCGCCGATGATCTGCGACGGGTATGTTAAAACCGTCACATGATCGCCGTCACTCAGTCTCGCGTCGTCGTATATTTCTATCGTGGCCTTTGTGCCCGTCACCGCGGTAACCCTGCCGCTGTATACGATGTTGCGCTTGTCGCTGACTTCGACCTTATCGTGCAGCTGCAGCGCGATGTCAAGATCCGCGGTCAGTTCCATCATGCCGTCGGGGGAAATCCAGCATACCTGCCCATAGGCCCCTACTGCGCTTGAAATATCCTCGCCGACCTGCGCCTTGAGCTCTTTAATGCGCCCGGTGGCCGGCGCGTCGACCGTCTTCTCGAGCGCGTCCAGCTGCTTTTGAAGCGTAATCTCCTGCTGGCGCAGCGTGTTATTCGCCGCCTGGATGTTGCTCTTTAAGTCATCGTCCTCAATCACGGCCAGCACGTCGCCTTCTTCTACGATATCGCCGGCTTCAAAGTTGACGTTTTTTACCGTGCCCGCCCAACCTAGAACGACGGTGGTGGATGAGTGAGACGACACGACGCCCTTGGCCGTCACGCCGATATCCACATTGCCCTTGGCGACCTGCCGAAAGCTATAGTTCGGAACCTCGCTCAACGCCTTGAGCGCGTTTTGCTGCTGTACGTATAGGTAGATGCCGAACGCAACCGCGGCAAGAACGAGCACGACGATTACATTGCGAATAATTTTGACAACCCTGCGCTTTTTCATACCGGCACATCCTTTGCAAAAATCATTCGCAGTATAACAGATTTATGGGCTGCCAATCCAGATTGTTTTGTGTAAAGAGATCGGTGAAATCATAGCCAACTATGGCGGAAATGTGGCATCACAAAAAGCATAACATGGCAAAGTGCGCTCAAAGCCCCGATTTAGGCCGAACGCGCGCATGAAGAACGGCCCTGTACTGGTGAGCGCCGTTTGTTTCCAAATATACGATCATGTGGGTGCGATATCTGTGCATATGAAATGTGCCGATTGATTTAGGATCTGGAAATTATGGCGATTTTGCTAGGTCCTGTTGACATAATCCAAAATGCTGAGTTTCGAGCCGATTTTTGCGCCTGATGAGGCGCAGAAAGGAGGCGTAGCCGGCGGCTACGCTGACTGACGGCAACAAAATCAGGTACGAAAAGCGGCCGAAAGACGGCGCTGAGCGTTTGTGTCAACAAGACCTAGGTGCCAAGCCTGCGAAGCAGCGCCTCGATCCTCTCCGTGCAGTCGGCCCTGCGCTCTCTCGCGCTGCGCCACGAATCTGAAAGGGGGTAATATACGCCGTCCTTTGCGTTGGCCCCCATATCCCACAACCCGTCCTCGCCGCGCACCGCAAGCAGCCACTCCGCCACAAAGCCGAGTTTTTGCCTGCACGCCCGCGAGGAAAAACCGCTCAGCAATTCGATGGCGCCCAGGTACCTGCTCGCATCCAGGGATGCAAACCGATCGGGCAACCGGTCGAGCCGAGATGAATATACGTAATAAATACCGCCATCATTTGATAAAAAATAGTCAAATGCCGCACCTTCCGCGCGCGGTTCAACAAGCCCCGCCGTTAAAGACACCATATAAAACTGCGATACGGCGATGTAGCGTGCCCTGCCCGGCGGCCTTCGAAAGCGCCTAAGATACGCGCTTTGGTAATCCTCCTGCCGGAAGGCGCCTCCGCGTACGGCCTCGGCCATGATATCCGCCCAGGTTTGGGCGATTTCGTTGGCCTGCTCATCTTCTTGCGTAAAGCGCCGGATCCACGCGGCGAGCATCATCTTTTCAAATACATCCCAATCGAGAACCTTTTCCCTGCCGTCCGGCGGAACGAGCCGGCCGCTAAGGCATGCGCGCATGTAGTCGACGGCGCGCCGTATGGGCGCGTCCTGTATGGTGAGCCCGAGCCTTTCCAGGCGGCGCAGCGCCTGCTCGGTCGTCATATTCGCAGGGGCCGGAGGACCGCTGAGCGTGTGGAACCGCCCCCAGCTGCCATCCTCGCGCTGGCATCTGACGATATCTCGAGCCCAGATTGCGTCTTTATGAGTCATTGGCTTCGTCGGGCTTGCGGATGACGATCCTGCCCTGCTCCTCCTCCACCAACAGCTTGCTCTTTCCCGTCACGCCCAGGTTGCTAAGCAGCTCGCGGGGGATTTGCAGCCGACCTGCGGCGTCCACCACCGCAAGCTCGACGTGCGTCTGCTCGCTTTGATCCTGGCGCATATCGCGCACTTCTTTTTCTTCCCTGGCCATTTCGGCGATCTCCTCGCGGTAGCTTCGCCGCTTGATAAACTCGCTGGATGTGCGCCCGTCGCGGATGGCGACCACGCGATCCACCTGCCTTGAAATCTGCGCGTCGTGCGTGACGATCACGATCGTCACGCCAAGCTCCCGGTTGATCTCGCGAAAAACATCGAGGATCATCTCGGCGGTACGGGTATCCACCGCGCCGGTCGGCTCGTCTGCGAGCAGAAGGCGCGGCCGGTTCGCCAGCGCGATGGCGATGGCCACGCGCTGCTGTTCGCCGCCGGAGAGCTGGCTCAGGCGCGAACGGCTCCGGTGGCTCAGCCCCACGATTTCAAGCAGCCTTCGCGCACGCTCTTTGCGCCTGGCGCTTTCGTAAAGAAGCATCGGCATTTCCACATTTTCACGCGCCGTCAGGTAGGGGATGAGGTTGCGCGCGTTGTTCTGCCACACAAAACCTACGGTTTCGCGCTTGTAAATGGTTGCCGCGGCATCGGTCATTTTGAGTAAATCCTTGCCGTCGACCTCCAGCCTACCCGCTGAAGGCCTATCCAGCGCGCCAAGCATGTTCATCAGCGTGGATTTGCCGCTGCCCGAGTTGCCTATAATGGCCATCAACTCGCCGTCTTCTACGGTAAGGTCCAGGCCCTGCAGCGCGAGCACCTCGATCTCTTTTGTCTTGTAGATCTTTACCAGGTTTTCGGCTACGA
>JAVBNW010000115.1:0-30731 GCA_031551255.1 Eubacteriales bacterium | reverse complement strand
GAAAAATGACTTGCATTTAGCGTTCCTTCTTGGGGCGCGAGGCCCGCTGGCCCCGCATAAAAAGAGCCGGAGCGCGACCTGTGCGTGCGCAGGCTCATACCGGCTAATATGCAAGTCCGGCCGGAAATGACGTAGTCAGTTCAAGGACTTGCATGCCGCGATGATAAACCGCAGTTTGTCATCGCGCTGAATGCCCGCACACGGGCATTTCCAAATGGGGATTCCCAAGGGCATCATGCCCTTGGGCCGCCGGAGGCCCTCGTCGTACCCCTCTGCCCTCGCGCTATATGGCATCCCCCTCGCCGGAAAACACCGAGAGCTCGCCGTCGGCGAAGACCTGATCCCGATCGAAGGGCTCGACGCCCAGCATCACCCGAAGGTTGATCTTGCCCGCCTCGAGGTTTACGCCGGCCGGGGCAGGCTGGGGCACGGTGTCGCGGTAGTTGTTGCGCACGGCGAGAATCGCATCCTTAAACACCGTGCAAACCCGAAGGATAAAGCGCTCCGCCGACGCGGGCCGATCGTGCGGCACGCTAAGGATGAAAAACACGTTGTCGAACAACGTCTGAAATTTGCCGAGGCCGTAATCCCATATGCCCGTCTCGGCAAGGAAGCTCGCCGCCTCCTGAAAATCCACCCGGCGCACGACCGACAAAAGCAGCTCCGAGTCCTCGAAAAACTCCACGATCCGCGCATAGATGGGCAAAGCGCCGGGGGCGGCGGCCTGGGCGCATACCTTTTGATAGCCGGTTTCCAGCAGCAGGCGGGCGATGCGGCGGTAGACATCCGTTTCAAAGATCAGCGCATAGTCCTCATGGGAAGGGTCGGAATCCGCGCAGCGCAGCAGCCAACGGAAGAGCCCCTCCAGCGAGCGGCCCTTGCGCGTGCGGAAAAATTCCAGCACGCACGCGCGGGATACCTGGGAGCCCGGAGCCTCGTCGAGCATCGCGTTGCGCACAAATTTATCCTTGACGCTGGCCATGATGTCGGCGCAGGTGAGCGCGTACAGATCGAACAGCACCGAGCGGTACGAAATATTCGTATCCTGCGCCAGCGCGCGGAGGCGCTCGAGCATTTCGATCACGGGCTCTACGCCGCTTTCGCCGGAGAGCAGCACGCCGAACCGATCGTGATAGCGCAGCATGCGGTAGAGGTACTCGTGGTTAAAAAGCCCGTTTTGCGCGATAAAGCAGCTAAGATGCGCGGGCGCATCCGGGTTGCTCAGCGCGAATAGGAGCATTTCGCTGCCGCGGTTGGCGTGCTGCACCGCATCGACGGTTTTGAACACGTCGTGCAGCATGGCGGCGGCCATCAGGTGCGCCCTGCGATCCTTGGCGTCGTCGCGGTAGGGCAGGTCTTGCGGAAAGTCGTCGCAGCGCAGCGCATCGGAGAAGCCCGAAGCATCTTCAAACAGCCTAATCATCTTGGCCTGCAGGCCCACGACATTTTTCATGTGGTTGAGGTTACCGGCGTTTTGCGAATAGCGCAGCGAAAAATCCCTTTCCCAGCCGCCTATCTCAGGCGGGCACTTGCCGTTGCGCTTTCGGGCCATGTCGTGAACCGCATCCATGAACGGCACGGTTATGCCCTCTTCCTCAAGGGCCTGCTCTACCGACCGCAGCGTGCGCCGCGCGTCGGCGGGGTCGTACGCAGGCTCGAACCTGACGCGAATGCCCGCGTCCTCGTAAGGATACATGCCCAACTCGTAGCGGCGAAACGCTGCCGGATACTCCGTATCGTCAAGCAGCGCCAGCAAATCGACGCTCATGCGCCATCCCTCCTATGCACCCAGCAGAGCGAGAATCTGCCGGAAATTGAAGATGACGAACAACCCCCCGCCAAGGACGATAAAGCAGGCCGCCATCGTAAGCCACGGAATTTTCGCGATCCCCATGCCCGCGAGCGCAAAGCAACAAATTGCCGCCGCGCACAGCAAAAGGGCCGCGCCGAAGCACCGAAGCAAACTGGGCAGCGGTTTCCACGGCGCCGCCCTGCGGCCCGCGAGCAGCTCGCCAAACGTAAAATCGGGCAACACGCCCTCGCCGATAAAGCACGCGGCGATGTAGTTTTTGATGCCGATGAACTCCCGCTCGCCCTTCTCGTCCCTAACGGCCGCGAGGCAATCGGCAAAGGACGATTGGCCGTTAATCAGCCGGGGCAGCCACTCCTCCGCAAAAAAAGACCCTTTGCCCTGCTGCGGCTCCGCCTCATCTAAATTGCCCAGAAGCAGGCGAGTGGAGCCCTTGGCGATGAACGCGTGCACGAAGTTTCGCTCGGCGTTCGCGGCGTCGATCTTGGCGCTGTGACAGCAATCGAGCACCACGACGGGCGGGGTAAGCAGCGCGTCGCCATCCATGGCCTGCGGGGACAGGATTTCCATCTCCTGGGCGCTGTGGCGGCCGCTCAGGTCGATCACCAGCCCGATGGTGGCCCGGCGCACGCTCCTGAGCGCGTACCTGCCATGGGATACGATGTGCATAAGGCCATAGGCGGACATAGCATCGCGCAAGCGGCGCTGCGTCTCTTCTTTATTTTCGGGCTGAAGCTCCTCGGTAAGCGCCTGCGCCCCGGGGTAGGCCTTGGCCCACATCACAAGGGACGCGTCGCAATCCGGCAGCAGCGAAGGATCGTACAAAAGCGCATAGCGGGGCTCTCTTGCGATGGCGGAATTTCCGCGCGCGAGCCTGACCGCCCTGTACGCCGTGCCCCACGTGTTGCCCGAAAGGCCCCTGGCCGCGTCGATCTTTACGCATTCCCACGGCAGGCGCGCAAGCTCCGCCGGTAAATCCAACAACAGCGCGCGACCGGGCTTCATGGCCTTGGCGAGCGCCGCGCGCAGCGCCGGGGGCACGATCTCCGTCAGGCGCTGAGACAGCGCGTCGAAAGGATCGGTCGAGTGGCCGGCCCTTACGCAGTCGTCCATCATATCCCCAAGATCCCCCAGAGCCTCGGCGTACACCGCGCGCCGGAAGCGCTTGGGCAGCAGGGAGGACGGCGCGGATAAGGATACGTCGAAGCAGCGGCGCAGATTGTCGCCGTTGTGCCTGACCGAGAGCCTTACCCATTCCGACATGACGCCCTCCCCCTCCGCCGCTTACACATGATGATAGGGAACCGCACGCTATTGCTTGCCGCTGCTCACCGCGCACGCGTACGGCAGCACGCTCACGAGCTGATCGACCCCGCCGATGTGAATCAGCGCGATGGTGTTGACCCCGGCGTACTGGAGAACCAGCTTGGAGTCGGTCGCCTGCGTCCACGCGCTGCGGCCCTTTTTGATGATCCTGTCGTTGTACGTCAGCGTAAGCTCGGGCACCTTGCCCTCCTCGTCGTCAAAGCGCTCGCAGGAGAACACCGCGTAATCGGGATAGTATTCCAACGCGTACTTCTTGCCGTTGTTAAGCTCGCCCTCGTAGCGGATCTTGGCGGGAACTCCGGCAGCCATGGCAACGGCCCCGCTGCGCGCGAAGCGCGGCGCGAGCACCGCTGCGCCGCGGGCGATCAGCGCCGCATAGGCCGCGTAGGAAAACGCGGCGCGCAGCTTTGTAAGCATATCGTCCACGGCATCGTCGGAAAACTTTAAAAAGTCGATGTAATCTTGGCAGGCCTCGCACTGCCCGATGTGCATGAGCAGGGGCAATACGTCGCGCGGATCGGTCTCCCCGTAAAAAAGGTTGTAGATATCATCCTGCCTTTGGCACGCGGGGCGGTCCATCACGCCCTGAAAATCGTGCGCCTCTTCGTGCGAAAAACCTAAAAACAGGCTTAGGCAGCGCGGACAACCCTCCAGATGGGCCCGCTTGCCGGCCAGCTCCTCGTCGGAGAGAAACGGATCGTTCAGCGCGTAAAAATCTTTCAATGTTAGGTGAGACATCGGATGCACGCTCCTTTACTGCGAACATCGGAAGAGCCCCGGCACATCGCCGGGCGGCTTCCTAAGCGTTCCTTTCACCGATGCGCCGCCTTGCGCGCATCGTTCAAAGGAAGGTTCCAAAATGCGCGGATTTGTTGCGTCGCAAACACGTACGCGGCCGTTCAAGGTTTTTCTTCTCGTCCCTTTCCCTCTTCCAGCAGGTATTTTTTGAATTCCTTTCGGAAGCGCGCGTAGATCACGTGATGCGCCTGATCCGCAGTGGCCTGCCTATCCGGCCACTGCTCCGTGTACGCGTTGGCAAGGGCGAGCATGCCTTTCGTGCCCTGGACATGATACCGCTTGATAAAAAATACATCCCGTTCGTCAAAAACGGGCGTGCGCGCGCCGTACCACGTAAAGAAGCCGGATATCTCATCCAGCCTGTCCTGCGCGGTCTTTTTTGCGGGCATAAGTTTTTCCAGCGGGGTGCCGTTTTTCCGAAGCAGCTCCAGCGCCTTTTCCAGCTCTTGGGAAGACATGTGCAAAAGAAAATAGGAGACGGGCACCTCCGCGCCGTTTTCCTTTTTCTTAAGGGGCAGTTTGATCGTGCGCCCCTGGGGGTTGTCGGCCTTCTTGAAAAGATCGGCGCGCCAGCGCACCATGGCAGGGTCTTCCCTGCGCATGTCGCGTAGCGGTGCTGCGCGGGATTCCTTGGCGAGCTGGCGGTAGGTGAGCTCCACCTCGCCGGCGGGCGCCAGCGCGCATACGTCAAGCGTAGCCTTGCGGTAGCAATAATAGATAAAGCTCTTCAGCGGCCCCTTGTAGCGGTCGTAACGGTAGATGCCGCGCGCGAGCCGCGTAGCCGTTACGGCCGTCGCCGCCAGCACTACGGGCTTATCCGACAAAAGCGCTTCGTCCAGCGCATAGTAAATGAGCTTCATGCGGGCCCAATACGCGTTGGGGTTGAGCATCAGGCACAGCGCCGCATAGCGGATCTCCTCCGGCCTTAAGGGAGGCTCCCCTGTTTCGGAGCGCCGCATCTGCCGCTGCATCGAGCTTAGCAGGTGGGCATCGTCGAGAAAATCTTCGAGACCTTCTTTCGGCTTCACCTTTGCAGCCTCCTCGCTTCATAGATTTGGAATCGCATGGTGTTCTAATAGGCTGCCCGGCGAGGAGCGACAACGCCGGAAGGGAAAAATCCGCTTGGAATCTACAGATTGATCTTGTCAGACCACTGGTTTGATGCAAGGTTAATCAACGCGCCATAACTTGTCAACTCCTTTCTACATTTGTAAAACTTTGCAGCCGGCGCCAGGCGACCAGGAATAACCGCTTTCCGGCTCTTCAAGTGATGCCGCCCGCTCAAAACCGCGCGGCCTTGGAACCCTCATGCGGACGCGGAGCGGCACGAGGCCGCTGCCCGGCATGTGCGCTGTAAAATTGCCTGCTTGCTATGCCAACATATACGAATGCTTCCAAAGGCTGTACTTTTTGCGCAACGCGCCGCCCGGCCGCCGCGCACGGACGATCACGGCAGGCAAACCCAGGCACATAGCGGGAATCGACGACGGGAGGATTGCCCATGGAATCCACTTCCATTTCGCCCTATCTCATCGGCTACGCGCTGGCGCTGGCGGCATGTGCGCTATGCGTTGCCGGACTTGTTCGTCAGACGATCACAAACAGACCCTTGCGCGCTATAGTGCTGGCCGCAGGGGGAAGCGTTGTCTGCCTGGTGGTCGTGATCGCGCTGGACCCGAGCGGCACGTTCGGCGCGGCGCTGAGCCTCCCCCCGCAGGAACTGGCGATGTTTGCGCTCGCCCGCATCCAGGAAGCTTGGGGGCGCGCAGCGGCCCTGCAGCTTTCGCCGCTGGTGCTGGGGATGCCGCCGGCCTTGGCACTGCCGTATGTGCTCAAGCTTACCTCCACCGCGCTGTGGCGACTTGAGGAGCTTCGGCGCGGCAACCACGACGTAACCAACCCCCGGGCGGTGAAAGTAGCGACAGGGCTGCAAATCGCAGGGTATATGTTCGCGCTGCTTGCGCTGGGCGCGTATGTGTTCTTCTTCGCCCGTGCCTGTAGTGAACAATGGGCGGAAAGCTTTGGGCTAGACGATTCTGTGCTAAGCGTCTTCACCCGCGTCGCAAGCCCTTTGGCGATGGTTGCCACGCTGTGGCTGCTTGCCACCGGACGCGACGAGCATGCCGGGCCGGGAAGGGGCATGCGCCATATCGCGTGGATATGCATGTGGATCGGCGCATGCGTTTGGGGCGATTGGTACGTGTTGCTCGCCCTCGTGCCCGCGGCGGCCGCCTGCGGCCTATACCGGCTCGTAGGCTCTTGGACGGTGGAGGAGACGCCCGAGTGGTGGGACAGCTTTACGTTCGACATCTTTGAAAATGCGCTGCCGGATATCCCCGACGAGGATATCGACCTGGTACATGATCTGCTGAACGAAGAAATGCTCGAGCTATCGGACGGAGGCTGCGTATCGCTGGAATACGGCGAAATCGCGCTGATCGGCCTTCGCGGCATTCGGATGACCGGCCAGCGGGTGAGCGAAGGCGATCGGCTGCTCGCCGCGAGCATGTTGTCGGATGGGCGAATCGCAGTATTCACCCGTAAGGGGCTCCTGTTTTACTTTGGCGGCTACCGGGACAGGGATTTGAGCGCGCGCTGCGAGTTCGGCCCCGAGCGCGCGTACCGCGCGGCGGCGCTGGGCGAAAAGCGCCTGCTCGCAGCCTTCGACGGCGGGCTTTTGCTGTACGACTTGACGGCGATGGACGGCCGGGTGATCCGCGATAAGACGCAGTTTGAAGGTATTACCGCGTTGCCGGCGGGGGATTCGTTTCTGCTGAAGGACGACCGGGGGAAGCTGTGGCTGAAAAGAGACGGTCAAAACGCACTGACGGCCATCGAGGTGTGACGCGCTTTTTAACCGACAAGTGCGCGCAAAAAGAAAAGGGTTTGGAAATATGACGCGAGGAGGCAAATCACATGCAGGCAATGCACAAGATCAATGGCGAGCGCGACCGGGCGTTTCTGCGCACAAACCCGCGCGATGCGCTGTGGTACCAGCCGCTGGAGGCGGGCAACGAAATCGTCGTGTGTTCGCGGTGCCGCGGCATACTGTTCGCCGAAGACTGGCGATCCGCCTGCCCTCTGTGCGGCGAAACCAAACGGCTCGTCTTCTCGCGCCCCAACGTGCTGCTCGCCACCGAAACGATCGTGCGCGGGGAAACGAGGATAGAAAGGCCCCTTGCGCCGCGCAGGGTCAGCATCACCACCGGCGAGGGCAGAACGTTCCTATCGCGCGTCGTCCGCTTCTTCTTAGACGTACGGTGCGCGTTGTACCTGGTGGCCTCGGCGGCCATAGCCATCACCGTAGCTTATTTTTTCTGGTAGAAAGGAGACAAAACTATGGCAACCAACATGAAAAAGGTCATCATCCGCGACAACAACGGCAACATCATGCGCCTTACGATGAGCGAGGAGGAAAGCGTGGGCAACATCGAAGCCAGGTACCTTGAAAACAGCGCGGCCGATCGCGGCCCGCTGGGCGTACTCTTTGCCGATACCCGTGAAAACGTGCTGCTCGACGACAAGAACAAGCGGCTTCGCGAATTGACCATCGGGGACGATCTTGATCTGCTCGTCATCCCCGATACCATCAACGCCTAAATGGAAGCGCTGTTCGCCCACCAGGAGGGCGCGGTCGACCGCGCGGCGATCCGCCGAGCCCGCGTGCTGATCGCCGGCTGCGGCGCGGTAGGCATCAACACCGCCATCGCGCTGAGCCAGACGGGCTATGAAGATTTTACCTTGATCGACGACGACCTGCTCGAGCCCCACAATTGTTCGCGCGCGGCCGCCCTATACCATCCCGATGCGGACGCAGGGCGCTTCAAGGCGCATTTGCTGGCCGAAAAGCTTAGGTGGAACCCCGATCTTAGCGCGCGCGCGCTGGTAGCCGATGTGCGGGATCTTGGCGAGTTTTTTTACGAAGATTTTGACGCGGTCGTAGTAGCGCTTGACAACATGGATGCCGTATGCACGGTAGGCTCGATGCTTGCGGACACGGGGGTGCCGGTATACCGGGGCTCCACCCACGCGCTGGTTTCCAGCGTGGAGGCCGTATACAACCGCGAAGGCGGCCCGTGCCTGTGCTGCGGGCGGCACGGACTCAGGAGCGGCACGAGGCATTCGTGCGCGGAACTCTACCAGACGGAAGCTTCCTTGGGCGTCCCTTCCACACAGCTTGCGAGCGCCATGGCCTCCAACCGCATGGCGATGGAGATGCTCAGGGGCGCATCCGCCTCCCAAGTGGATACGCGCATCCTGGATACGGGGCTCGAAATGCACAGGTTTCCCGTTTTGCGGGACCCCACCTGCCCCTGTCACGGCGGAACCGCGCCAAGATCCTTGCCGCTGAACGGCTCCATTCGCTCAACCACGCTGAAAGAGGCTCTCGCGCAGATGGAGGCGGCGGTGCCCGGCGGACACGAGCTGATCGCGGAGGACGACTACATCCTAAGCGGCCTATGTGTGCGATGCGGAAATACCTACTCCGTGGGCCGCACGCGTAGGCGCGTGAACGAAAGCGAAATGCACTGCCCCCACTGCCCCGCCGTGCCCGAGCCCGACGCGAGCGAAAGCGCGTTTATCTTCTCCGCCACGCAGACCCCGTCTCTGTTATCCGAATCCCTGGAAGCCCTGGGATTTCGCTTTATGGGCAGACTGGTAAGCCGATGCAAAGACAAATTTTACTCATGGGCTTTGCCCCAAGACCGGAACACCGTATCACAGAAATATTTCCAAGCATCGTAAATAAGGGCGTGTCCTTAACGGAATTGCAATGCAGATTGCGGCAGGTTTTTCGGCAGATCAAAGAGTTTCGTCGTTTTTCTTCGGCGGGGGTGCGCGCCGATAGACGCGAACCCCTGCCCCATAAAAAGGAGGCATATTTCGATGAACCCAACTCTCGCAGAAAAGCGCGATCGCCGCCTATCCGCCGAAATGAGCGCCATGCTTTCCCTGAACCGCGAAGGCCTTTTGCGCGTGGAGGGCATCGGCGCAAAGCCGTACAATGCGTATAGCGTGGTGCTCACCGGCCCTTCCTATCTGAAAGATACGTATGCGAGCTCGCCCGGGCCCCATAAGTTTGCCGTCAAAGCGGGGGAGGGCTATCCGCTGAGCGCCCCACCCGCGGTAACGATGCTCAGCGAGCCGGTGGCGCACCCGAACGTGTATACCCACGGCGGGGTGTGCATCGGCAGATGGTACCCGGGCGAGACGCTCTCGAGCATTACATTGAGAATGTGCCGGGTGATTCTTATGGATCCGTCCACCTTCAACTTCGATTCGCCCGCAGACCGGGAATGCATAGATTTTTGCAAAGATCTTAAGCGCCGCGGCTACCGCGCGAACGTGGAGCTCCCTTCGCCCAAGCCCATAGGGGATGCGCCGTGAGCATGAAAAAGCGCTGGGCGGCACAGCGCGAAAGGTCGGCCATCTACATGCGCGAGGCGGCAACGGCCTTAATCGACGCATACTTTGAGCGCGGGCGCTCGACCCCCTATAATCAGGCAGAAAAAATCGCCGCGCTGGGCGGCTATTATCAAAAAAAGCGCATCGTAGTGTGCCAGGCGCTACCCTTGATCAGCCACTCGTTCTCCGGCGGCCATGTTTTTATAGGCGCGCAGACCTGGTATGCGGCGATCCGCACGCTCGGCGCGTACGGGCTCGAGCTTGTCGGCAGCATACACTCCCATCCGGGGGGCCTTAGCGTGTTTATGTCCGGCGAGGATATGCGCACCCACCGCCTGATGTTTCCACAGGGCGTGAGCATTGTTCTCAACCCGCAGCGCAACGAAATACAGGCTTTCCGTTGCGACGGAAGCCGATATGAGCTAAAATTCAGCCAAGAGGAGATTTCGCCATGATGAAACGCTTGCAAGCCCTCGTTGTTTTAGCCGTCGTTTTCCTGACCATTTGCGCGCCGCCCGCCGCACCGGCGTCGGCGGCCCCGTCCGTGCGCCTGGCGGTGGATACGGTGCCTGTCTATGATGGAAAGAGCGATTATATCACCGGGCATCTGTGGAGCTTAGAATCGTTTGACCCTGCGCAATACGCGGTGACCGCTTATGTGAAAATCGCGCAGAGCAGCCGCTGGTGGGGTCCGAAGCCATACCTTAATTCGCCGACGGTTAAGCCCTCCGCCGAGGCGACCTACTCGCTGAAATTCAACACGGGGGGCACGGATCACCTCGCGCTGGAGATCGTGCTGTTCCTGCTGCCCGCGGGGGTAAAGCCCGGCAGCGACATCGCGAGTGCGCGCGATGCGGCGCTGGACGAGGTGATGATCCGCCGCGGCACGGACGGCGGCGTGTCGATCGACCAGGCGAAGGAGCCGGCGGCGACGGGCGCGCCTGCGGCGGTCGCCTCCACACCGGCGGACGGAAGCGATCTTGGCACTGCGCCGATTTCTTCCCCGGCCCCTGCCAATGTCTTTTTGAAAGATCCCTCCTCCGCCAAGAAGTTGTCGCTCAACTTCTCGCCGTACGTAGGCGGTCTGTCGCCCGAGAAGAACGACAAGGTGCCCGCCGAAACTACGCTCAGGCTTTTAAAGACGATTGCGCCGTATGCCGACACCGTCAGGCTGTTCGGGGTCTCCGGCGAGCTTACAAAAGTGTATTCGCAGGCGAAGGATTTAGGGCTTAGGGTCATCGGAGGCTGCTGGTTCGACAAGCACTATACCGAAAAGATGATCTACGCCGAGCTCGACGAGCTGATCGCCAAGGCGAACGACGGCTTGCTTTCCGTGGCGGTGGTCGGTTCGGAAACTCTGGCGCGCCGGGACGCGACGCCGGAGGCGCTGATCGGCTATATAGAATATGTGCGCGCCGGCATCAAGGATAAGAGCCTGCCGGTAACCACAAGCGATACCTCGGACGCGCTGCTTGCGAACCCTGAGGTGATCAAGGCCTGCACGGGGGCCGTATGCTTTACGTATTACCCCTACTTTGCCGGCCTGTCTTCCGCGGACGCGCTTAATGGGCTGACCGGCGCATATCAGTCGGTGAAGGCGCTTGCGGGCGATAAGGCGGTGATCGTCAGCGAAACCGGCCACCCGATGAAGGGCTCGGCGATCGGCGAATCCAAGCCCGGCGGAGCCGACGCGGCAAAGTACGTATCTAAGGTATACGATTGGTCGCGGAAAAACGACGTGGAGGTCGTATTTTTCGAGGGTTTCGACGAGCAGTGGAAGAGCTCGTCCGGCATCGACGTCGAACCTCATTGGGGCTTTTTCTATCAGGGCGGCACGATGAAGACCGCGTACTCCAAGTTTTTAAAGAGCGTAAAGTGATCTAATGCACCTTGCGGAACGGCAAACTGCCAGGGGGCGCCGCAAAAACGGATTCGTTTGGAACCTTTATGCAGAGAAAATCTCATGAAAACCAGGGGGGCTGAACATGGATAAAAAGGCTGTCATCCGATATTTGATCGCAGGCGCTTTGATTCTGGGGTTTGCCGTGATGGTGGGGCTGATCCTGATCAACGTCAACAAGCCTGCCTTGATCAGCCTAACCCTATCGGACACCGACCATGCCGTCAGGGGCGAGGCCGAGGGTTTGTTTGTGGGCAACTGTGTGGTTGCCGCGTTCGCCTATACCGACACCTGGCACGCACTCACGCCCGAGCCTATGCCCATCCCCTCCAGCGGCAAGTTTTCTTTTGAAACGGGCCGGCTCGCGAGCGGCTGGCCCAGCGAAATCGTGTGCTTCCTGCTGCCCAAGAACTTTAAGACCGAAGGCGCGCTTTCGATCGACGCCGCGCGCAAGGCGTGCAAGGACGAAATGTACCTAGGCGGCCTGCCCGAGCCCCCCGCTGAGCCTTCTCTCGCGGCCTTCGCCCAGGACGATGCTGCCCTGACGGTTTCGGGCAGCGTGGAAAGCCCTGGTAAGGCGAGCCTGCTGGCGCATCTTAGCTTGGCCAATGACGAGAACGTGTGGGAGCAGGTAAAGCTCGGCACGGACGGTGGTTTTGTGCTCAGCACGCAGCCCCGGGGCGGCGTAAGCGTGATTTCCTATACGCTTTTGTGCACGGATAAGGGCGCGCAAACCCCCGCCGCAAACACCGCTGTTAAAGACGTCGACTTCTCCATATACTTCACGCGCGAAGGCGCTTTGCCCCAGCCCGACATCGAGCCCGCACTCGTGGATTTTGTGCAGGACGACGAGGGCCACATGCTTTCCGGGCGCGTAACCCCCGCCGATGGGACGGCCTTGTTCGCGTTCTTTGAATACCTCGACGGCAAGACGCGCTGGGAAATCGTTGCCCTTGCGCCGGATGGACGCTTTACGCTGCCCACCCAAAGCGCCGAGGGCAAGGTGGTGGCCTACGAGCTGGTGGGTGCGCTGGAAGGCGAACTGCCGCCCGCCAACAACGCCACGCCCGGCAACGCGCCGTTTGCGTACTTTCACAAATCCGGCACGGTATCCTGGGACGACGAGGTGGCGATCGTCGGCCTTGCGTACACGGAAAAGTATTACGTAACCGGCCGCGTCGTCGCCCCCAACCCTAAGGATTACCGGGTCGTTCTGTTTATCTTCGTACCCGACCCAAACGGGCGCTATAGCCAATACTACGTCAAGCCCGACTATCAACCGGGCAAGGGATTGGAACTGATAGAACCCAATGCCGACGGCACCTTTGAGATTCGCGCCTACCACCCCGCGGCCCGCGCGGGGGATCTTACCGCAACCGAATACGCGGTGTTCCTGGTGGATAAGGATTTTCCGGGCGTCACCCATGTGAACCACATCGACGAGGCGGAAACGGCGGCGGTAGCATCATATTACGAGCCGATCGAGCGGTAACCGTACAACGGCACGGGGGGTATGCGTACCCCCGTGAGCCCCCCGCCGAAGAGGTACGACGAAGGACGTACGACGAGAATCGGGAAAACCGCCTCGCATGTGCGCCTTTAGTCTTCTAAAAAATGTTTGCTGCCGAGGGCCTTTTCGACAAGCTAAAACCCCATCCTCGCTTTACGAGGATGGGGTATTTCAACGAAATCATCCCGGTCGTTTTCTTACTTCGTTCTGCCCTGCCCTATTTCCGCGCCCTGGGCGATCAGCTGCGCGCGCAGCCTATCCACATCCACATCGCGCGGGCGCACATGCGATTGTGCGCACAGCGCAGCAGCGGCGCCCGCGGCCTCGCCGATGTTTAAAACATGCGCCATTGCGCGCCAGGACTCATACGCAATCTGGTCGCTGGATATGCAGCGGCCGGCCATCAATAAGCCGTCGAGTTTTTCAGGCACTAGGCAGCGGTAGGGGATTTCATAGCCCTCGTGCTCGAGAAAGCGACGGTAGCCGTAGTAGTGGATCACCGGGTTCGCGCCCATGGCAATGCCGTCGGCAAAGTGCGCGCCCGAAAGGACGTCCTCGCCCGTAATCGAATAGACGCCCTTGATAAAGCGCGTCTGCCGCACGCCGAGCAGCGCGGAGGTATCGATGATGCGCGCGTTTTTAAGATCATCCCGCTCGGCCTTGAGCTTTTCAAGGTGCGCGTGCACCGCAAGGCGCGCCTCGATCTCCATATCGGTAAGCTCCCGCGCATCCGCGCCGTTATGCTCGCCGGCATTGGGGCCCCACAGCACCATTTCATCTCCGAACAGGCACCCGCCCATCGTGGTGTCCGGGTCGAAGCCTGCGATCTTATACATCAGGCAGTCGTTTAGGCGGGAGGCCTCGCTGCCCTTGGTCTGCCAGAAATCCGCGCCGGCTCGGTACGCCACGTCGCCGTCTCCGGAGGCGTCGATCACGACATCCGCCATGATCGCCTGCCGCCCGGATTTGTTTTCGACGATCAGGCCCTTTACGGCGCCGCCCTCCACGATCGCATCGGCGACATACGTATGGAAAAGAATTTCACAGCCCGAGCCTGTTGCCATTTCAAGCGCAACTTTTTTAAAGATTTCGGTGTCGAACGCGTAGTTATACGAAAGATCTCCCTTGGTGTTCGACCGCCTCGCGGACGGGTAGGCATTGCGCGAGGGCACCGCGCCGTTTTGGGCGATCATGGCAAGGATGAGCTCCTCGCCAATGCCCTTGCAAACCTGCAAATCGTCCGGAGGCACCTGGTTGCGCGTGCCCACGATGTTTGCCATCAGCGATGCGGTAGCGGTTCCTCCAAAGAACGCAAAGCGCTCCAACACCAGCGTCCTCGCCCCTGCGCGCGCCGCCGCAACCGCCGCGGCAAAGCCTGCACAGCCTCCGCCGGCCACGACGACATCGTATGTGCCATAGATGGGTAGAATCCTTTCCGGTTCGCGATACCCTTGCATTGTATTTCCTCCTCGCCATAACATCAAAAAATGTAGTCATTCGCAGATGGCGCATTTGCTAAAGTATATCACATGCGCCGCGCCGCTACATTGTAAACGATATAAAACAGGGTTTTGCGCATGCGTGGCGAAGCATTATAAAGCCAAATACCCCGCATGCAAAGCCGGTTTGCGTATCAAAACGCGGCTATGGTATATTACGGCACTTGCATGCTTTGCCGATATGATGCAAAATTATGCAAGGGCTTATATTTCTTTGATCAACTGCGCTCCGAAAATAGACGTAGAAGGGGGCGGCTGCATGCTCAAACGCCTGTCGCGCGTGTTGCTGATCCTGTTGGGCGTATCGTTAGGCATCGCGTTGGCGGTGCTGGCGATGGCCTTGCTAAATGCTTTGAATGTCATCACCCCGGACAACCGCGCGTGGGGCATCGTGTCGGTCATCCTATACGTATCGGGCATTCTCGTAGGGCTCCTTTTGGCGATCATTCTGTTAGGCCCCGCCACGCGCGGCATCGAGCGCCTTGTGCGCCGCGCGGAGGCGTGGATTCAATCCACGCCCCCGGGCGACATGCTGTTCGGCTCCATCGGGGTGGTGATCGGGCTTACCATCGCGTTTCTCATCACATCGCTGTTTAAAAACCTGATGGTATGGGTGGGCGTGCCGCTGAGCGTGGCGGTATACCTGCTGCTGGGCTACATTGGGGGCTATTTTGGCGCAAAGCGCTGGCGCGAGCTTCCGCTACGGCTGCTGCTGCCGCGCAAGGCCGCAAATGAAACTGAAGAGCTCACGCTCACTCCTGCGGAGGGAGACCCGCCACCAGGCGCGAAAGTTATGGATACTTCCGCCATCATCGACGGCCGCGCGCTGGATATCGCCCGGGCAGGTTTTTTAGACGGACCGCTTATCGTGCCTTCATTCGTGCTCGATGAGCTTCGACACATCGCCGATTCGCCCGACGATATGCGCCGCAGGCGCGGAAGGCGAGGACTGGATATCTTAAGCGCGCTACAGCAGGAAGACTGCGCTGATCTTCGCGTTTTGGCGCGCGAAGACCTCGCGGAAGGCGCGGAAGTGGATGTGCAGCTGCTCAAGCTGGCCGCCGAGCTTGGCGCCTCGGTATTGACGACGGATTACAACCTTAACAAAGTGGCCAAGCTGACGGGCGTAAAGGTGCTCAACATCAACGAGCTGGCCAATGCAGTAAAGCCGGTGATGCTGGCGGGAGAGAGGTTGTATGTAAAAATCGTGCGCGAGGGCAAGGAGCAGGGGCAAGGCGTTGCGTATCTTGACGACGGCACTATGGTGGTTGTCGACGGCGGGCGCGCGCAGATCGGCAAGGAGTGTGAAGTGATGGTGGCGAGCGTATTGCAAACCGCCGCCGGACGCATGATATTTGCCAAACAACCCGAATAGCGTCGGTTTGCACTACGCTCAATCCCCCGCGGCACTGCGGTGCCGCGGGGGATTGGCGCTACGTGAAACCTCCTCTTCCCACAAGACGCTGAGGCGTCTTGTGGGAGTGGGAAGGACGAAGAACGCAGGCCCCGCGCCGTTTTTGTCGTTCTTACTCTTTCTGGGAAACTGGGGTTTCTTGGGCGGAAGAAGAACGGGGAACCCGGGCTCTATGCCCTCTTCGTCGTTCTCAATCCTCAAAACCGTCTCAGCGGTTTTGAGGAAGAGGAGGAGCGGCGGAATGAGCGAGCTTTCGCGTCGCAACGCGCAAGCGAGGGATATGTAGCTCGCGACGACGAGCGAGAAGCTTGTTAAAAACTCGACAAGCGGTTTTCATAGTGCTACAATGTTGGCATTCTAAAGGAAACAAAAGGTCAAAGGAGTGTGCGATATGCAACTGAACAAAAAGACCATCGAGGATATCGACGTAAGTGGAAAAAAAGTGCTCGTGCGCGTTGACTTTAACGTGCCTCTCGCGGACGGCAAGGTGACGGACGACACCCGCATCGTCGGCGCGCTGCCCACCATCCGCTATTTGGCGGATCACGGGGCGAAGGTAATCCTGTGCTCGCATCTTGGCCGCCCCAAGGGCGAATTCAACATGAAGTATTCCGTCGCCCCGGCGGTAAACCGCCTATCCGAACTGTTGGGCAAAAAAGTGGCGCTGGCTGCCGATGTGATCGGCGATTCAGCTAAGGCCACGGTTGCCGCGCTTAAGAACGGCGACGTATGCATGCTGGAAAACGTGCGTTTTCACGCCGAGGAAGAAAAAAACGACCCCGCGTTTGCCAAGGCGCTGGCGGACCTGGCTGATATTTACGTCAACGACGCGTTCGGCGCCGCGCACCGCGCGCACGCGTCCACCGCGGGCGTGGCCGCGTATTTGCCCGCCGTGGCCGGTTACCTGATCGGCAAGGAGCTCTCCGTGATGGGCGGCGCGCTGGAAGACCCCAAGCGCCCGTTTGTGGCGATTCTGGGCGGCGCCAAGGTGTCGGACAAGATCGGCGTCATCAACAACCTGCTCGACAAAGTCGACGTTCTGCTGGTGGGCGGCGGCATGGCCTACACGTTTAAGAGGGCGCTCGGCCAGAAGATCGGCTCGTCGCTGCTGGAGGCCGACAAGGTCGACCTTGCGAAGGAACTGCTGGCAAAGGCCGAAAAAAAGAGCGTCAAGCTTCTTTTGCCGGTGGACGACCTGTGCGGCAAAGAGTTTAAAAACGACACCGAAACCAAGGTGTTTGCAGGTTCCATAGACGACGGCTGGATGGCGCTGGACATCGGGCCCGAGAGCCGCAAGCTGTTTGCGGGCGAAGTTGCCAAGGCCAAAACCGTCATCTGGAACGGCCCGATGGGCGTGTTTGAAATGGAAACCTTTGCGGCGGGCACGCGGGCGATCGCCCAGGCGCTGGCCGATAACGCGGACTGCGTGTCGATCATCGGCGGCGGAGATTCGGCTGCGGCAGTGGAACAGATGGGCTTTGGCGACAAGGTCACCCACATTTCGACGGGCGGCGGAGCTTCGCTGGAGTTCCTCGAGGGCAAGGTTCTTCCGGGCGTTGACTGCTTAAACGACAAGTGATCAGCCGCGGCATCTATCCGCTAACACTGAGAAGACAGGTGGTATCGCTATGAGAAAGCCCATTATCGCGGGCAATTGGAAGATGAACATGACGCCGTCACAGGCCAAGGCTCTGATCGCCGACCTTGCCGGCCGCGTGGCGGATGCAAAGTGCGACGTGGTCATATGCCCGCCCTTCGTGGATTTGTGTGCGGCAGCCGAGGCGCTTCGCGGAACAAACATCGGCCTGGGCGCACAGAACATGCACTTTGAGGCCTCCGGCGCGTACACCGGCGAGGTGAGCGCGGCGATGCTCGTGGAAATGGGCGTCGCGTACGTAATCCTCGGCCACAGCGAGCGCAGGCAGTACTTTGCGGAAACCGACGAAACCGTCAATAAAAAGACCAAGGCCGCGTTGGCAAGCGGCCTTACGCCGATCGTATGCGTCGGCGAGAGCCTCTCCCAGCGCGACGCGGGCGAGACCGACGCGCTGATCTCCGCGCAGACCGTTGCGGCGCTCGACGGCCTATCCGCGCAGGATGTGGAAAAGATCGTGATCGCGTACGAGCCCATTTGGGCCATCGGCACCGGGCGCACCGCCACCGACGAGCAGGCGAACGACGCCATCCGCGCCATCCGCGACGCCGTGCGCGGAAAATTTGGCCAGGCGGCGGATGCGATGCGCATCCAGTACGGCGGCAGCATGAACGCCAAGAATGCCCGGGGCCTGATGGCCCAGCCGGAAATCGACGGCGGGCTGATTGGCGGCGCATCGCTGAAGGCCGAGGATTTCTCCGTGATCGTCGCAGCTGCAAGCGCCACGGCATAGCATGCCGATAGCATCCGTAACATATCGTCACCAAACCCCAAACTGAGAACATCTGAACGGCATGGCGCCACGCGCCTTCGCCTTATAGCGCAAAAACATTCTCGTTCATCTCGTTCCCATTTTGAAGTTCGGTGACCATTGCATGGCGCCTCGGCAAGCGAAGCGCCATGCCCTTTTCACGACAAGCCGTAAAATACCGCCCACCGCCTGCGGGCGGGGGCAACCGCAAAAAGGAGTCAGCATATGAAACCGGTTACCGCACTGATCATCATGGACGGGTTCGGCATCCGCGAAAATGCCCATGGCAACGCGATCGCGTCCGAAGGCATCCCCAATCTTCGGCGCCTGATGGAAACATACCCCTATACCACCATCGGCGCATCCGGCATGGATGTGGGCCTGCCCGACGGCCAGATGGGCAACAGCGAAGTCGGCCACTTAAACATCGGCGCGGGGCGCGTCGTATACCAGGAGCTCACTCGGATCACAAAATCCATCGCCGACGAAGATTTTTTTGCCAACGAGGCGCTTGTGGGCGCGTGCGCAAGCGCCAAGCAAAAGGGCGGCAAACTGCACGTCATCGGCCTTTTGTCCGACGGCGGCGTACATTCGCACATCGATCACCTGGTTGCGCTGATCAAATTGGCAAAGCGTCAGGGGCTTGACAACATCTACGTGCACGGCCTGATGGACGGGCGCGACGTATCCCCCACCAGCGGCATAGGTTATGTGAAGCAATTGCAGGCCGAAATGGACGGCCTAGGCTTTGGGGTGATCGCCTCCATCACCGGGCGCTATTGGGCGATGGACCGCGACAAGCGCTGGGAACGCGTCAAGCAGGGCTACGACGCCATCGCCGAGGGCAAGGGCGTAGCGTACGCCGATTCCGGCGCCCAGGCGGTACAGCAAAGCTACGACATCGGCGAAACCGACGAGTTCATCAAGCCCACTGTCGTGCTCAAAGACGGAAAGCCCGTTGCCACCGTGGATTCGGGCGATTCGATCGTGTTTTTCAACTTCCGTCCCGACCGCGCGCGGGAGATCACCCGCCCGTTCATCGAGCCGAATTTTGCCGAGTTCCCCCGCGAGAGCGGCTATAAGAGCGTATACTACGTGACGATGACGCAATACGACGCGACGTTTCAAAACGTGCACATCGCCTTTCAACCCCAAACGCTGGATGCGACGCTGGGCGAAGTGCTCGCCGCTCAGGGCAAAACGCAGCTGCGCATTGCCGAAACCGAAAAATATGCGCATGTGACGTTCTTCTTCAACGGCGGCGTGGAAGCGCCCAACGAAGGCGAGGATAGGGTACTGATCCCCTCGCCCAAGGTCGCTACCTACGATCTGCAACCCGAGATGAGCGCACCGGGCGTCACCGAGGAAGCTGTTCGCCGCGTACGCTCCGGCGCATACGACGCGATGATTTTAAACTTCGCCAACTGCGATATGGTGGGCCACACAGCGGTGTTTGACGCCACCGTAAGCGCGGTGAAGGCAGTGGACGAGGGGGTTGCGGCGGTGATTGCGGCGGTGCTGGAAACAGGCGGCTGCGCGATCGTCACCGCGGATCACGGCAACGCCGAAATGCTGATCGACGAGGAGACGGGCGGCCCGTTCACCGCGCATACTACAAGCCCGGTGCCCTGCATTGTGATCGGTAAGGAATTCGAAGGCAAGGCAGCGAAGCTGCGCAGCGACGGACGGCTGGCGGATCTCGCGCCAACCCTGCTTTCTTTGATGGGCATGAAAAAGCCCGGGCAGATGACGGGCGAAAGCCTGATCGTATAAACAAAGCCCCAACATAATTCCTGCATGTAGGGCAAGGGATAAACAACTTGCCCTTTTTACGTGAGCTTTTATAGTCGACCACTTTCAAAAACGGGGCGAACTTTTTTGCAGGGCACGGAGACGGAAGGAGACGTAGCCGGCAGCTACGCTGACTGAAGCTCGACGACGCCATGCGGGAAAAGATCCGCTCGTCTGCTCTTCATTTGGGGTTGGTCAGCCATAATGTGCGTCGGGAATACACCGGCTACCCTAAGGAGCGCAGCGCCATGCGGTTTACTTAAAGAGGCTCCCCGCCGCCTTTCGTGGCGTACGCCTCGCCACCCGCATCGTCGTGCGCGCCAAAGGGCGAACGATAAATGGGCTCCGCCCCAAGCCGCCCCTCCAGGATGCGCCAGCGCAGTACCTCTGAAGAAATCCAAACGCAGCCCGAGCCGTCGCCAAGATCTTCCGGCGTCCAGTTGTCGCGGTCGGCCCAATAGATGAGGCCGTTCCGGAAAAAAAGCGCCGCGTCAAAGATATCGGACGAGAAGCAGTCGTCGGGCATATCGACGCACATACGTTTAAGCTTTCTAAACTCCAACTCGATCACGGCAGGCTCGTCCCATTGGCGCTGGAATACGACGCGCAATTGGGCGCTTTCCCGCATGCTCATAGAAAAATCGCCGTCAACGTATGCGTTGCCGATAAACCGCATCTCCTTGATGCAGCTGTCGTGAAACCCTCCAAATTCTTTCATCAGCAGATCGATATCGCCCTGATTGTTTACATCCCGCCACAACATGAGCCCCTCCAGCCATATTTTGTGCTTTTATGCAATTATACCACATCGAATACTTCGAGAGTTTTGAAGAAGAAATACCGCTTAGGAAAACGAGTTGGAAAGCAATCCCCCAACCTCATATTGTATTCTCATGTCTTTTTGGTATACTAAGGCCATCGCCAACACAAAGGGAGGTCGCGCCATGGCTCGCACCCGAGAGCCCTTTCCATTTCGCATGGCCCCCTTTTTTATCATGCAATATGCGTGCAACGCCATCTATCAAAACAACATATCGAACTACCTGCGCTCGGCGCAGATGAGCGACTCGGCGATCGGCTATTTGCTGACGCTTACCCCGCTGGCCGGCATGCTCGGGCAACTGATCTTCGGCAGGCTCGGCGACCGCGTCCGCTACAAAAACACGCTGCTCATCGCGCTGGGCGTGCTCAGCGCCGCTTCGATTTTTCTGACGGGGCTTTCGGCGGCGGTTTCCGTCATGCTGCTCAGTTCGCTTTTGTGCGTATATTCGTTCTTTCAAATGTCTTCGGAGCCGTTGATGAACGCGATTGCGCTGGAAACGCTCGACCGGCGCGGATTGTCCTTCGGCCCCATCCGCAGCCTGGGCACGGCCTCCTTTGCGCTGGTGTCCCCCCTGGTGGGCATGCTGATCGTCAACCAATACCCGCGCATGATTCCCATCGCCACCATAGCGCTTGTGCTGCTGGCGGCATCGGCCATTTTGCTACCTAAGGTGGAAGGGCATGCGCATCGCAACCCGCGCGCGGGTTCCATCGCGCCGCTGCTCAAGAATAAGACGCTTGTGACATTGGTGCTGACCTTCGCGGGCATCATGATCGGCTTTTCCGTGTTCTACACGTTTTACCCGATCCACTTTACCTCCGAGGCCATCGGCGGAACCTCCACCATGCTCGGCTGGGGCTTCTTCATCAGCTCGGCCATCGAGGTGCCGGTGCTCCTTAACTCCGACAAGATCTTTAAAAAGTTGGGGGCGAGCCGCATTTTGGCAACGGCCGGCGGCGTGCTGGCGCTTCGGTTGTTTTTGCTTTCCTCGCTGGTCAACCCGTATGCGCTGCTCGCGACGCAGGCTCTGCACGGCTGGGGGTTGGCGCTTATGTCCTTTGCGATGGCCAAGTACATTAACCTCGTCGTGCCGATGGAACTGAAGGCCTCAGGGCAGATGCTCTTCACCCTCGCGGCGATGACTCTGCCGCGCTCGCTCGGCTCGCTCATCGGCGGGGCGCTGCGCAACTGGGTGGATCTTTCGAGCGTATTCTTGCTCGCATGTTTGTTTGTGGCGGCCGTATCGGCGGTGTTTTGCGTAATCATCCGGCGCGATAAAGAACTGTTGGCCGCGGGCAGCGGCGAGCCCGAACCCGCATAGCGCATACGGTGTAAGGAGGATGCACATGGCCTTTCCATACCGAAATGCCGCATCGCTGCTTGATCAGGCGGGACGGCTGGGGCTTTCGCTGCCGTGGTCTGAAAACATGGCGATTCTGTCGCATCAGGTGGAAGGCGACGGCTTTGCGTTGCCCAACCCGCTGTGCGCGCAGCCCATGGAGGGAAACGACGCAGACGAGGCCGGCGCGCCCACGGAGCTTACCATCAGGCGCTACCGGCGGGTCGCGGCGGGCGGAAGCGGGCTGATTTGGGTGGAGGCGGTGGCGATATCGCACCAGGCGCGGGCGAATCCGCGCCAACTGTTGCTTACGCGCAAAACCCTACCGGCATATGCGCATTTGATGCGCGAAATCCTCGCCGCCGCGGAGGCCGCGGGGCGACCGCGCCCCGCGGTGGTGGTGCAGCTGACGCACTCGGGCCGCAATACCACCGGCACGCGCATCGCCGCATCCGCGCACCCGGTGATGAACCCGCACCAGAAGCTGCCGATGGATTACCCGATCATACGGGACGATGAGCTTCTCTCCGTGCAGCGCCAATTTGCCCAGGCCTCGGCCATGCTGCGCGAGGCAGGCTTTGACGGCGTGGATGTGAAGTGTTGCCACTTATACCTTCTCAGCGAGCTTCTCGGCGCGAAAAACAGGCCGGGACCCTTCGGCGGGAACTGGGAAAACCGATCGCGGATGCAGCTGGAAACGACGCAAGGGGCAATCCGCGCGGCGGGCGCGGATTGGCTGTACGCGGTGCGCCTGAACGCATCGGACATGATGGCCGAAGGCTTCGGCACTTCGGCAGATATGCAGCCCGACTATGCGGAGCCCGTCGACCTTGTGCGCAGGCTGAGCGCCATGGGCGTAAAGCTGTTTAACGCCACGATGGGCACGCCGTACTATAACCCGCATATCAACAGGCCGTATGCCGGCCACCCGCGCGGCGAGGGCTACGACGCGCCGGAGGATCCGCTGCTGGGGGTTGCGCGGCTGCTCGGCGGCGCGCGCGCAATACAGGAAGCCGCGCCGGATGCCGTGTGCGTGGCGACGGGCCTGAGTTACCTAAGGCAATTTGCGCCGAATGTCGCGGCGGGTCTGCTGGAAGATGGCTGGGCGCGGGCCGCTGGCTTTGGGCGGGAATGGCTCGCCTACCCCGACTATGCGTTGGATGCGGCGCGCGGCGCGATGTCGCCTTCGAAATGCTGCGTCACTTGCGGGCTGTGCACGTACCTGATGAGGCGGGGCGAGGCGGTGGGCTGCCCCGTGCGGGATGGCGAATACCGCCCCAGGCTCAGGCGGCTCCTTAAGGCGGGTCGTTAGCCGCGTCGCCGCAGGATATGCTAGGGCGCACCCCTAAAGTCATCGCGATGCGGATTGCGGCAGATTTTTCGGCGGATCAAGGAGCCGAAGTGCGGGCGTAGCAGCGCTACACCAAGCGGAGAGCGATGCCGATATACCCTAATCTCCGGCCGGCGCAGGGCGATGTTATGGCCGCGTTGAAAGCAGCCGTCGCGCAGCACGGGGAGAATCCGGGCATGCCGAAGGAAACCGTGAAAAGGCGCTTCGCTTTGTGCGCGCGGCCATTGCGAATGGCGCCGATGTCATCTTTTTCCACGAAGAAATGCTGCTGGGCTACTGCGAAGGCGTCGAAACACTGTCGGAAGCCGGATCGAATGCGCACATCGCATGCGGTTTGACGAAAATGTGTGGTAATACGTATTACATCTCGGCGCCGATCGCCACAAAAACCATGTTGCGGCGAAGTACAGAAAACGCACCTTGAGCGGACCGACGGCGAAAGTGCGCTACGCCATAAGGCGTTTAGCCCCTTGTATGTGGGTGGAGAGGGTTTGTACTTCTGATCTTCGGAAGGGCTCATACGCAAAGTTGTACACCCGGGGGAGGTAAGGCTATGCAAAATGCATTGGTGACCGGCGGCACGCGCGGCATCGGGCGGGCGATCGCCCTGATGCTCAACGAAGAGGGATTCGATGTCTGGGCGACCGGCACGCGCGAGGGTGGCGCGGACATCGACGAAATGGAGCTGCTGGGCGTGCGGTACCTGCGCAGCGACATCGCCGACCCCGAGGACCACGTGCGCGTGATCGAAACCGCCCAGCCGGATGTTCTGATCAACAACGCGGGCATGGCCCCCCGCACGAGGGCGGATCTTCTGGAAATGGCGGAGGATTCCCTGCGCGAGGTGCTGGATGTAAACCTGATTGGCCCCTTTTTGCTCACACAGCGCGCCGCGCAGGGCATGGTGGCGCGCGGTCGGGGCATGATCGTAAACATCGCTTCCATTTCCTCGGATACGGTATCGCTGAACCGGGGAGAATATTGCATCTCCAAGGCAGGGGTTTCGATGATGACGAAGCTGTTCGCCGCGCGGCTGGCGGGAAACGGAATTGCGGTGTACGAAATCCGCCCGGGCATCATCCGCACGGACATGACTTCGGGCGTCTTCGAAAAGTACGACGCGCTCCTTCGCGAAGGCCTTGCGCCGATCCCCCGGTGGGGCGAGCCGGAAGATGTTGCGCGCGCGGTGCTGGCGCTGGCGTCGGGCGCTCTTTCCTATTCTACCGGCAATGTGATCCACGTGGACGGAGGCATGCACATCCGCAGGCTGTAGTCGCTGATGAAAAGAAGGGCCGGATCTAGGCATAGCCGATACCCATGTTGAGCAACGAGCAACACGGCAGACGGGAAAAGATCCACAAAGACACGCGACCAGGGTTCAACAATGGGTACCTAAATTCCATGCGGGAATATCTCCTCATTTTTCTTCTGCCTGAGCTTTTGCGCATTTGCGGGAAAAATAGGCAACCTGGAATGCTTTATGCGCGTTGTAATGATGGGGATTGACGGGCGCGCATTTGCCGGGTAAGGTAGTGTCATGGCGGCTCTAACGCCGAAGAAGCATTTTCCCGTATAACGGCCGGCCGGCAAAACAGCCGCCGGGGCGATTGCATTGCCGCCTCCACAGGTTAACGGAGCGCAACGGGCTTTTACACAAAGGAGGGTACCGATGAAAATCGGCCTGTTTACCGATACCTTTGCCCCGGAGATCAACGGCGTAGCCAGTTCTACGCTGATGCTGCGCGACGAGCTGCGCAGGCGCGGGCACCGGGTATTTGTGTTCACCACCACCACGCCGGGCGCGCAGGACGTCGAGCCGGGCACGTTTCGCCTGCCGAGCATACCGCTGATGGTGCTGCCCTCGCGTAGAGTGGGCTTGTTTTACCACCCGCGCCTCGCCGAGATGATCCGCAGCACCGGCCTGGATGTCGTGCACACGCAGACGGAATTCTCACTGGGCATCTTCGGGCGCATGATGTCGGCGGCCACCGGGGCCGCGCACGTGCATACCTACCATACCATCTACGAAGATTACACACACTACATCACCAGAGGGCTGTTCGACGGCCAGTCGAAAAAGGCGGTGCGGGTGTTCACGCGCCTGTACTGCAACGACAGCGACCGCGTGCTCACCCCATCGGACAAGACGCGCAAGCTGCTTCTTTCCTACGATGTGACGAGGCCAATCGACATCGTGCCCACGGGCGTAGATACCACAAAATTCGAACGCTCGCGCTATGACCCTGTGGAGATTTCAAAGCTGCGCGCATCGTTGGGCATCGGGGAAAGCGACCGCGTGGTGATCAACGTAGGGCGTATTTCCAAGGAAAAAAATCTTCAAACCGTGCTGCGGGGCCTTGCGCCGCTGTTCGCGCGGCACCCCGAAACCCGCATGCTGCTCGTGGGCGGAGGGCCCTATGCCGATGCGTTGCGCGAAATTGCGCGCGAGGAGAAAATAGAAAGCCGGGTGATCTTCGCGGGAGAGCAGCCGTGGGATACGATCGGCATGTACTATGCGCTGGGCGACGTATTCATTTCCGCCTCCACCAGCGAAACACAAGGGCTTACCTACATAGAGGCGATGAGCGCCGGGCTGCCGGTCGTCGCCAAGGCGGATCCTGTCATCGAAGGGCTGATCGAAAACGGCAAAACCGGCCTGCTCTTCACCGAGCGGCAGGAAATCTCCGATGCGCTGGAAAAGGCGCTGTACGATACTAAAACGGCCAATGCCGTCGTCGCCGGGGCCGTGGAGACCGCACGGCTTAACTCCGTGGCGACGTTTGGTGAAAAGGTTGAGCGCGCATATGACGCCGCCATTGCCGATTCGCGCCCCCGAAGGGAGAAGATCGTTTAGCCTTTAGCCGCCGTAGCACAAAAGTCACCTGGAACCAGGGGTTCCAGATGGCTTCAGCGCGATGACAAACTGTGATTTGTCATCGCGATATGCGCGTCCTTGAACTGACTACGTCATTTCCGGCCGGACTTGCATACCAGCCGGTATGAGCCTGCGTACGCACAGTCTTGCAGTTCGCGAATACCTGCGGCAATCTCCTAAGGTCGATTGCCGCAGGTCGCGACTCCACCCCGCCACACCTTCGGTTTGTCGGGGGCCCGACACCGAGCGCGTGCAGTGCACGCAAGCAGCGAGGGGGAGGGCCAGTGAGCGACCTGCGATAGCCGACTTTGGGAGGCTGGCGCAGATATTCGCGAACTGAGGAGGGCCCCGCGCCCCAAGAAGGAACGCTAAATGCAAGTCGTTTTTCGTTTCGTGCATCTTTTTTTGCGGTGTTGCCTTTGTCAACAGTCTGAAGCCACCTGGAACCAAGGGTTCCAGGTGGCTTTTCGCATACCCGGCAAAACAGGCCGGGAAAACAGGTAATTGGCGGAATCATGGCTTAGGGATCGCCTTGCCCCTAGAGACTCGGCGATACTTGGCCCGGCAGCGCAGGATGTTAAAACGCGCCGCTGAACTTCGCCTTGATGTTGCCAATCGCCCTTCGGTTCAAATCGCCGAAGGTTACATATTCAATGCGTGCATTCCGGTTCCCGGCGCGCAATTGCTTTTCGGTGATGCCGAGCAAGACGGGATTGGAAAACCCCCGGGCATACTTAAGAAGCTGCTTTGTCGGATCTCTCGCGCCAAGCTTGACCTCCATGATGACGTCGCGGCCGCTCAGAAGTTCCCTGGCGAGGATATCCACGCGCATATCCTCGCCAATCCAAACCTCTTTTCCCACGAAGACGAGCTCGGGAAAGATATCCTCAAACCCTTGAACGATGCGATCGACGACAAATGCCTCAGCATACCGGCGGTCGCCGACGGGGACATAGGCGGCATCGGCAACGCTCGCCTGTAGCTTATCGATGGCATAGTCCCCGTAGCGCTCCCTGAGGGCATTGAGCCCCGATATAAATATCTTACGCATGTCGGGGCCGGATAAATACGCCTGATCCGAAGCGAGACAAAATACCTTGGCAAAATCCTGTGCGCTTGCCAAGGCGTTTTGGATACTCAACGCATCGATACGCTTAAGATCCCATCGAATGAATGCAAGGGTGTGCATATCGTCCGGCGGCCCGATCAAAGCATCTTGGATGGAATCGTTAAGGACCGACCATCCGCGCGGCATCCGCTCATCTCCCCGTGCGCATATATACCCTTTACAATGCGGCTTGGGCGTATGACCTCACCTGGGCGGATTACCAGCCATAATCGGCGAACTTGAGCATCTTTCCGGTATCCGCCGCTTCCCGCGCAATCAGCGCGGCTGCCGTGCAATAAAACCCTTCTTCGGTGGGCACGGGATTTTCACACTCCCCGCGCAGCGACGCGGCAAATGCCTCGAACACGCCCGGACCGGGAATGAGCTCCAGCTCGTTTTGAAATCCCTTTTCCGGCAGGAAATATGCGTGCCCGGCGCGCGTCTCCAGCACGCCGCCCTCTCCTACCACGCGAACGCGATCATCGCCGTGCGTGTACGCGCCGGCAGGACGCAAAAAATCGGCATTAACCATGGCGACTCCCCCACCTTCCAGCGAAAAGAGCATGGCAGCCGCGCTTTCCATCGTGCCGAACCCTCCGTTGCCCTGGGTGGTATGCCGCGCGGTTACATCCACAAAGCGCCTTCCGCCCAGCCAGGCGCACCAGTCGATCGCGTGGATGCCGATCCACGGAATGGTGCCGCCATATGTTTCGCGCCGGGTATAAAACTCGGGCCGCTGGCCCAGCTTATACGACTTTTGTGCGGTGATCAGAAGCGGCGCGCCCAGCGCCCCGGAATCTATCACGCGCTTGGCCGCAGCAAAGTGAGGTTCGGCGCGCAGGCCCATCATCGCGCAGACGGGGCGGCCCGACGCGCGCTGCTCACGCATGACTTCCTGCAAGGCTTCCAGCGAAAGCGCAAGCGGCTTATCGCAAAACACCGCCAGCGAACGCCTAAGCGCGGCGATCGTAATCGGAGCATTGCGGTAAAACGGCGCGGCGGCCACGACGATGTCGATGCCCGTCACCTTAACCATATCTTCGGCGGATTCGAACACCTGCGGCCAGTGTCCCATGCGGTCGAGCTTGGCGAGCAACTGGGCGATGGATTCGCCCGGCGCGCCGGGGCTGACTGCCGCGACGGACAGAGTGGGATCCGCCGTGAGCGCGTCGAGAACATAGTGTATGTGCCCACTGGTTCCGGCGATGGCGATTCTCATGCCGTCTCCTCCCCCATGCGCGGCGGCGTGTTCGGCGCAAAGCGCCCGCGACCCGGCCGCGTTTCGTGCCTTCCTGGCCCGGTTTATTCCTGGAATACCCTGCGGATGGCTTCTAAATAGCCATAACCATACAGCGCGTCGGGCTGCAGATAGCTGCCCTCCGTCCACTCGTTCCAGCTGTTGACGGTAACGAGCTTGGGAAGCCCCGGCTTCGCATCCAAAAACGCCTTGGCCTCGCGAAAGGCCCTCTCCACCTGCTCAGGCGTGTTGCCGGTGATGAGATCCTCGTTAAAGCCGTAAAAGCGGGCGTTGTTATCCCAGCCGACGGATACGTGGGGAACATAGGGGATGCTCATGCCCGCATACTTTTCCCATACGCCGGGAATGTCCTTCATGATATCCGCATAGTCCCTCTTAATGTTCGTCATGCTGCAAAATTGATAGTTTGTCGTGCTTGAGAACCCCAATGCCACGGCAAGCTCGGTGTTGAGCATGCGCCCGCCTTCGGGCAAGGCAATCTCGTGTACGCCAAAGAGCACCGCCTGCATATGCACGCCGCCATGGCCGGCGGCGGCGCTTTGCGCGCGGAACCACGTAAGCGCCTCGCGGGTTTCGCGCACGCCGCCCAGCCCCTTGACGAGATTGGCGATGTCAAACACCGAAAACACCGGCTCACCGCCCAGCCTATAGTAATTGGACCGGTGAAAATACTTGTCGATCACCCTTCGGCACGCGGTTTCGAACTTAGCGCGATCGGCAAAGCCTTCCCACAAAACCGCGCCGTTGACGTCGTGGGTGTTCCGTTTATCCCATAGATGGGTGGCGTCGTGGTTGGCCCACATGATGTAAAACTGCATTTGCCGGTTGTTGGGCGCGCCCAGAAAACCGTCGTTGAGGCAGTCTTCCAAAAACGGACGGTTGTCGTACCAGTACCAGTCGTAGATGAACACATTGACGCCGTGGCGCGCCGCGACGTCGATCTGCATTTGCATCACATCGGGGTTCGCCTCGTTGACATAGCCCCACAGCGGCTTGCGCGGCTCGACATGGCCGGGAAACTTTGGCTTTGCGTCGCGAACGGTCTGCCACTCGCCCATACCCTCGGGCCAGAACGTGCGCGTGCGCGGGTCGTTGCCGCTGTAAGAGGGCCATACGTAGGCTGCGATATCGTACTTTTGCGCCATGGTCAAACCTCCTTTATTGTCCCTAAGCTTTAAACCTCGAAACCTTGCTCTCTTTGGGCGGATGATGAAGCACGCTCCGGGGCAAGGCGCTTGCCGGGATAAAATAGGCAAAGGGCGCCCGATTTCTCAAGCTCCCTTTGCAGCACTCACCATCCATCGCGCGGCCATCAGTACAGCAACCTATATACAGTTTCCGAACCGCCATCCAGCGGACACAGCGCGTATTCGTCCGCGCGGGCGAAAAGCACGGCTCCCTTCGCGCGATCAAAATACACCGGTCTTCCCCGCGCGCCAAGGCCTTGGGTAACGCCCTTCATGGCATCGATTAAAAGTATTTCATTGCCCAGCGTGGCGATATATGCGCAATCCGGGTTGGCCATAGGTTCCAAGGCGCTTCCTGTCTTCACGCGCAAAGCAAAGTCTTTTTCGAGCTCGCCTTCTTCGCTATAGAGACGCAAAGTGGAACTATCTTCCCTCTCGCCCAGCACCAGAACGCCTTGCTCTACCTGAAGCGTAGAGAGGGCGGCCTCTTCGGCTTTGGGCGCATCGGGCCGTACGATCTTTGCAACCTTATTCGTTTCGCCCCAGCGCAAGTTGGCGATATCCAGCACGATGGGGTAAAAATCGCCTTCCACAAACAGATCGGAGATGCCTTCGGCAAGATCGGGGTCGTAGTAAAGATCGGTTTCCTCAGCCGGGTGCGGCGTAGGGTCGGGCGCAGGGAGAGGATCGGCATCGACGGAGGCTATCGGGCCTGTGATTTCGCGATCAGCCATGGCGATGTTGGCCATCGGAGGCGCGGTGGGTTCGTCGGGCATAAAGGTCTCCTGATAGTCAAGCGATGGAACGTAAATGACCATCCCCACCACGATGGATACGACGACGAGCGCACCCAACATCCACAGACGCACAGACAAACACCTCCCCCAACGAGCTTTCAGGCGCCGCTTTCACTTATGATTCCATGATTTGG
>JAVBNW010000097.1:0-17811 GCA_031551255.1 Eubacteriales bacterium | reverse complement strand
ACCGACGCAGAAGGAGGCATTGCCATGACATCGGCAAAAGCATACGATATGTCCGAAGTACGCGAACGCATTCTCTCCACAAAAGGCACCTACGTGCTGCTCGCGGATCTTGATCACCTGCTCGAAATCAACGAAAAGCTCGGCCACGCCGCCGGCGATGCGGCCATCGCATCCGTCGCTTCCCGCATCGCCCGGGGCATAACCGAGGGCATGATCTTCTTTCGCACGGGCGGCGACGAGTTTACGATCCTCACCTCCAGCGCCGATCTCGCGGCCTGCGAAGAGACGGCGCGAAGAATCCTCTCGTTTTCGGATGAAGAGGTTTCCTACCCCGGCGGTACTTTAAAAGTATCTTTTAGCGTAGGCATCGCCGCCATTCCCCAGGATATCGACGACCCGCAGGTGGCGATTGACCTTGCTGACGAGGCGCTGCTGCGCGCCAAACGAGAGGGCCGCGGAGGGTATTGCGTGGGCTAATGCGCATTGATTTCATCGTCAAGGGGCGTGATCTTTTGTGAAAGATCGCGCCCCGCTCCCTGTACATGGCGAGGTACGCTTTCCGAGTCTAAGGGCGGCAAACGCCCGCGACATGTGCTATACTCGCGTTGATCACACACAATACCAACAAACGGGGAGGGCGGCCGCATGCGCTATCACGGCGAGGGAATGTTCCAGTGGGATACCTGGTTTTGCCCGAAAGAGGGAACCGACGAGATCCACGCGTTTTATCTGCAACGGGTAAGGCCAGGCTCAGGGCGCGATCCGGCCGAGGAGGGGCGGATCGGGCACGCGGTATCGACAAACCTGCTGGACTGGGAGGAGCTGCCCTTCGCGCTGGATGTCGAGCCCGCCGGGCAAATGGGCGATCTACAAAACTGGACGGGCTCGACGATCTACCACGAAGGAAAGTACTACATGTTCTATACCATCCGTTCGTCGGCAAGCCGCGGAAAGAGTCAGCGCATCGGCGCCGCGGTCAGCGACGACATGATGTCATGGCGCAAATACGAAGGAAACCCGATCATCGCGCCGGACGGCGCATGGTACAACACCGATGAAAACCCCGGCCCCGGCGGCATCGTGGATTGCCGCGACCTGATGGTGGTAAAGCACGACAAAAGGCCCGGGCATTTCGGGGTATTCGCCACGCGCATCCCCACCCAAGAGCTTCCTCAAGGCAGCGTGTTCGCCGGTGCATATTCCGAAGACCTATTTCACTGGCAACAAACCCCGCCGGTGCTGAGCGGCCCGCAAAACCGCTATGCCATCGTGGAAATGCCGGATCTTTTTTCGCTGAACGGCAAGTGGTACCTAACGTTTTTAGAGGACAACGCGTATTCCAACCGCGAAGTGCTTGGCGACATGTTTCTGGTGAGCGGCACGCTGTACGCGGTGGCGGATCGGGTGGAAGGGCCGTACCTGCTGCCACAGGATCCTATCCTGATCGCGTCGATGGGCTTTAACGGCTTTAGCTGCCGCACCGCGAATTTTCGCGGGAAAAAGTACGTTTTATACGCCATGGGCGAAAGGGAGTGCGAGAACAACTACAAGGCTACGCTCGGGGTTCTTGGCATTCCCAAAGAAGTGCGCGTGATCGACGGGAAGCTGTGCGCATGCTACCCCGATCTTTTAGCTGAAAAATACGGCGATGCACTGGTCGACCCCGCCCACCTCCCGCCGCGCGCCGATTACTTTCGCGATCACGAGACGCGCGGCAACTGGGCGGAACAAAACGGCCACGTTACTGGAGAGACGGAAACATCATGGAGCCGCTATACCCTGGGCGACGTCATCGGCGAAAACTTTGTGTTCTGCGCCGATATTCTGGTAGATCACGGGATTGGCGCGGGGCTTGCCTTCCGGCAGGCGGGCTCTAACGAGGGCATCGTAGCGATGCTCGACTTTGAAAAGCAGCTGATCGCGTGCTTTACCCTGCCCCGTTTTATGCTGCTGGACATGCGCAAAGTTTCTCTGAAGTACGGTCGTGCATACAAACTAAGAATTGTAGGGAACGAAAAATTCATCGAAGTATATCTTGACGAAGTTCTTTACCTACAATTCGTAAGCTACCTAAGCCTGGTCGGCAGGTTTAGCCTACTTACCGATCGGGCCGTTACGCATTTTTCGAACATAACCGCGCAGGAGCTGCTCATCGCCGACTGACGAACTTCATGTTATTCCATCCCCGCCTTCAGCGCCTCTGCCATGGAAATGCGCGCGAGCTTTTTCCGGCACAGGCGCTTTGCCAACTCGTATGTAAGCATCACCACAACAAAGCCAAGGCACAGGTACGGCACGCTAAACTTCACCGGAAGATCAGTTACATGCTCTTAGTCAACGTTCGAAACAGCGCATCGACGGATGCGAGCAGTGTGGGAATGCCCAGCACATAGCCTGCGACCACCAATGCCGTATTGCTGCCCACAGCACGAGGCGGGTGATTTCGCGCGACCGGTAGCCGAACGCCTTCATCAGCGAAATGCCGCAGCCGTTTTCCTCGACCATCATGGAGTTGACGACGAAGATGATAAGCAGCCCCAATACAACTGCTGCGACGGTAAGCCCATACACCGTGACGCCCGTCTGGCCGATCTGATTGTCGATGACCGCGATCACCACATCCATGGAATTTGTGCTGCGAATTTCCTGCACGGGGAAGCTCAGCGGTTCGTCGCCCCATATGCCGATGTAGGAAACGGCCGGCAGCCCCTCAAGTGCATTGAGCCGCTCAAGCGGCACAAAGATGAATTCCCCTGCGCACGTGCCGGCGATCGCATCCACCGTAAATGCGTACTCCTGAAGGTTTTCATCGCTCACCACGGCGATGGTACCGCCGGGCTTGACTCCAAGTTTGTTCGCAAGGGGCGTCGTCATCACCGTCTGATACGCCGCCAGGGGCTTTCCGCGCAATTCGGCAAGCACGATGCGCTTCGTATCGGGCATAACGCCGGTTACGATGAAGCTCGTGCCGCCATCCTCCTTCGCGGTTACATACATCGCGCCGAACGGCTCGGTATTCGCCGGAGCGGTTGGATGCGCGGCTGCGTAAACACATACTCGTTTTTTAGGTTGTATAGGGGTTGGACGCCCTGCGCCAGCAGATAGTCGAGCGAGCTCTTCATCGTCAGCCCATAGAGCAGCATCATGGTGGCCGCCACCACGCCCAACAAAAGAAACGCGCTGCGCGAGAGGCTGCGCACCTGCTCGTGGACGGCAAATATCACGACAAACTAAAGGCGCTCAAGCCTCAGGCGGCGCTCGAGCCAGTTAACTTTCTCGGAACCTTCTTCGCCCTTCATAAGCTCGATCACGGGCCGTTTGAGCAGCTTATGAATGATCAGGAAGGAGCTGAGGCACAGGGCGATTCCAAGGAAGACAAGGCCGGGGCTGTAGGCCGTTGCGACCGCCGGCATGGAAACGCGGGAGCAAAAAGCCGAGCATGAGGCCGCTTAGCAAAAGCCCCGCCGCGCTGCCAACCACGCCGCCGGAAGCGGCCAGCAGTACGGGATACATAAGATAGTGGAGCATAAGCTCTTCACTGCGGTAGCCCTGCGCATACAAGTGCCCAAAATTACGACATCCGCCGCCAACATGCGGCGCAGAAGAACGCCGGTGAGCACGCACGCTAGCGCGAGAATATACTGCCTTCAGCTTGCGATGCTGGTACTGTGCGACTTTACCGCCTTTTCCATGGCGATGGTTTTGAAAAGCACGCCAAAGATCGCGCCGACTTGCGTGCTTGCTTTGCTTTGTACGTGGCTTGCCAAGAGGGGTGTACAGGCCATGGGGCGCATAAGCATTTTGCTTACGATGGCAGTAGGGTTTTTCTTCGTTTCGCTAACAGCGCTTTCTTTCGGCTATCTATCGCCCGATATTCTTATGCCCGCTATGAATCACTCCGTTCAAGAGATCGGGCGAAGCTCGGTCGCTTATCTGGCATATCCCTTTGCAGAAAGCGTCGTGTTTCTGATCGTGTCAGGAAACCTCAAGCCGGGTCAGAGCAAGTATAGAGCATATCTTTTAGGCCTCTTGGCGGGCGGACTAACGGTTGTTTTCGCCTCGCTCAGAAACATTATGATGTTAGGCGAATACGCCTACGGCACACTATACTTTTCCTCCTACACGGCGGCAGATCTTATCGACATAGATAGCTATCTTCAGCTCATCGAAGCCTTTGTATCCATCGGCATGTTATGCTGTGCATTTGCGAGCATCTCATTTTGCCTTTACGATGCCGCGGAGGGGGGGCCACGTATTTGCGCTGAAGCGGTGTGGATAGATTTTAGACGCGCTGGCGCTCGTGGCAGCAGCCGCTTCCCCACTCCTTTTTCATACGACGAAGGATCCGTTCGCCTTCGGAAGAGATGTGTACTTTATCTATGCGCTTCCGATACAGATTGGGGTGCCCGTGATAGTTTGGTTGCGCGCGAAGGTGAAAAATCGAAAAAACGTGCATGCCCTGCGCATTGTCAAGAGAGTAGGCTCCGCATGGCGAAAATGAGAAGTGGCAGGCTCAGCCAAGTACATGAAGCGCTTTGGTTTCATTTCAGAAATGAATGCATTTTTCAATAGGGTAAGATACATATACTTGTGTAAAAAAGAAGGAAGACATGCAGAGTTGCACCCGATATTATAAGGCCAAGGAAGCCGGTCTTCCACGGGGCGCCTATTCATTGTCCGAAAGGCGAAAAAGCAAAAGATGGTACTCTCTTCTCGCGCTCCGGTAGGGTGTTGCCTAGTGGTTGCACCATATTGACCATTGTAGCATGAAAATGTGAAGGAGAGCCTAAATGAAGCGTATGTTAGCCATAAACCCCAACATCTGGGGAGACAATATGATGACCTATGCCTATCCCCTATCCATACTTTCGGCTTACCCCAGTATGACTCCATGGTTAATGGAAAACTACATCATACCTTTTACATTTACTCCTTACCAAAAAGTTTCAGAACTACATATTAGAATGCTCTATCTGGATGCTTGTTGCTTTGCCGAAGACATCTCATTGCAGCAGCCGGTCATGCACCAGGATAACTACGCGCAAGATTCTTTAAGCCATAAATCCATTGTCGATATCATCAAAAGGCTCATCGATAAAGGTAAATATGCCATTGTATTCTCCGACGATTACTATTTGCCCAGTAGCATTTTCAGTGGCGCAAAGATGCATTTTTTGCACGAAACACTATTTTATGGATACGACGAAAAGCTGCAAGTTTTCTATGCAATGGGCATGAACACTCGGAAAAAATATGGAAGAATCATCCATCGCTTCTCTGAAGTAGAAACGGCGTTCCGGAAGGGAGATGTATGTGATCATCATGGGGACATCGAATGGGCCAGAGAACACCGCATCATCGCGCTGAGCCTAGATGATTATCATGGCACCTATCCGTTTGATCCGCAAAGGCTAGCGGCGGGGCTTGAGGCCTTTGCCACGGGCCGCATTTCCCCCAGACAACGTTTTTTATTGAACTTGGATTATCGGGGAGATCTATGCTTTGGCATTGATTATTATTCCTTTGTTGCCGATACTGTCGAACAAGCAGAGCCACAGTCCTTCCGTTACATCCATCACTTGTATGAGCACGCAAACCTATTGCATGAGCGCCTGAACTACACGGTTAACCATGAAAACGTCCATGGTTCACTCATCGCAGATTTCCAAAGGCAATTGAACCGCATTTCGATAGCGCGAGCAAAAACCTTAAAATATACTGTCGTAAATCCGCAGAAGGAAAAGGCCCAATTAATCTTCAAATCGGAATCCCTTGAGCTAGCTGCTTCCATACGAGAACACGCGGACGATATGCGGCGATTTGCAATGAAATGGATCGATTCACTTTGCAAATAGACACGATACCTCCATCTAAAAACTGTTACATGGCCATATATTGATTCTGCACCAGAATATCCAAGAAGCTTACTGCATCAAGATGAGTTGCATGAAAACACCTATCTTCTGTGCATATATGACACAGTGCCCCGGGGATTTGCAATGGGATGCGATGAAAAAAAATTTTTTCGTAGGGCGGAGGCTGAAGGACACTAAACGACCGTAAGGCAATAGCAAGTCCTTTCCCTTTATACTTTATATACGCCTCTTTTTTGGTCCATATCTCAAAAAAGCGCAAATCCATCGCTTGACAGGGATGCAGGACATACGCACTTTCATCTTGTGAAAAATATCGCTTGGCGATTTCTGCACAAGGCGTAGTAATGGTTTCAATATCAATTCCGATTGGGAAATCCGATATGGCAACGGCAATACGGTGCCCCGCATGCGATGCGTTGAAATGAATAAATGGTATTGACACAAAAGGCTTGCCATAGGCATTGGTTTCAAATCGCAATTGATCATTGTTAATATGCTCTCTTTGACAAATAAGAAACCTAGATAAAACGTCTGCCAATAGCGAATTTTGTGCGTCTCGACGTCGGGAAAAGCGTTCTAGCCGTTCTTTTTTATCATCGGATACCAGATGCATAAGCTTTGAAAACATATCATTCGACAGGTCGTTCTGAGCATACAATATATATACATCGGTCATTTGTCATCACCTTCCAGCGCTTGTTATATGTTCAGTTCCGGCCACATCCGCAGTAAGCTTGCGCTGCACTTTTCGGATTGCACATAGAGCGCACAATTTATAGAAAATGCAAAACTCCGCACCTGGAATCGACCTTCATGGAATGATGTGCATTGGCGGTGACAAAGCGATGTAGCGACGCATGAGCCGAGCGCGTCATCCTCCACCCCCTGCATTTTCATAACATCATTCAATATCTTCGAGCAACGTTCACCAACCCTCATTCACTTCGTCACTCTCCCCCCGATGCTTTTTCAGCTCCATTCCACGACAAGCATACGCCTGCCAACTGCAAATACGTAGCTCAAACGTTACATACCATTTCCAGTTTGCAAACTGCTATAGCATCAACAAAAGCGTTCAATCTTCGGAGCGGCAAAGTACAGGCGCTGATTGATCGATTGCACATACTGCGCCAATCTCGATATCACAGCGTGGTCCTTCATTATACCATATTCTCTCCAGCGCATGATAGGAGCCGCTATGCCGAATCGGCAAACCAGCGTTCATCATCACGACGCTATTGAAAAGAAATATGCGGGCGTTGCGGGCCTTGTCAACCGAGACGACTCACGCATTGCGCCCACAAGCACAAAAGGGGCTTGAAAAGTGTGAGAAGGAAAATACACATTATATATTTCGCTTCGCCGTTCTTCAAATAGAGGTTCGGTTCCATGAAGAAAGGAGGAGCGGTGCGCATCAAGTGCGCTCCTTGCCTCGTTCGTCATCCTCACTCATTCCTGCAAGATGCCACGGCGCGAAAGCGAGCGATACATAGCCCGCGACAAGAAGAAGTATGGAAAAAAGCTCCCACCATGCTACTACCATGGTGGGAGCAAGGAGCGTAGTGCGCCCCGATCTGGCGGAGAGTTAGGGATTTGAACCCTAGGTACGGTTACCCGTACACATGATTTCCAATCATGCGCCTTCGACCACTCAGCCAACTCTCCAGGCAAGCGTCGTTTGACACCCGCATATTATATACGATGCCATGCAAATTATCAACCCCGGATTTCCGATTGGCTCAGCAAAAAATCCGCAGTGCGGCGAAACACCTCTTCGCGCTCCACCCCAAGCGTAAGCACATGAGGGGAGCGCTGAAGCATCAAAAGCTCCTTATGCGCTGAATTAGCCCCTGCATAGATGATATCGGCGCTGATCGGGCGCACGGTTTCATCCGAGCGGGATTGCACCACCAGCAGCGGGCATGTAAGCTTTGCAAGCCCCCTTTCTGCCTTGCGCATAAGCGCCAGCAGATCCTTTACGCGGCGCACCGGGGTCTGGTCGTATCCATAATCGTATTCATCGAGAAAATCTTCCTTTTCGTGAGGTTTATCGGGCAGGTAGCGCACAAAAGGCCATATCAGTCTAGAAAGCGCGGCATCGCGCTGCGCGTAAATGCGCATCGGCGCGGCGAGCGAAACCACGGCATCCACCTGCCGGCGTTCGCCCAATATCAAAGAAAGCACTCCGCCCATCGAGAGGCCCACAACGTAAAAGTTCCTATGGCCTTTCTTTAGGCGCGTGGCGGCGTCCTGTGTGCAGACGAGCCAATCGCGCCAAGTCGCGCCGTCCATATCCTGAATACGGGTTCCGTGCCCCGGCAAGACAATGCCTTCCACATGAAGGCCGTGCGACGCAAGATATTCGCCGAGCGGCCGCATATGTGAGGGCGAACCGGTAAAGCCGTGCAGCAGCAAGCAAGCATCCTCGCCCTCGCCAAGGCGGAAAGGCTGTGCATTGGCATGTGAAAAATTCATCATCAGGCTTATTTCCCCGCGGCTGAGCGATCCGCGAAGAACCTGACGCCCCTCTCGCGCCCCAAGAGCAGTGTAGCGGGGATATCCGGCGTTGCCTCGCCCGCATATAGTCTCTCCACCACTGGGTATTTTTTAGCGCCCGTCATCTGCACGAGAATCTCCCGCGCACAAAGCAGATCGCGCAGCCCAAGCGTAATCCCCTTTTCATAGGAAAATGCGTGGTCGAAATACGTTTTGCCTGCATCGATCGAGCTCTGTTCCAAATGACTTACATGCGTACGGCCATCCGGGCGTGCTCCCGGCTCGTTGTAGCCTATGTGCCCGTTGTCCCCCACCCCAAGGAGCAAAAAGTCGATCGGTCCGTTTTCATCCAACCAGGCATCCATATGGGATGCTTCCGCATCAAGATCCGGCGCCTGAGCATTAAAAAAGACGATCTGCGATGCGCGAATACCAGCGCGAAGGAAAAAATGCTTTTCAAGAAAATAGTGAAAACCCTCGCGCGCTTCCCGCGAAGCTCCGGCAATCTCATCCAAGCCGACAACCCTGATGCGACTTACATCCACCTCGCCGCTCTGCGCCCAATCCGCCAGGATCGCATACGTGGGCACTTGTGTCATGCCCGCCGCAAAGCAACACAAAAGATCGGGCTTTATGCGTATCGCCTCTCGCAGGGCCTCCGCGCTTTTGCGCGCGAGCTCCTGCGCATCTTCAAATACGGTAATTTGCATAGTTTTCCCTCCGCATATACTTTTTCGAGTGTATTGTACCATATCGCGATTGTATAGTCACCGATCTTCAAACCGCGTTCATTGGCGGCGCGGCTGAGGCGTGAACGCCAAAAAGGTGGCCGAAGCCACCTTTTCATGATAGAGCATAACGACTGCCCTATTCGTCTTCCTCGTCGACATCCGGCTTGCTGAACCCCTCCGGCAATGGGCGGCCCGTCTTGTGAAAATAGTCTTCGATCGCCTCTTTGAAAGCCTGTTCGGCAAGCAGTGAACAATGCATTTTCACAGGCGGCAACCCGCCCAGCGCCTCCGCCACGGCCTTGTTGGTAAGCTTGAGCGCTTCGTCGATGTGCTTGCCCATCACCATTTCCGTGGCCATGGAGCTCGTGGCGATCGCCGCACCGCAGCCGAACGTCTTAAATTTTACGTCGGTGATGATGTCGTTCTCGTCGATCTTTAAGAAAATGCGCATAATGTCGCCACACTTGGCGTTGCCTACAGTCCCGACGCCCGACGCGTCTTCGATCTCCCCCACATTGCGCGGATTGGAGAAATGATCCATAACCTTTTCGCTATACATATTGCTTGCCTCCTTTTTGTTGCGCAAACAGAGGGGACATCGCCCGGAGTTTATCCACGATCGGCGGAAGCGTGCTAAGAAAGCGTTCGACTTCCTGCATGGTGTTTTGCTCGCCAAACGATAGTCTGAGCGAACCATGGGCCGTTTCGTGGTTTAGGCCCATCGCGAGCAGAACGTGCGAAGGATCGAGCGAACCGGATGTGCACGCCGAGCCCGACGATGCCGCAATCCCCTGCATATCCAAGCTCAGCAGCATTCCTTCGCCCTCTATGTAGGTAATGGAAACGTTTACATTGCCCGGCAGCCGCTCGGTCGGATGTCCGTTCAGCTTCACGTCCGGAACCCTTTCCATGATGCCCGCGATCATGGCATCCCGCATCGCAACGAGCCTTGCGGTGGTTTCCGGCATGTCGCGCACAGCCCTTTCAATCGCCGCGCCAAGGCCTACGATTCCCGGAATATTTTCAGTGCCGGGCCGCCTGCCGCGTTCGTGAGCGCCGCCTTCCATCAAGTTGGCGATGCGTATCCCTTTGCGGATGTACAACGCGCCGATGCCCTTGGGCCCGTGCAGCTTGTGCCCGGAAAGCGTAAGCATGTCGATGTTCATGTCGCATACATTGATCGGAATATGCCCTACCGCCTGCACCGCATCCGTATGAAACCACACCCCGACCTCGCGGCACACAGCCCCGATCTGCGCGATGGGCATCAAAGTGCCGACTTCATTGTTCGCAGCCATAATCGTTACCAGCGCGGTATCCGGGCGTATGGCGGAGCGAACCTGCTCGGCGGTCAGCCTGCCGTACTCGTCGACCGGAAGATAGGTTACCTGGGCAAGGCCGTCCTTTTCGAGCTTTTCCAGCACGTGCAGAACAGCATGATGCTCCACCTGGGAGGTGATAACGTGTTTGCCACGCTTGCTGGATGCCAAAGCGCCGCGGATTGCCCAGTTATCCGCTTCCGTGCCGCCGGAAGTGAAGTAGATCTCCTCGATCTTTGCATTCAGCGCTGCCGCAACTTTCGCTCGCGCATCGTCCATGGCGGCATGGGCTTCCTGTCCAAAGCGGTGTACCGAAGACGCGTTGCCGAATGCCCGCGTAAAATATGGCAGCATCGCTTCCACCACCTCAGGTGCCACAGGTGTTGTCGCCGCGTTGTCAAAGTAAATGCGATCCATATCGATTCCCCTCTTTTCAGCCATTTCCAATATTTCACGCGCGGATTGGCTTGTCCGCCTTGCGGACGGAAAACGCTCCCGCGTCATTTACGTTTTTTTGCTTGTAACGCACTCGGAATCCGGCCCAGGGCACGCATCCGAGCTTCCGGTGATCATCTCGCTGAGCGTCATTGCATCTAAAAGTTCGTTGAGCCCCACATAAATGCGTTCCCACAGAACGTGCATGGCGCAGTCGGGCGCATGTTCGCAGGGTTCATCCTCCTCCACGCAGCTGGCAGGGGCGAGCGTGCCCTCGGCGGCGCGCAGAATGGAACCGATGGTAATATGATTCGGAGAATCCGCCAATAGATACCCGCCCTGTGCCCCTCTGATGGAGAGGACGAGCCCCGCCTTGCGCATCCTGGCAATCAACTGTTCCAAATACGCCTCCGGTACGCCTTGGCGCTCGGAAATCGCCTTGACTGTCTGCGGCCCCTCGCCATGATACAGCGCAAGATCGTACATCGCGCGGATGCCGTAGCGCCCTTTTGTGGAGAGTTTGATATAGACCACCTCCAATCCCGACTAAATCGATCGACTTTATGGCATAATCCTACCACCAGCACGCGGCAAAGTCAACCGCCGCAATCACATTTTAACAGATGCTTATAGTCCCCGACTCCAAAAATCCGGGCCCCTGAGCAGCTCTTTTTCCGCCCCGCATTGCCTGAGTCGGTTGACGTAGCTCCAGCCACGCCTCCCTCTGCCTTCGCGCGGAGGTAAAAACTGTTCGCTCATTTTGCTCGGATTTTTAGGGTCGGGGACTAGAGGATGCATCGGCCTGCCACATCGCCCAGGCGCCGGGCAGCAAAACGCCCGCAGCGCAGTGCTGTCGGGCGCAAAACGTTTTATACCTTCAGCAGGCGGCACGCAAATTCGGACGTGACGGCTATTGCCTTCCTCCAAAGCTGTATCCTTCTTTTTCGTAGAGGTTGAGCCATTCCTTCATCCTGCCCAAGAATTCGGCGTTGGCACGCGTGCGCGCCATCAGCGACAAAAGCTGATCCGTCGCTTCGGATGTATTCGAACCGGACAGCACGCGCCGTATGCCATACGCGCACTCGAGCTCTTCCTTGCTCAGCAGCAGTTCTTCGCGGCGCGTGCCGGATTTGTATAGATCGATGGCTGGAAAAATCCGCCTTTCGGATAGTTTTCTATCTAAATGTATTTCCATATTGCCCGTTCCCTTAAATTCCTCGTAAACGATATCGTCCATGCGGCTTCCGGTCTCCACCAGGGCCGTTGCGATGACTGTGAGGCTGCCGCCGTCTTCGATATTGCGGGCGGCGCCGAAAAAGCGCTTGGGCTTATGTAGGGCGCCCGGGTCGAGGCCGCCGGACAGCGTCCGTCCGGTCATGGGGATGACGAGGTTGTACGCGCGGGCGAGGCGGGTGATCGAATCGAGCAAAATCACCACATCTTTTTTTTGCTCGACGAGGCGCTGTGCCCTCTCCAGCACCATTTCCGAAACCCTGGTATGGTGATCCGGCAACTCGTCAAAAGTGGAATAGATGACCTCGCCGTCGATCGACCGCTTCATATCGGTAACTTCTTCGGGCCGCTCGTCGATCAACAAGACGATTAGGCAGACGTTGGGGTGGTTGCTCGTGATGGACTGAGCGATCTTCTTCAGCAGCGTCGTCTTGCCGGCTTGAGGTGGAGATACGATGAGCCCGCGTTGCCCCATGCCGATCGGAGCGATCAAATCGATGGCGCGAATTGCCAGGTCGTTGGCGACCTGGGGGCTTTCGAGCGTGTAGCGGACGTTGGGATACACCGGCACCAGCTCGTCAAACGGCTTTGAACGACTGACGCTGTCGGGCGGATCGTCGTTGATGGCAGTGATGTACAAAAGAGCCATATAGCGCTCGCCCTCTCGAACGGGCCGCGTCTTGCCGGTAATCTTGTCTCCGGTCTTCAGGTTGAATCTGCGGATCTGGGCGATGGATACATACACATCCTTATTGCCGGGCAGATAGTTTTCCGACCGCAAAAACCCGTAGCCGTCGGGATGCGTTTCTAAAATACCTTCGCAATCGCCACACTCTCCGGCAATGAGCATTTCCGGCACCGCGGGGTTGGACGTACCGTATTCTTTATTGTAAGCGCCCGGCTCGCGGCGACGATATGCGCCTTCATTCGATCCGTTTTGCACTTTTTCGTGCGGACGCCAAACGCCTTCTTGCCGGTTTTGCATGGACCGGGGCACAAATTCGGCGCGCGGCTGGGGAGTGGGAACGGGGCGCGGCGCCTGTGGGCGCGCCTCTTCGCGCGCGGGCTCAACCGCCGACGCTTCAAGCGCCGCCTCCTTGGGCGTGACGTCGTCAACCGATGGCTGCACGGGTGCCGGGGTCGGCACTTTTTCCGTGGTAACGCTCTTTGGGGGCACGGCTTTTTGATCGACGGAAAGCTGCACAGGTTCCTCCTCGCTTTGCTTGCGCCGGCCACCGCGCCTTGGGGGTGGAGGAGGCAACTCTTTCAGCGCGACAGGCGTCCCCCGCTTCTCCAGAATACGCATCACCAAATCGCGCTTGGCGAACGTCGTGGGAGACTCCACGCCTGCAGCCTTGGCCATTTGGCGCAGATCGTGCAGGGTTTTCGCTTCCAGCTCGCTAAATGTCACGGGGATTCCCCTTTCCATGCTGTCGATCAATCCCGCACCGCCACGGCAATATCTCGGTCGATTGCCTGCTCAACCCAGTGGCGGTACTGCTCATAGGGGCCATCTTTGAGGGGCCGGAAGCCCGCCTCGGCAAGCATGCCGCGCAGAGCGTCCCTGGAAACGCTGTGGGCGTTAAAGGATACCGCCGCCGCAGCCCCCGGTTTGAGAAGATTGCGCCAGCGCGGCAGAACAGCCCGCATCAGCGCATCGATTTGCGCACGCTTTTTGCCCGTCGAGAACGCATGTTGAATGCCGTAAGGGAGGTCGACCACGAGCGCGTGAAAACTTTCCGGCTTAAAAAAGGCATCCGCATCGGCCGTGTCCCCGAGAATCAGCGTCCATTCCTGGCCGTTGCCTATCGCATATCGCGTTCTTTCTCCGGCCGCCTTACCTTTTGCCGTCATGGAATCCTTGCGTACGGTATGTTTAACCTTATGGAATTGCAGATATTCTTTCAAAAACTGATTCGCCATTTTTACATCTGATTTGTCCACTTCAATCCCCGCCGCATTATAGCCAACGCGCAACCCCTCAAGCAAGGTAGTGGCTCTGCCGCACATCGGGTCAAGAATGCTCAAGTTTTCGTCGTACTGCCGAGCAAACGCACCGGAAAACACGGCGGTATTGATCAAAAGAGACGTAAATCTTTCGTTCGTCTTGCCTTTATACTTCAAAATCGCCCCAATGTCGCTTTGAAAAGGGGTTTCCCCGGGCAATAAAAGTGGCCTGAGCAAATCGCCCTGTATGGCAAACACGGCTTGGCATGAAGAATGCCTCTTGAGTACCTTTAGGGCATCGGTCAAACGCTCCTCGGGTACCTGAAAACACAGCAATTCAAATCCGTCGATTACTCGATATTCGATATCGGAAATGCAAGAAACCTCGGACATAACCGCCATTTCGGCAACGGATAAATCGCGAACCGAACGAAAGTACCGCGCATTTGTGTGCGGCAAAATCAACATGCCTAGCGTCATATGGGACCCCCAGAGATCAAATTGCATGAAAAAATGCGTTGCCAGGATCTGCTAAATATCCAATACGTTTGCAAGTATATCACAAACAAAAGTCTTCTGAAAGTATTTCCTATCGTCCATACAGGTAAATATTCGTCTCAAGAGCGGCACGCCGGATGGCAACACAGAAAATGAAAACAATAATGTTATTGGCGCGCCTTCCAGCCCGGATATCGAGCCCATTTTAGCCTTTGTATGAGAAAGGCTTGCAATGATCGGCATAGTGCGCTATACTATATACGAACATAAGTTCTGAGAGGGATTTTTATGGATATGCAACGCAAACTCGAAATCCTGGCCGATGCCGCCAAATACGATGCCTCCTGCGCTTCCAGCGGCATCGATCGCTCCGGAAAAGGCGGCGTAGGCAATGCCACGGCCTGCGGCATATGCCACAGTTGGTCGGCGGACGGCCGATGCATCTCTTTGCTAAAAGTCCTGTTGACGAACCGTTGCCGTTACGATTGCGCCTATTGCGCCAATCGCTCAAGCAACGATCGACCGCGTGCCTCCTTCACTGCCAAAGAGGTAGCGGATCTAACCATGGCATTTTACCGACGAAATTTCATCGAGGGGCTGTTCCTGTCCAGCGGCGTGGAAGGTTCGCCCGATGCCACGATGGAGCGCATGATCGAATGCCTGCGCATTCTCAGATGCGAAGAGAGGTTTCTGGGCTATATACACGTAAAAGTGATCCCCGGCGCGGCAAAGGAAGCTATCGAGCGCATCGCGGGACTAGCCGACCGCGTCAGCGTCAATATCGAACTTCCCTCGCGTACAAGCCTTGCGCTCTACGCCCCGGATAAATCTCCGGATGCGATCCTTCATCCGATGGCGCTGCTGCATAAGGGGCTCAGCCGCGCCTTAGATGAAAAACATCTCCACTCGCTCCCTTCCTTCGCGCCCGCCGGGCAGAGCACGCAGATGATCATCGGGGCGAGCGGTGAATCCGACCGCCAAATCGTAATGCTCGCCCAAGGCCTCTATCGCAAATACGCGATGCGGAGAGTATATTACTCCGCTTATGTGCCGGTCGGCGACGAATGTCGCCTGCCCGCGCTGCCCGCCCCGCCGCTGCTTAGGGAGCACAGGCTGTATCAATGCGATTTTCTGCAGCGACAGTACGGCTTCCATGCAGATGAAATCCTTCCCGAAAGCCATCCCTTTCTCGATCCTTTGCTCGATCCTAAGTGCGTATGGGCACTGCGCAACCTGGAAAACTTTCCTATGGAGGTTAACCGTGCGCCGCTCGAGATGCTTTTGCGCGTGCCGGGCATCGGCACAACCGGCGCTAAGCGCATCGTAACCGCCAGGCGCGCCGCTTCCCTGCAGCCTGAAGATCTGAAGCGGCTGGGCATCGTGCTCAAGCGCGCACGCTATTTCATCACATGTTCGGGCCACTATCTGGGGGGCATACCCATGCGCGAAGACATTCTCGTTCGCGCGCTGACGGCGCAGGAAAAGGCTATTGCGCCCCAAGGGCTATTTGCGGAACAAACCAGCCTGTTTGCGCCGGAGGATGCGCCGCTCGCCTTTTTGCCGCCAGCTTCCCATATACCCCTGCTCCCGCCGGATGTATTGCCCCCTCTTGCCCCTGCCGCCTGCCATGGCGTTTGATATCGGCGCAACGCTGCTGTGTGACGGCAGCTTCGACGGCCTGCTCACCGCCTTGTTTTACGCCGAGGCGACCCGCCCGCGCGCGGCGGAAATTCTACTGGAGCCGCCGATGCAATCTTCGCTGCTCACGCAACCCACCAGCATCGCAACGGAGCCGGATAAGGCCGACAGGGTATGTAAAGCCATCAGGCGCAAACTGCCCGGCGAAGCATATTGGATCCTGCAAAGCGTCTTCTCATCTTACCGGGAAGATCGGGGAACACTGCTTATGCGTTATTTGCGCGTGGGCTGGCGCGTGGGTAAACAGCTCAACGACCAGATCGCCGACCCCGATGTATGGGAAGCAACAAAAGTTTCCAAACAGGTCGGGCACGAGGTTCACAAGCTTTCGGGCCTGCTCCGTTTCCGCCCTGTGCGCGGCGTATACTATTGCGCCTTCACCCCCGACAACGACGTCGTTCAGTTTCTCGCACCGCACTTTGCCGATCGCCTGAGCGACCAACATTGGCTGATCCACGACCTTTCGCGATCGAAAGGGGCCGTCTTTGACAAAGACCGCGCCCGTTGGACCATCCTCCCTTTGCCCGATTTTCAGCTGGATACCGGCATGGATGATCCGTTCATCGCCTTATGGCGCACCTACCACAAAACCATTGCCATCGAGGCACGCAAAAACGAAGGGCTTCAGCGCCAGTTTATGCCTAAGCGCTACTGGAAACATCTATTTGAAATGCAAGATTTGCCTCCCAAGGTATAAAAATGCAAATTTCGGCATATTACCAATAATTCGACATGATTCTACCTTCTTTTCGTTTTACAAAGCATTTCTCGCATGATAGAATGGTTTGTCAACTTGAAATCATACATAAATGATACTGCATATGGGGGGGATTGTTTGGAAAATGAGGCAAACATCGAACGATTGCGCGCATGCCTATACGAAGCGATCGATCAAGACAAAGATGTCGAGATCATCCGATCTCTCAGTGCAGAACTTGACGCATACTTGCTCGAAGCCATGGAAAGCTTCAATCCATCGATAATCAGCCCTCCCGTTTCCCGACGCATTTAGCTCTCTTCCTCCACTTCGCCGTTGCATTCTCATACAACAGAATAGGGCCGTCTATATACTACCCATTTCGCCATGGGAAGAAACATTTTTACTATTTGTAAACGAGAGCTTTTGCGCTCCTTGCCAAGGATTTCTTGGATAGGCATACATGTTGCGTTGCCGGCGTCCGCTGAACGAAATTTGCCGGAAATAGTTCATTCAATTGAAAATTGACATCGGGGCCTCTACCTGTCGATGCGATATACGGTAAATCCGTGCCGGCCGCTCCAATCATTCGGTTTTCTATGGGTTTGCAGGAAAAACCCTAAGTACCTCATGCGCGCCACACTTTCGCCAATATGCATAAGCGCATCAAAAAACGACCGGGGCCGCCGCGCATATGCGCGACGGCCCCGATGCTTGACGCTAATCGCTTGTCGGGCCTAGGCTTATTCCATGATGCTGGTAACGACGCCCGCGCCTACCGTGCGGCCGCCTTCGCGGATGGCCAAACGCAGGCCTTCCTCGATTGCGATCGGGGTGATCAGCTTGATCTCCATCTGCACGTTGTCGCCCGGCATCACCAT
>JAVBNW010000100.1:0-13631 GCA_031551255.1 Eubacteriales bacterium | reverse complement strand
CCGCGCACGAGCCGCAGCCCGGGCACGCGCCGCGCTCGATTTCTGAGAGCCCCTCGTCGGTGATAAGCCCCGCCGCGTGCGCGCCCACCGCCTCGAACAGGCTCGACAGGCTGATGTCCTTCCCGCCGAACCGGCCTGCCGCCATGGGGCCGCCGCTGACGACGATGGAAGGTATGTTCAGCCGCGCCGCGGCCATCAGCATGCCCGGCACGACCTTATCGCAGTTGGGCACCAGCACCAGCGCGTCAAGCCCATGCGCTATGGCCATGGTTTCCACCGAATCGGCGATCAATTCGCGGGAGGGCAGCGAATACTTCATGCCCTCGTGTCCCATCGCGATGCCGTCGCACACCCCGATAGAGGGCATGAGAACCGGAAGCCCTCCGGCCATGTACACGCCGTCCTTCACGGCGGCGGCGAGCTTATCAAGGTGCGTGTGTCCCGGTACGATTTCGCTAAAGGCCGATACGACGCCGACCATCGGCCTTTCCAGTTCCTGCTTCGTATAGCCTAAGGCATACAGCAGCGAGCGGTGCGGCGCCCGCTCCCTCCCCTTCGTCACCACGCCGCCGCGAGCGTTATGTTCTCTATTCATCGAGCGTCCCCCGATTCCAGCTCATCAGCTTGCGAAGTTCGGCGCCCACCTGCTCGATGGGATGCTCGGCCTCCATACGGCGCATGGCCAGGAAGTTCGCGCGGCCCCCGGCGCGGTTTTCGGCGATCCAGCGCGACGCGAACGCGCCCGTCTGGATTTCGCGCAGCACGTTTTTCATCTCCGCGCGGGTGTCGTCCGTTACGATGCGGCGGCCTGTCGTATAGTCGCCATACTCCGCCGTGTCGCTGATGGAATAGCGCATCATCGAAAGCCCGCCGGCGTTCACGAGGTCGATGATGAGCTTCATCTCGTGTAGGCATTCAAAATAGGCCAGTTCCGGGGCGTATCCCGCCTCGACAAGCGTATCGAACCCGGCCTTGATCAGCTCCGTAACGCCGCCGCACAGCACGGCTTGCTCGCCGAACAGGTCGGTTTCAGTTTCTTCTTTAAAGGTCGTCTCCAAAATGCCCGCCCTGCCCGCGCCGATGCCCGCGGCATAGGCCAGCGCAAGTTCTTTTGCGTTGCCCGAACCATTTTGATGTACGGCGATGAGCGAGGGAACTCCGCGGCCCTCGCGGTATTGCGAGCGTACGGTATGCCCCGGGCCCTTGGGCGCGACCATGGCGACATCGCAGCCCTTTGGCGGCACGATCTGGCAATAGTGAATATTGAAACCGTGGGCGAACATGAGCATGGCGCCGTCGCGCAAGTTGGGGCATACATCCTGCCTGTAGATATCGGCGGCCAGTTCATCGGGTACGAGCATCATCACCAGATCGCCCGCGCGCACCGCATCGGGCACGTCCATAACCTTAAGCCCCGCCTCGCGGGCTTTTTTGCAGCGCGCAGATTCCGGGCGCAGCCCGACGACGACGCTTATGCCGCTATCCTTGAGGTTTTGCGCATGCGCGTGCCCTTGGCTGCCATAGCCGATAACCGCCACGGTTTTGCCCTGTAAAAGTGTAAGGTCGCAGTCCACGTCGAGATATACCTTCTTCATCGAATGTTCCTCCTTATTTTATCTTGGCCCCGCAAGGGAATCTCCGGTCAAACCTAGCGCCGTCGACCCCGTCCTGCTCAGCTCAATGATGCCAAAATCCCAAAGCATTCCGATTAGGTTGTCGATGGTTCTGGGCGCGTCGCTGATCTCCACGATCACACAAGGCCCGGCATCGGTGCACTTAGCGGAATAATCCGAAACGATCTGCATCAGACGCCCCACGGCCCCGGTATCCGCCCTCACTTTAATGAGCGCCAGCTCGCGCTCAATCAGCGCACCCCTCGTCAGCAACTCCGCCTTTTTTACGTCCTCCAGCTTGGATACCTGGCTGCATATTTGCTCGAGCTTTTGCTCATCGCCATGGGCGAGCACCGTGATGCGGGAGAACGCCGGGTCCTCGGTCTCGCCCACGGACAGGGCCTTAATATTATAGCCGCGGCGGCTGAACAACCCGGTTACTTTGTTCAATACGCCAAAGTGATTCACGACAAGCAGCGATAGTATGGCGTGTTTCATCGATCCTCCTCCTAATCGTAATAGATCATATCCGTATCCGAGCCGCCCGGCGGTATGATTGGGTAAACCCGCTCGTTCAAGCTCACCCGGCAGTCCACCACGCAGGGCCTTTTCAGCGCAAAGGCCTGCATAAGCGTTTCTTTGACCTCCTCGGGCCGCTCGATCCTAAGCCCAACCGCCCCGAACGCCTCCGCGAGCTTTACGTAGTCGGTCCTGCGGTTGATTTCCGTATAGGCGTAGCGCTTGTCGTAAAAAAGCGTCTGCCACTGGTGCACCATGCCCAGCACGCGGTTGTTCATCACCAGGATGACGATGGGAAGGTCGTGTGAAACCGCGACGGCCAACTCGCTCATGTTCATGTGAAAGCAACCGTCGCCGGTGACGAGCGCGACCGTCCGGGCGGGATTGCCCAGCTGTGCTCCGATGGCGGCCCCCAGGCCGTAGCCCATCGTACCCAGGCCACAAGAGCTTAAAAACGTTCTGGGCATCGAAAACGGGTAGTGCTGGGCTGTAAACATCTGGTGCTGCCCCACATCTGTCGCAACAATGGCGTCGGCGGGAAGAATCTTTTTAAGAGCATTGAGCACCGAATATACGGACAACTGCTCCCCTTCCTTCACCGGCAGCGCGTTATGTGCCTTGTGCTTGCCCACCCGGTGCGCCCACGGGTCGTTTCTTATAGGGTCCAGCCGGGCGGCGAGCCGGCTCAATATCTCGCCGACATCCCCCACGAGCCCGATGTCCGCCTTCACGTTCTTGGATATTTCCGAAGCGTCGATATCGATATGGATGACTTTCGCGTTTTCGGCAAATTTTTTGCGGTTGCCCGCCACGCGGTCGGAAAAGCGCGCGCCGGCGACGATGAGCACGTCGCATTCCCTGGCGGCCATATTGGCGGTGGGGGTTCCGTGCATGCCGATCATGCCCAGGTACAGCGCATACTCCTTGGGCACGCTGGAGATACCCATCATGCTCACGCATACCGGCGCGCCTATCTTTTTGACAAACTCGTTAAGCTCTTGCGAGGCATCGGAAAACGTCACCCCGCCCCCCGCATACACCAAAGGGCGGCTGGCGCTCTGGATCATGCGCGTCGCTTCGTCGAGGGCGCAAGGATTCGGCTGGGGATGCGGGCGAGGTGTAAATTTGGGCGATGGAGAGTATTGCGCCTTCTGCGCGGTAACGTCTTTAGGAATGTCGATGTGCACCGGCCCCTTGCGGCCGGAATTTGCGATGGTGAATGCCTCCCTAACAATTCCGGCGATGTCCCCCGCGCTCTGCACAAAGTAATTGTGCTTGACGATGGGGTTGGTAAGCCCTGTTGAATCGACCTCCTGAAAGCCGTCCCTGCCGATGAGATCCATAGGAACGTTGCCGGTGATGGCCACCAGCGGCACCGAATCGAGGTAGGCCGTGGCGATGCCGGTAATAAGGTTCGTAGCGCCCGGCCCCGAGGTGGCCAACACGACGCCCGTGCGGCCGGTGGAGCGCGCGTAGCCGTCCGCCGCATGCGCCGCGCCCTGTTCGTGCGAGGATAGGATGTGCCTAATCTCATCTTGCCGGTCATACAGCGCGTCGTAGATGTTGAGCACCGTGCCGCCCGGATAGCCAAACAGCAGATCGACGCCTTGGTCGATCAGGGATTGCACGAGGATTTGCGCGCCGGTCATCAACATAAAATCACCTCCAAAGATCATGGATTGCGTATCGCTCTAAGATTCCATCGTGATCGCGTAGCCGCCGGCCTCGAGCCTGCCAACGAGCTCTTCCCCGTGCTCCTTGCTGCTCACCTCGCACGCAACATGCAAAATCGCCTCGTCCAGGCTCAGCCCGGTGTTCAGCCGGTCGTGCTGCACCATGATCACGTTGGCGCGGCAGTCGGCCACGATGATGGAAAAGTTTTTCAGGCTGCCCGGCGAGTCGGGCATGACGGTGCGAAATTTCATCTGCCGACCGCGCGTGATCAGCCCTTTTTCCACGATTTTGTGGATAAAGCTCACGTCGATGTTCCCGCCGGACAGCACGCACACGGTGCGCATACCGGCTATATCGGCCCTTTTGTGGATCGCGGCGGCCAGCGACGCCGCGCCGGCGGGCTCGACCACCATCTTATTCCGCTCCAGCAGCAAAAGGATCGATTCGGCTATTTCGCTGTCCGACACGGCGACGATATCGTCCACATACCTGGCGATGATGTCGCACGTGAGCCGCCCCGGCGCCTTGACCGCGATGCCGTCGGCAATGGTGCGCACGGAATCGCTCGTAATCGGGCAGGCTTCGTGAAAGGAGCGCTTAAGGGCATCGGCCCCTTCGGCTTGCACGCCGATGATCTTCACGCGCGGATTGATGCTTTTTACATAAAACGCGATCCCCGCGAGCAATCCCCCGCCCCCCGCCGGAACCAGAATCGCGTCCACCGTGGGCAAGTCCCGCAAAATTTCGATGCCCACGGTGCCCTGTCCGGCGATCACATCCTCGTCGTCAAAAGGATGTACAAAAGCCGCCCCGGTTTCCTTTTGCACTTCGCAGGCCCTAGCGTACGCGTCGTCGTAACACGCGCCGTGAAGCAGCACATTCGCGCCATAGCCTTCCGTAGCGCTGACTTTGGCGATGGGTGTGCCCATCGGCATCACGATCGTGGATTCGATGCCCAGGCTCGATGCGGCAAACGCAACCCCCTGCGCGTGGTTTCCGGCGCTGGCCGCCACCACGGAGGAAACGCCGCCCGCCTTTAGTAGCGCGGCAATCTTGTTGTACGCGCCGCGCACCTTGAACGACCCGGTTTTTTGCAGGTTTTCGCATTTGAGGTAGATCTCCGAGCCGCCCATATGCGAGAACGTGCGCGAGGTGCTGAGCGGAATTGCGTGCAAAATGCCGTTTAGAACGGCATGCGCGCGCTCGATGTCCCTGACGGTCACGCTATCACTTCCTTACTTTGGTGGGAAATAAAAAACGCCTTTCACCTAAATGACTTTAGGCGAAAGGCGTATCCCCTTTTACGGTTTCAGCTCGCTTGCGCGATGCCTTGGCCATAATCCGGTATACGTTTTCGCCTGCTCATAATCAGAATGATAGCGGAAATAAGCGGAATCATCTTAATTCCACTTACGAGCGCCGCGACATTCAGCAGTTGAGCAGACAAAAACGACATCTGGCATGGCCTCCGTGATCTTAGAATGCAAACAGTATAAAGCATAAAAAAAAGCGATGTCAAGCGAGTTTTGTTATTTTTCACGGCAAACGTTCACGCGCCCTCCCCCTTGAGCGCGCACAGCGCCTCGGCATGCGCCCTCATTCTTTTGTTTATTTCATCTACGTTATTTTGAATTTACAGGGTGCGGACGCGATGAAATAATGATGTTGACTATTTGTCAAACGAGCCCCGCGCCTGAACATCTATTGTTTTGCGGCGAGACCCACATCGAAAGGAGCGACTATACGTGGAATACGAACGATACCTCGACTATGTGAACCCCTACTCGAAGCCCAGCGACCTTAGGATCACGGATATCCGCTTCGCCAACATCGCCCCGGCCCCCTATCCCCTGGTGCTGATGAAAATCTACACCAACCAGGGCATCGTAGGCATGGGCGAGTTGCGCGACGGCTCCTCGAAACTATATGCGCAAATGCTCAAAGGGCGCCTGCTCGGCGAAAACCCGTGCGATGTCGACCGGCTGTTTCGCCGCATCAAGCAATTCGGCCATCACGGTCGGCAAGGCGGCGGGGTTTCCGGCGTCGAAGTCGCGCTGTGGGATCTGGCGGGCAAGGCGTACGGCGTGCCGGTATACCGGATGCTCGGCGGACGCTTTCGCTCCAAGATTCGCATTTACTGCGACACCGACGCCGATTTATCCGAAGACCGTTCCGCCGGAGAGGCTATGGGGCTTGCGCTCAAGAAGCGCATGGACAAGGGCTACACGATGCTCAAGATGGATGTGGGCATCGACCTTTTAGAGGGCGTTCCCGGCGCGCTGACCTACCCCTTGCACTCCATGGAGGCGCACAGGGCGGTGCGGGCCAAGATGCGTACCTCGAGCGCCGATCCGTTGGAGCGCCTATATTGGCGCAACCGCAACTACGATTATTACAACACCATGCATCCCTTCACCGGCGTGCAGATCAGCGAAAAGGGCCTTGATATCCTGGAGGAATACGTGGCGCAGGTGCGCGATATCATCGGCTACGACATCCCTCTGGCCACCGATCACTACGGCTTCATGGGCGTGGAAGAACTCATCAAGCTGGCTCGACGCTTTGAAAAATACAACCTGGCCTGGATGGAGGATTGCGTCCCCTGGCAGCTGACCGACCAATGGATGCGGCTGAGCGAAGCTACGACCATACCGATGTGCGTAGGAGAAGACATTTACTTAAAGGAAAACTTCGAGCCCCTGTTCGCTGCGGGCGCGATCTCCGTGGCGCACCCCGACCCGCTGACCGACGGCGGCATTTTGGAAACGAAGAAGATCGCCGACATGGCGCAGGAGTACGGCGTAAAGACAGCCCTGCACATGGCGGAAGGGCCGCTGGGGGCGATGGCCGCCGCGCACATCGCCGCGGCAACGGAAAACTTCCTGGCCATGGAGTTTCACGCTAACGACGTGCCCTGGTGGAACGACATGGTAAAGGGCGGCAACCGCCCGCTGGTGAACAACGGCTTCATCGACATCACCGACCAACCCGGCCTTGGGCTTGACGACTACAACGACGAGGTGCTCGCCGAGCACATCGATCCGCGCCATCCCGGTCTGTGGGAGCCCACCGGCGAATGGGACGGCGAATTCAGCCACGACCGCACCTGGAACTGATCGGGCGCAAGGGCGACCCGCCGTGACGCGCGGGTTTGCCGCAATAGGGTCATATGCAAAGGAGGATGAACATGCAAAAAGTTGCGTTCGTAACCGGTTCCGGCTCGGGGCTTGGGCGCCATCTGGCGCTGTATCTGGCGCGGGCCGGGTATGACGTAGCCGTCCACTACAGCGGTAGCGAGGATCGGGCGATGGAGACCGTCCGCCAGATCGAGGCGATGGGGCGCAAGGCGCGCGCCTACCACGCCGATCTGATGCGGCACGATCAACTGGAGGCCATGTTCGACCGGTTTGAGCAGGATTTTGACCGCCTGGATGTATACGTCAACAACGCGGGCATCACGCTCGCCGCGCCCTTTTTGGATACGGATGAGGCGCTGTTTGATCAGGTTTGCGGCGTCAATATGAAGGGCGCGTACTTCGCGGTGCAGCGCGCCGCCCGCTTCATGGCCCGCCTGGGCATACGCGGCGCAATCGTCATCATCACGTCGAACAATTACTTCGCGCAGTTTGGCGGTTGCTCGGTCTACGGCTCGCTCAAGGCGGCGCTGGTAAAGCTGGCAAGGCACGCGGCGATCGAGCTTGCGCGTCACGGCATCCGCGTCAACGCGCTCGCGCCGGGCTGGATCAACACCGGCGAGGCGCGCATGGGCCCGATGGAGCGCACATTTTCCTCCATACCGCTCAAGCGCTGGGTGGAGCCCGACGAAATCGGCGATGTGATCGCGCTGCTGGCAGGCCCGGCAGGGCAATCCATTACGGGCGCCTGCCTTATGATGGACGGCGGGGCGACGCTTTTGTCTTCCGATCCAGCGTCATACGGACTGTAAGGAGGCATGCCTATGGATACAAAACCATACCGGGGATCCAGCGCGATTCCGGTCACCCCCTTTGACGAGCGGGACAGGATCGACGAGCGTGCGCTGGAGAGCGTGATCGAATTCATCATCGGCTCCGGGGCGCAAAGCATCTGCACGCCGGTGATGATGAGCGAGTTTATGTCGCTGGACGAATCCGAGCGCATGCTGATGATGCGCCTGCCAGCCCAGATTGCGGCCGGAAGGGTCAAGATCATCGCGAATTGCGCGGGCGTTTCCACGGCGCAGGCCGTGCGCTTTGCAGAATATGCTAAGGAGCACGGCGCCGATATGCTCATCGCGATGGCGCCCTACGGCGCGGCTCACGATTTTGCGAGCATCCGGGCGTACTTTAAGAGCCTTTCGGATGCAACCGACCTGCCCATCATGATCCAGAACGCAACGCTGCCCTATATCACCCTTACTCCTGAACAAGTGGTCGAGCTGTGCGAGACGATTCCGCGCGTGAGCTGGGTTAAGCAGGAGACCATCCCGGGGCCGCAGGGCATCGAGCAGGTAACCAGCCTAAAAGCATCCTCTCTTCACGGCGTCATGAGCGGCATGGCGGGGCTCTATTCCCCCACCGACTACGAGCGCGGCGCCATCGCCACGATCCACGCATGCGAGTTTTGCGATGTAATGCAGCGCATATGGGATCTACTGTTTGCGGGCGAGGAGGAAAAGGCTCGCGATCTTCAATACGCCCTTTTGCCCGCGCTGCAGCTCGAAGGCCTGTTCGGCCACCTGTATGTGCGCGATGTGCTGATCCGTCGCGGCGTGCTCGGCCCGCAACACGCGCTGCCGCGCGGGCGCACCACAGGCCTTTCGCAACGCGACAAGCGGGAAATCGACCGGGTATGGGCGCGCACGTTGCCCCTGCTTAAGGTTTATACGGGAGGTTAATCATGCAAAATACGGTATGGCCACGGCCCATCGTCCGCCCGATCCCTACATGGGTTCCGGGGCTGGATGCGCCGCGCGTGAGCCTAAACGGCAGTTGGAAGTTCACCACCCTCGTGCCCGAACGCTTCTGGGAGGCCGACCCCTCCGGCTGGGGAGATGCCGTCGTGCCCGGAGATCTCACCGTGCAGGGATTTTCGATCGTGCCGCACGAGGAATATCCCTACAAGCGGCTCGTTTCGATTCCAAGCGATTTCGCAAATTGCCGAATTTTCCTGCGCTCCGAGGCGGGCTACCGGCTGCGCCGCCTGTGGGTGAACGGGCGGTACCTTGGCGAGCACCACGGGGCATTCTCTGTCTGGGATGCGGACATCACCGATTGCGTAACGCCCGGACAGCCTGCATGGATCACCCTGTCCGTCACCGCGGACGACGGGCGCACCGCCATCGAATACCACCACACCCGCGGCCTGGTGCGCGGCGTGAGCCTGTTTGCGCTACCCGAAACCCACCTGACCCGCCTTGTAACCGATACCGACCTTGATGCGGACTACCGGGACGCAAAGCTTACGGTCACGGCCGCGTGCGCGTGTGCGACGGCCTCCACGAAGCTTCGCCTGACACTCAGGCGTGGGGATGCGGCATTGTTTTCGAACTATGTTCTCGATCTTTCCGCCGGGGAAAACCGCTGCGCGATCGACGTAGCGCAACCCCTTAAGTGGGATGGCGAGCACCCGCATCTTTACGAGCTGACGGCGGAGCTGTATGTCGAGGGCATCCCGGTAGAGCGCTATGAGCGGCACGTCGGCTTTCGCAAGATCGAATATGACGACGACGGCGTGTACCTAAATGGCGATAAGCTCATGCTGCGCGGCGTGAACTGGCACCAGGACCACCCTACGCTGGGCGAAGTGCCCGATGCGGAAAACGATAAAAAATCCCTGCGCATGTTGATGGAGGCGAACGTCAACTTCATCCGAACATCGCACTACCCGCAGACCGATGAAGTGCTTGACTTGTGCGACCGGCTGGGATTGTACGTCGAGGACGAGACGAGCGTATTCTTCATCGACTGCCAGAACATCGGCCAAGGCACGCAGCATGACGACGCATACACTGCGCGCTACATGGACCAGTTTGCGTCGATGATCGAGAAGGATCGTAGCCACGCAAGCGTGATCATCTGGTCGCTAGGTAATGAGAGCGTGTGGGGCGCAAATATGCGCAGGCAATACGACTACGTAAAGCAGGAAGACCCTACCCGGCCCGTCATCTGGAGCTACCCACACGAAACCGACAATGACCAGACGCCATTATACGATATATTCTCGGTTCACTATCAAAAGATCCCGTACCGGCACGGCCAGCAGGCCAAGCCCGAGCTGTGCGACGAGTATTGCCACATCACCCACATGAACCCCGATCTTTTACGCTACGACCCGGCCCTGCGCGACTTTTACGGCGAAGAGATCAAGTACCTGTTTGAGCAAATGGTGGCGGCGCCTCGCAACATGGGCGGGGCGATCTGGTACAGCGAGGATACAATGTTTATGCGCAACGACGGTTGCTATGCCGGTTGGCCAGCGTTCAACCAAAATTGGGGCATCATCGATATCTGGAAACGCCCGCGGCCGGAATGGTGGAACGTCAAGAAGGAATATTCGCCCGTATACATCAACGAAAACCGCAAACGCTATCCACTGCCGAGCGGCGATTTCGCGCTATCCATCGAAAACCGGTTCAACCATGCAAACCTGAGCGAAGCAACGTTCAGCTGGCGCATAAACGGACGCGGCGGCTCCTTTGCGGGGCCGGATGCCGCGCCGGGCACGATGGCCGCAGTATCTTTGCCGATAGGCCCGGTTGCTCCCGGCGACGTGGTCGTGCTCAAGGTACATTGGCGCGGCTCGATGATCGACGCGTACCGTTTCACCTTCGGCGAACCCGCTCCGGCCTACCTGCCGCCCCGGGGGCCTGCACCGAGCATACGCGAGGATCGCTCGTTTTTGTGGGTGGAGGGCGAAGGCTTTAGCATCAAATTCTTCAAGCGCACCGCGCAGATTCTATCGGGCGTGTACAAGGGCGTAGAGGTGCTTACCGGCGGCCCGATGCTCAACCTTGGCCATCCCGGCCCGATCGCGCCGCTTATGCCTTCCTTGCGCTGCGAACGCACTGACAAGGAGGTTGTCGTACGCATTAGCGGCATATGCGCCGGAGTAACCACCCACTTTTCCGTCGCCATCGACGGCACGGGGCGAATCTCCACCACCTATACGATCGAGCAGGTACCCGAGGGCTTTGTAACCGCCGTGGGTATCGCATATATGTCGGGCCGCGCGATGGATCAGGTATCCTGGCAGCGCGACGGCCTGTGGTCGTACTACCCCGAAGACTATCTGTGCGGCAACGAAGGATGGGCGCCGAAGCGCCGCGCCGGGGGCCGCGAGGTGTGGCGCGAACGGCCGGACTGGCCGTGGGCACTGGATGAAAAGGATTTCAGCAATACCGACGGTGCGGGCGAGCGCGGCGAACAGGGTACCAACATGTTCCGCTGCTCCAAGACAAACGTCTACCGCATCGCCCTGATCCACGCGGCCTCCGGCGTGCGGTTGCGCGTGGAGGGCGATGGGAAGGGCGCGGCGCAAACCAACGTCGCGCACAACGGATGTGTCTGCCTGTGCATGAACAGCGAGTGGACGTTCAAGGTGCGCGGGTGGGTTGCCGGCACAAAGATCAAGAAAGACGTGCTGCTCGCCGCCGGGCATACCGATACGCTCGTGATGCGAATGACCGACCGGCGCGAAGAGCCTCTCGCCTACCGCCCGATTTAGCGGCAAACCTTGTCGGCGGTGAGACCGGCGAGCAACGCTTGCCGGTCTTTTCGTGCCGTCCGGCGTGTTTACTAGGTTTGCCGCCCTGTCTATAATCGGGTTAAGATATCGCAATAAACTGCTAAGCAGGCAGGAACGCCCAATATGACGCTTGCGCGGCGCTAGTTCTATAAAAAGTAAAAGGATGCGCGAAATCTTGCATTGAAGCGGAAAATTGGCCGTGAAATAATGGGTATAACACGTAAGGAGGGGCGAGCCGCGCAACGCCGGGCGATCCCTTTCGACAAAAGGAGAGAGTGTCCATGAAACGAGTGCTGGTACTGCTGGTTTTGGTTCTGGTGCTGCTCGCAACGGGCTGTAGCGCGGGAGGGCCCTCCTCGCCGCCGGACGACGCGACGGATGAGCCCGCCTCGGACCAAACTACCGCGTCGGCCCCGTCGCCATCCGCAGCGGCGACGCCCGGCCAAGAGGCCGAATTGGGCTTGATGGATCCGTATCCCGAGACGGTTACCGTTACGGTAGGCCGCCTGATCAACATCAACACCCCCTGGCCCGAGGGAGAATCCGCGGGCGACAATCGAATCTACGATTACTATCAAGATGCGTTCAACGTTAAGTTTGAGCACAAGTGGGAAGCGACCTCGGACGTATACGCGGAAAAGGTCGCGCTGTCCATCGCCAGCAACGACCTGCCCGACTATTTCATCGTGCGCAACCGCATTACGCTCAAGCAGCTGGCGGACGCGAAGATGATCCACCCGATGACGGACTTATACAACCAACTCGCGACGGAAAGGGTGCGCAGCTACTACGATTCGTTCCACGGCCGCCTGCTTGAGCAGGTTACCTACTACGATGAGCTGTATGCGCTTCCCGGCTGCCAAATCGGCGGCCAGCAAAGCATGTTGTGGGTCAGGCAGGACTGGCTTGAGAAGCTGGGCCTTGCGATGCCTAAAACGCTTGAAGATGTTACCAGCGTCGCCCGCGCCTTCGTCGATAAAAAGCCGGGCGGAGAGGGCACGATCGGCCTCACGGCCATCTGCAACACGAACGCGGGCGGGGCGATCGCCGGCACGTACAACAGCCACCACGACCTGTCGCCGCTGTTTAACTACTTTGGCGCGTACCCGCGCATTTGGATGGAAACCCAGGAGGGCGCGGTGTACGGCTCGACGCTGCCGGAGATGAAAGAGGCCTTGACCTTTATTTCGGGCCTGTATGCCGACGGGCTGATCGATCACGACTTTGCGATCCGCAAGTCCGACGACGTGAACGCGCTGCTGGTTTCGGGCAAGTGCGGCATGTTCTTCGGCCCCTGGTGGGCGCCCTACAGCCCGCTGGCCGACTCCGTCGCGCGCGATTCCTCGGCCGTATGGCTGCCCGTCTTGGCTCCGCTGACGGACGAGGGCAAGTTTATGTCCTTCTCGCAGGACCCGCTCAATAATGCGCTGGTCGTCAGCGCCGGGTTTGATCACCCGGACCTGTGGTTTAAGATGCGCGCGCTGTACGATTCCGAGCCGGACCTCGACCTGTACGCCGATCAGACGAACCACGACATCCGCGGCCAGGCGCACCCCTTCTCCATACAGCTGGATTGGGAGAACGCCGTACAGATCTTCTACGACGAGTTGATGTACGCGGTGAACACCGGCGACGACACAAAGCTTTCGCAGCCGAGCTACCGCACTGCCTATGAAGCCTATCTGCGCAACAAGGAAAATCCCCGCGCCGACTCGGGCGACTGGGCCGAATCCACCGCGCGCATCGAAGGCCAGGAGCTGGCTTATAGCGATATGATCGACTGGAAAAGCAACGCGTTCTACGGCCAAACCGAGTCGATGCAGCTGAAGTGGACGGCGCTGGAAAAGCTTGAGGGCGAGACGATCCTGCGCATCGTGCTGGGCGACGAACCGGTCGATTCCTTCGATGCCTTTGTGACGAAATGGTATGAACTGGGCGGCGATCGCATCACGCAGGAAGTCCGTGACTATATAGGCGCGCAATAAGGACCATTGGCCGGCTCCAGCGCGGGCTAAAATAGCGCCGGAGCCGGGTCTCCCCAAGAGATCAAGGACAAGAGGGCGCGCCCGATTCGGGGCAAAGGCAACAACCAAAGCAACC
>JAVBNW010000117.1:0-33691 GCA_031551255.1 Eubacteriales bacterium | reverse complement strand
AACCAGGCGGGCCTTCTCGCCGACGATGCGCTCGAGCAAATGGAGCAAAGCGCCTGCCCGACCTGCGGCTCGTGCGCGGGCATGTATACGGCCAACAGCATGAACTGTTTGTGCGAGGCGATCGGCATGGCGCTGCCGGGCAACGGCACGATTCCGGCGGTGTACTCTGCGCGCATACGCCTGGCCAAGCAGGCCGGGCAGAAAATTATGGAGCTTTTGAAGAGAAATATCAGGCCCCGCGATATCCTGACCGACGCAGCTTTTGACAACGCGCTGGCGGTCGACATGGCGCTGGGGTGCAGCACGAACAGCGTGCTGCACCTGCTGGCGGTAGCGCACGAGGCGGGGGTGCGGATCGATCTTGCGCATATCAACTCGCTCGGCGGCCGCATCCCCAACCTATGCAGGCTGGCTCCTGCGGGCCCGCACCATATTCAAGATCTTTTTGAAGCCGGCGGCGTGCCCGCGGTGATGGCGGAACTTGCGAAGAAAAATCTGCTGAACACGGGCCTTACAACCGCGACAGGAAGTACCATCGCCGACAACCTAAGAGGCGTTGCGGGCGCGGATGGGAGCGTCATCCGGGCCATCGACCACCCTTACGACGCTACCGGCGGCATCGCGGTACTATGGGGCAACATCGCTAGGGACGGCTGCGTGGTGAAGCGTTCCGCCGTAGCGCCTGAGATGCTTAAGCATCGGGGGCCTGCGCGCGTGTTCGACGGCGAGGATGCGGCCATCGACGCGATCTACGCGGGCAATATAGAGCCCGGCGATGTGGTCGTCATCCGCTACGAAGGCCCCAAGGGTGGGCCGGGCATGCGCGAAATGCTGCGCCCCACCTCGGCGCTTGCGGGCATGGGGCTCGACAAGTGCGTTGCGCTGATCACGGACGGCCGGTTTTCCGGCGCGTCACGCGGGGCCTCCATCGGCCACGTGTGTCCCGAGGCGGCGGGGGGCGGGGAGATCGGGCTTTTGCATGACGGGGACGGCATTAAAATCGACATTCCCGCAGGCTCCATCGAAGCGCTGGTGAGCGACGCGGTGTTTGCCCAGCGTCGCGAGGCGCAAAGCGCATGTGCCTCCTCCGCTTACGGCGGATGGCTCGGGCGGTATGCGCGGCTCGTCGGCCCCGCGAGCCAGGGCGCAGTGCTATAAGCTGCGCTATCCGCGCGGTGGCGGACGCCTGCCTTGGCCGATACGGGCATACATCGGCCAAGGCTTTTTACTGTGAAAACTATGAAAACCTGAAGCGCGCGGGTGGGCAGAAGGTGGAGAAAAAGAGATGCCGCTCGGCATGCGGTTTTAACAATCCGCAGGTTCGACGATGAATCCAACGATTATTTGCGCCCGCGCTTGATTACCGCCTTAGGTGTGGTAAGATTCTGTCAAACACAGTCAGAGGAGGGTTCCCATGAAGCGGCACATCGTGATCGATCCGGCGAGGGCGCCACAGGGCGCGGTGGATTTTCGCTACCTGCTGGATGCGCCTGCCGGCAAGCACGGCTTCGCGCAGAACAAGGGCGGCAAGCTAACCTTTCAGGACGGCACGCGCGCGAAGTTCGTGGGCTTTAACATTTCGGGTGGCGGCGGCATGCCCAAGCGGCACAGCGCGGAAAAGTATGCGCTGCGCATGGCCTCCATGGGCGTAAATCTAGTGCGGCCTACCTTGATTGACTGGCCGCGAGGCGGCGAAACGCCCGCCACGATTTACTCCAGGCAAGACGGTTCCTCGCAGCCGCTCAACGAAGAAATGCTCGACCGCTTCGATTACTTCGCGCATTGCCTGAAGGAGCAGGGCATCTACCTGATGCTGGATCTCTTTACCGCCCGGGGCTTTATGGAAGGCGACGACATCGAGTATTATTCCGAACGCATGCCGAGGGGCATGCTCAAGGCCGTCAACCTATACAGCCCGCGCATGATTGCGTTGCAAAAGGATTACGCCACCCGTATCCTTAGCCACGTAAACCCCTACACCGGCCTTGCCTATAAGGACGACCCGGGGGTTTTGATGGTGCAGCTGGTGAACGAGAATTCGGTTCTATGGCAGATGGAGCAGCTGCCGGAGGATCATCCATATTTTGAAACGATGCTTCAGCGACTCTTTAACGACTATTTGCTTAGGCAATACGGCGATCGAGCCGGGCTTGCGGGCGCCTGGACGCGGGAGGGAGAGTGCGCGCTGCTAGGTGACGAGGACCCGGCAGCCGGTACGGTGCGCCGCATCCGCTTCACCAAGGAGGCGCAGCCCGCGCTGGATTTCCGCAGCTACTATACGGGGATTAATTCGCCCGCCCGCTATGCCGATTACATGGCTTTTGCGATGGAAGTGATGGACGCGTTCATCGACGAGATGACCGATCACATTCGCGGCCTGGGCTGCCGCCTGCCGATCAACACGTCGAACCTGTCGCGCGGCTTTGTGGATGTGCGCTTCACCGGCGCGGGCGATATCGCGATGAATAACGCGTACTTCAACCATCCGCTGTACGGCGGGCCTTCGGCGACGCTGTTTCACAGAGAAGAGCTCATCACCGTGGATCCACGCGCGAACCGGTCGGACGCTCTGTCGTTTAAGAGCAACCAGATCCAGTCGCTGGCCATGGCAGCGGTGGCCGACAAGCCGTTCATGGTGTCGGAATGGAACGAATACAACGCCAATGCGTTCCACTCGGGCTTTTTGCCGATGGGCTGCGCGTACATGTGCCTGCAGGATTGGGACGGCATGATGATTTACAGCTACTGCCACGGCGACGACGTGGACGCGCTGCCCAAGGACGAGCAGATTTCCTGCTACGATTGCTACAACGAGCCGGCGCTCAGCTATCAGTTCGGCATCGCGGCGGAGATGTTCTTGCGCGGGCGCGTATCGCCGGCTAAGCTGTCGGTGGACGTGTGCGTATCCGAGCGCGAGCTGCGCATGCTGGAGCCGGGCTATCAAGTGCCCTATGCATACATCCCATTCATATCCAAGGCGCGCACGCGCTTTTACAAAGATAAGTACGACGGCGACGCCGATATCGCCGTGTCGGTGGGCTTTTTGTCGCACGGAGACCTTCGACCCGCCCGGCACGCGCTGGTGTTTGCGCGCAGCCCGTATGCCGATGCCTACCAGCGCGAGCGCGCGGAGGGCTATTTGGATGCGTACCGCACGCGGGTCGACAGGCCGCTGCCCGGCGCGCTGGGCGCCATGGGCGAAAGATATGCGGTGCTTGACGACGCCTTTTTGCTGGATGCGGATTTCACCGCCTTCTCGCGCGCGTTCGACGCGGCGGCCAAGGCGTGGGGGCTCATCGACCCGCAGCGCGGCTTGCAGGGTAGGGATACCTTCATCAGCGACACCGGCGAGATCGTCTTTTGCCCCAGCAAGAGGCAGTTTTCTGTGAATACTCCGCAGTTGGCGTCGTATACCGGCTATCCTAACGGCCCCGTGGATATAGGCGGTTACGAGCTAGCGATCCGCAACCGGAAGATGACCGCATCGCTGCTCTCGCGCGACGGAAAGGCGTTGCTCGAATCCTGCGACATGCTGCTGATCGCGCTTGGCGAGGCCGCCACCGAGAACACGGCCTGGCGTGGCGAGCTGTTGGTGGATACGACCGGCCCGCGCTGGATCGACACGCTGGAGGGCAAGCTTACACTGCCCGGCGCAAAGGCCGCGGCGGTCACCGTGCTGGACGCGCATGGAAAAGCAGTGGCCACGATCGAAGGACGGCCGCACGATAGCGGCGTAACGCTTATCTTTAACGGCGAATACTCCGCCGCGTGGTTCCATATCCTCGTCACACGTTAAGTTACCGCTGATCAAAGCGCACGGAGGGCCCTTGGCAACCCAAGGGCACGATAACCTTTGGAATGCTTATCCCAAGAATGCTTGCGCACAGGCATTCTTGGTGAAAGTTCTTGTCCAGCTTCTTTCAAGAAACTGGCCGCCGGAGGCTTTCGCCGATCTTTTCGTTGAAAAGCGCCATGACGTTTCGGTCATGGCGCTTTTGGGCTGTAGAAAGAGGCATAGGGAAAGCATTGCCGGGCAAAAACAGGCCTATTCGATGGATAGCTCATTTTTTTGATGCGGGCTTGCGGCAGGCGAATCGCCCGGCTCTACGGTCCGTACTTTGGGCTGTTTGTGTATCCACCTGTCGAAAACCGATAGGATGCCGGGCAGAATGAACACGATTAAGATGGTGGCGCACAGCGCTCCGACGGATATCGTTCTGCAAATCTGCCCTATCGTTGGGTTTTCGAAAAGCGCACCCAGGATGCCTGTCACCAGAATCATGATCAGGCCGGAAGTCAAAATCGTATGAATCGAGGCGTTCAACGCCGCCGCCAGCGCTTCCTTCGCCCCGAGCGCGTCGCGCTTTTCTTTATAATACGAAGTGAAGAGGATACCGTAATCGATGGTGGCCCCCATCAGAATGCACTGTACGATGAGCAGCGCCAAATAGTAAATGCTGTAGCCCTGTAGCCCTATAACACTGATGGTGAGGTATACGCCGCATTGTATGACCAGCACCAGGATAGCCGGAATGAGCAGGGAGCGAAAAGTCAGCGCCACGACGATAAAGATGGAGATGGCCGTAAGCAGCGTGATGAAGCTCATTTCGCTGTCGAAGGAGTTTGACATCTCAAAGTTCATCGGTGAGCTGCCGACGAGGTAGTAATTGCCCTTTAAACCGGCGTCGAATTGCTCGATGAGGCTTGCAAGAAACGCGTAGGTATCGTCCGATTCGCCGGGGAAGGTGGTGGAAATGATCATGCGCGAATAGTCCGGACCTTTGAGCTGGGCAAGGCCATCTTCCACGTCCGTCGCGGCGTCGAGCAGTGTCGCGCGGATATCGCTTGTGAATAGATCGGAAAACAGAGGGTCGTTAAGCACCGTGTCGGTCAGGTAATGGAACAGATCGTATAGGGTGAATGTCCATTCCGGATCGGAATCCAGACGGCTGAAGAAGTATACGTACATTAACTTTACCCGATCGGCACTCAAATCTTCGGACATGCCGTCAAAGAGTTCGGCCATCTGGGCGGCCGAATACGAAGTGCCGTCGACGACCGCATCCACGATGCGGCGCGCGGCAGCGAGCATATCGGCGTTCTCAAGGTCGATATGGCTTGCGATGTCCTCGTCGGTGAGCACTTCGTCGTCAAGGAAGTGGATAAAAGTCTCAAGCGGCAGGCGCCATTCGCTCGTATCTCCATACCGGCTGATGTTCAAAAGGTATAGCTGCGTGGGCATATCCTCATCCATGGTGAGCAGTTTAGCCAATTGCCCGGCGGTATACTGCGTGCCCTTGAGCGCGCCGTCCATCACCTTGCTGAGCATCTGCAAATCTTTCATCGTATCGCCGCTTAGAAAATCGCCGAAGTTTTCGTTCGTGGCAAGGTCGTTGAGCAGGTAGTTCACGAGCCCTTGCAACGAGAGCTTCCAGCCGGCGGTATCCCCGTGCTGGTTTTGGTGGTAGGCATAGAGCACCTTGAGCATGTCGCCTTCCATATCCACGAGGCCTGCAAGCCCGTCCGGCGTAAACCGGCGGTCGGACAGCGTGCTTTGCATCAGCGTGCGGGCGGTCTTGAGGCCCTCAAGGTCGTCCGTGCCCAGCGAGTTGCCAAATTCGCCCGTCGCAAGATCGTTAAGCACATAGTCGACCAACACCTGCAAAGACAGCTTCCACCCGCTCGTATCTCCGTGCTCGTTCACATGAAAGGCGTACAGCATTTTAAGCATGTCGGCTTCCATGCCGATAAGGCCTGCCAGCGATCCCGGCGTATAGGTATCGCCCCTTCGGACGCCGTCCATCAAATCTTTCATAACGGAAAGCTGCGAAAGCTCGTCTCCGCCGAACCCCGAGCCGGCCATATCCGATACGATGAAATCCACAAGGTGATAAAGCACCGCGCCCGGCCCCTGGAAATGATCGTAGCGGATCATGTGATATAGATAGAGAGGCTTGATCATGCCGGTATCCATGCCGGTAAGGGACGCCATATCCGCATACGACAGTGCCGTCGACGCAAGTGATGCGTCCTTGAGCGTTTTTAGCATTTGAAGATCGCTCGCCGACGACCCCAACGACGACGAGAAGTTTTGAAGCAGAAAATCGATGAACGCGGAGAGCGTCATGGTTCTCTGGTTCGCCCCTGAGCCGCCTCCGGCGCTCAGCGCTAGCAGCATGCCCACCGTTGCATCATCCATGCCAAAGATGGAGGCGAGTTCCGGCGCGGTAAAACTTTGGCCCGCTGCCGCGGCGGACAGCATCTGATGGGTGGATGCAAGCTCCGCGGCGCCATAATCGTTTACCATCACGCCCAGAAAATCGATAAGTCCCATCGCGTAGCCGCTGCCCCCGCATTGCGGGCACGCGGGATCGCTTCCGCTGCACAAGCCACATACGGCATTTTCCGCCATCAAGACGCCCTCGACCGTTGCGCCGTCCATGCCGGTAAAGGCCGCGAGCTGCGCCGCGGCATACGGCCCGCCTTGCGCGTACTGCATTAGGGTTTGCAAACCTTTAAGCTGCGCCTTGGTCGCATCGTCAAAATTGGTGGCGAAGGGCGAGCCCGCTACCATCACCTGGTCTACCAAGAAATCGACGAAGCCCCTGAGCGTCATGGTTTCACTTCCATCGGAATGATACAGCGAAAACACCATGTCGATCATCGAGCGCTCGATCCCCATGCCTCCCAACAGCTGAGCGAGCTGCGCGCTCGTGTAAGAAGTAAGAAGGGTGGCATGGTTGGTAAACGTATACAGCATGTCGATCTGCTGTTTTTGCCCGCTTCCCATCATCGAGGAAAATAGGACGTTGCCGGCGATATCGGCCTTCAAGAACCGAACGAATTCCTCTATGGTTATCGGGTCGACGGAGACGTCCGTCTTTTGGGCGTAATAATATGCGTACAGCAAATCCGCCATCTTGCGATCGACGCCCAAGAGATCGGCAAATTCCCTGCTGCTATAAAGGGACATAAACCGCCTCTCGTTGCCGAACACGCGAAGGATGTCGACCTGATCGCGCATATCGCGGTCGATGGCACTTTCAAATCTATCGTCCGCCAGAACCTTATCGAGCACCGCGATGAACTGCGGGATCGATAGCCGAGAGGAATCCACCGCGCCGTGGTCGGCATAGTAGAGCATGTATAAAAGCTGCGCCATGCGCGCTTCCATCCCCAGCGCGCCTGCGAGCTCCTCGCTCCTCTCCGGTTTTTGAAACCGCGCCGGGTCTGCAAATATACCCATTTTGTCGATTTCATCGCGCATATCGTCGTCAAAAAAGGTTTCAAACCGCTTATCGGCCGTAATATTTCCGACTGTGCGCGCAAATTCCGGATACGTCAGCGTCATGCCATCCACGGCCCCGTGCTGGGCAAAATAGTACATATACAATAAATCCATGTCGCCGCCATCCATGCCCAGCGTGTCTGCAGCCCCGCCCGCCCGCCGCGGCATCAAAATTTCGCGCTTATCGGTTAGGGTGGCCAGCATGCCGATCTGATCCCGCATGTCCTCCTCGATGAGCGAATTAAAATCTTCATCCGGAAGGATTTCGCTCTGTATGAAGCCGACAAATTGCGAAAGCGTCATCGCGCCGGTATCCACGCCGCCGTGCTTGCCGTAGTAATAGACAAACATGCTAAGGATGTCTTCTTTCGTTATATCAAAAACGGATGCGATTTCGGCTGCGCCTTTGGGCGTCAGCAGCTCTTTTCTATCCGAAAAAACGGATAGCATATCCAGGTTGTCGCGGATTTCGCCGTCCAGCTGATCAGCAAACGCCTCGTTATCCACCACGTCGTTTTCAAGGAAACGCAGAAAATCGCCGGCAGACACATCCCCCGTCTCGCCGTGACGATAGTAATAGTAATACAGAATGTTAAGCACGCTTGCGTCCAGCTCGATGTCCGAATCCATGCCCATAGTTTTTAGTTCTTCCGCCAGCTCCGAAGCGAAATAGGGCTTGCCCAGCGTGGTGGAAACGGCGGTGACGCTCTTTACGTGCTCGTTATCTTCAATATGATCGGCGATTCGGGCGATGGTATCCTCATCTTGATTGTCGAAAAGCACGAGCACGGTGTTGACGGGGGGAAACACATCGGCGATGGGGTCGACTTCATCGAGCGTATAGGCGATCGCGGCGTTGTTCTGCAAAAAGTAGGAGCCGACGAGCAGCACCGCGAAGACGCCGAGGATACCATAGCGAAATTTATAGCTGAAGGCGGCGACGGCGTCCATTTTTACATGCAATACCTTTTTTGCGGTCTTTCGTATCCACGTATCGCATCCTAAAATCAGGGCCGGCAGCATAGCAAACACGCAGATCATGCTGAAGAAAACGCCCTTCGCCAGAACAAGGCCGAGATCCATGCCGATCTTAAAGCTCATGAAGACGAGCACCAGCAGCCCTACGATCGTAGTGACCGAGCTACTGGCGATGGAGGAAAACGCGTTGGCGAGCGCGATCTTCATCGCGTCCGCCTTGTTGTCGTGAGTCTTTAGCTCCTGACGATAGCGGTTGATGAGGATGATGGAGTAATCCATCGAGAGCACGAGCTGGAGTATGGAGGCGATGGACCATGTGATTTCGGATATGGTGCCCAAGAAAATGTTCGTTCCCATGTTCAGCACGATGGCGACGCCGATCGCAAGCAAGAACAAAAAGGGTTCGACCCAGGATTCGCACATTACAAACAAGACCGCCAAAAGAAGGGTGAGCGCACAAAAAAGAATAAAAGGGGTAATGGCTGTTACGCTTTGCGTGTCAAGCATATACACCATGTCGTGCGACGAAAACTGCTCCTCCAATGTCTTTTCGATCGACAGTTGTTCCTTCGATCCGAAGTCGTAGCCGGTGTGCAGTATGTACAGCGTATGGCTTTCCCTGTTGTAATCCTCGCTGCCGGCCTCGTAGTCGACTTCCTTTACGTAGGGGATTTGCGCCAGGGTGTCTTGCATTGCTTCCGCCTGTCCCTCATGAAGGCCGGTAAACATCACGCGCATCGTGTAGTCGTCATCCACCGTAGGAAACTCTTCCTCCATGACGTCGATGCCCTTTTTCATGGAGGATTTGTCCGGGAGATATTTGGTCATATCGGTATTGACGCTTACCCGCAGCGATAAAACGGCGCATATGGCCGTGAGAACCAGCATGATGATCAGAATGAGAACTCGCTTTTCTACGATAAAAGTAGCGACGCGCTTCATTTGGTTTGCTCCTCGCAACATGGAATTGACAAACGATGTCAAACGAATTATACTAAACATATGTTGTATATACAACCGACTGATCTTTGATGCATGAATGTTGCGCAACACAAACTTGATTTCTGTTGCGTAACGGGCCAAGGAAAGCAAATCCACGAGGGTAAAGGAGCAATGGCCGATGGCGGAGCGGGAAGACCGTAGGACGAGAATGACAAAGCGCATGCTCAAGGACAGCCTTCTGGAACTGCTAAAAACGGTAGGCATTCACGATATTTCCATTCGCGAGCTTTGCGATCTTGCGGATGTAAACCGATCGACCTTCTATAAATATTACGGATCGCAATACGCGCTTCTGAGCGAAATGGAGGACGATTGGTTACAGAGCATCGAAAACAGCATCGATGCGGTGAAGGGTATCGACCAGGTACAATTTGTACAAGTGCTGAGCTTTGTCAACGACAATATCGAGCTGAGCCGTCTTTTGGTAAACAGTAACGTCGATCCGGAATTTCCTCAAAAGCTGTTCGCCTTGCCTTCGGTCAAGCGCCTCATCGATGAGAACTTGCAAACCGGCGAGCAGAATGAGGCGGCCGAGTATTTTTATACGTGTTACATTAACGGCGGATATAGCGTGATTAAGCATTGGCTCAACAAGGCAAATCGGGAATCGCCGGAAAACATGGCCCGCATTATGACGCATGTTTATAGCAGAATTGGTATGAGAGAGGGCAATTAACTTTTTTACATGGATTTCTATGTAGGAAGGGAATATACTGAGCCGTAGAGTTTGATCGTTTGGGAGGCGCGCTATGGAAAAGATTGATGCGGAGTATTTCGAAGACGAGGTGTTGATCTGCGGCTGTACGGCGCAGGACAATCTCTACTACAAGCGCCTGTACAAGGCCTTTCAAAACAACGGGGTTAAAGTGCTCGCCATGCCGACCATGCCGCCGACGCAGCTCGGCTTTTCGACCTACGACAGCTTGGATGCCTTACCCGGGGTTCCCAAGTGCGCGTTCATCCTTTCGGAAAACTCCGATACGCCGGACGTTATTGAAAAGCTTGCGGCGCTGGGCGTAAAAAAAGTTTTGTTTTGGGGCGCGGCGGACGCGCCGGAAAGTATCATGGCGCTGTGTGAAAGTAAGGGCATTGCGGTGCGCATAGGCTGCCCGCTCATGCTGTACGCTTCCGGTTTTTGCTGGCTGCACGGCAAATTTTCAGGCGTTAGGCGTGCGAAGAAAAAGACGGCATGACCGGGTTTCGATCGACAGGGGCATGAACGCGGCAAAGCGATTGCAATGCAATCTCTTCAGGTTGTCGACAAAGTACAGGAAGCTGCTGTTTCTATCATTGAGAAACAGCAGCTTTCCAAACTTATGTATGGGAAACGGAAATGATATTAATCTTCAATAATAATTTTCACGGGAGAACATTTGCCCGAATTACATTTGCCTTCCGAGACGCTACAAGCCGCTACACCCAATCGTATATCCATCAGTGCTTTAAGCGTCACGCTATCTCCGGGCTTAGAAAGCGGCGTCTCGATACAGATCGTCCCATTCGTGTTAATTTTCGTATACATAAAAAGATTTACGGGGTATATGATGGGGTGCTGTGCTTTCAAGCTGGCGTTAATATTGCCAAGACAATTCGGATGTCCTTCTCCATTTTGATAGAAGAAGTCATACATTTCCGGCCTGCAACATGGGTGGAGTAAATCATGCTCTCCAACATCATCCGCCACAAGCTGAAGCATTGGCCGATAGAGATTTGTGTAAATTATGCTGTTGATGCTTAGGCGGAGCGATTCGTTGCAATCAATGGTAACGCCGGTAGATAAAAACTCATCGGGTCTTTGGAATACTTCCGCGAAAAAATCCACTACCTGTCCGCCTTCCAGATCGATAACAGTTATCGTCTGGTTTTTTTTTACATCGATAGATTTTCCACTGCATGCCTCGATAAAAAACTCATTTTGCATGAAAAAAACTTCCTTTATAATGTTTTCAAGGGACTTATTACTGCCTTTCGGCAGCCTCAAATCCCTTTGTCGATGGTATGAAGCGGTTGCAATGCAGTCGCTTTGCGCTTGTTTTTTGAAGGAGGCCGGTTCGTTTTGAATGCAGCAGACGCGCTCGGCGCTACTCGGCGCCTTTGGTAGAGATGCCCAGCTGCCCGCACAGATAATCGGATGCTACGGATAAAAACTCTCCATTGGTAATCTTCGCGTTGTTCTTATATGAGAATAGTGACTGATAAAGCCCCGTGTTATTTTTTTGTATCTGGGCGATCGCGGTTCGTATATTCCTCTCTACCGAAGAGTTGTTCAGCTTGTATTTTTGTGCAATTTCGGGATACAAAATCTTTGTCAGAATCCGGTCGTAGCTGGGGTTATGCAGGTAGAACATCAGCGCATCGGTGGTGCATTGGGTTGAAAGGCGGTGCGGGGGCATGCCCAGCTCGCGTAAAAAGGCCTTAACGCTTTCCTCGGGGTCGTCTTCATAGGAATGCGAGGAAGGCTTTGCCGCCTTGTTAGGGTCGCGCCCTTCCAGCGTCATTTTTAGATTTTGGATTAGCGACTCGAGTGCAATGGGTTTGAGGCTGTAATAGTCTACATACATTTCGTTAAGTGCCTTGATGTAGGTATCGGTACCGATGCCCGATAGGATGTAGATGAGCGGATCGTAGTTCTCCATCTGATTTCGAATATGGCTTACGATGTGCACGCCGTCATATTCCGGCATGACGATATCGAGAATCACGATGTCCGGGCGCAGGCGCTCGATAAATTCAAGAGCCTGCCGTCCGTCTTGTGCCTTGGCGACGAGTTGCAAATCCGGTTCTCTGGCAATTCGTGCCGCCAAGGTATTCAGCCAATTTGTATTATCATCCCCGATGAATACCGTGTGCATAAAAACCATCCTTCCGCACTTTTGCCACAAAGCCCAGTATACCCCATATTATGGTTTTTTTGAAGAGGGGTGATAGTTTGACGGCGAAAATAACATGCGCGACGGAAATGAGGCGTGCTTGCGCATGATCGAAGGTAGTTTCCGGCAACCAAAGAGTAGGGAATAGCACTTATGTGCCGGACGGCGGCCCCGGGGCGCGGATTGTGAGCATCACCTCGCTATGGAAGAGATGCTTTTGCGCGTCGGGATAAAACAATGCGCTGCCGCCATATTTTTCGGCGATCGCGCGCACCGACGCAAGCCCAAGTCCCTCGCGATCTTGCCGCTTGCGCGAGAGGTATTTTCCCTCCCAAACGCGAATGTGCCCGTCGAAGCTATTATCCACGAGCAGCACGAGCTGTGAGTGCACGCACTTTGCAGCAAAGAAAATTTTCCGCTCGCCCGTGGCGCGAACACAGGCTTCCAGCGCATTTTCCAGAAGATTGCCGATGACGATGCAAAGATCCGCATCGTCGATTTGCGGCATTTCGGGCACCTGCGCCTCGGCCGCGAAGGCGATTCCCTCCTGCGCAGCCGGTGCTACGAAGTTGCGCAGCATGACGTCCACGACGTGGTTTTCGCTGAAGATAAGCGGCACAAGGTTGCTAAAGCCCGCGGTATACCGCTCGAGGTAGCCCACAAGCGCCGGTATGTCGCCCGAGGACGCAAAGCCTCCGATTACGCCAAGATGGTGGCGAAGGTCGTGCCGCGCGCGCCTCGCCTCGTCCACGTTTTTCAACAGCAGCGGGTAGTAGGCGCGCTGCATGGCCGCCAGAGTTTCGATTCCGGCCAGCTTTCCCTCGGCCTGAAGCTTTTCACGATATAGGCGCAGCAGTTCCTGCGCCATCGCGATACCGAGGGACGCTACGAGAACAAAACCGGCAGTCTCTACGAACCAGCCCAAGAGGATGGGTTCATGCTGTGGCAGGATTCGGTCCATCACAAGCGCGCAATCAAAAACCAGAATGCCGGCAAGCAACGTTTTGCCATATGCGGTGCCCTTTCCCGCCATGCGGAGCATAACGATAGTCAGGAATGCCGCAACCGCCCACTTATAAGCCCCAATGAGCCCGGAATAGGCGGCTAACAGCCTAAGATCCGAAGGAGATAGGACGGTTTGCAAAACGGAGCAAACACATACGAAAGCTCCGAAGGCCAGAGCCGCTGCTGAAAGACGGGTTTTTCCGCCCGAAATTTGGCGCGCAAGCGCCATAACGATCAAAAGCATCGCGCAAAAACACAGGTTTTCAAAGCCATACCAGGCCATGTCGCCTCTTAGGATGCTTTTGAGAACGGGATAGCACGTATAGCCGACAAAGCAAAGGCATAGAAGCCCAAAGAGAAGCATGGAGCGGCTTTTGCCCATCAGGAGGCCGGTGAGCAGAAAAAACAGAGCCAAGGCCGCCGCAACGGAGCAAACCGCCGTGCGCAGGGCGACGCGGGCTTGGAGGAGGGAAGCCACCGCCTTGGCCGAACCGAAGGCGGGCGGGTATACCATGCCGCTATATAGGTGGGAATGATCCGCCACCGCGACGATGATTTCGATATGGTTCCGCGCGAGGAACGAAGCGGAGGAGATGCCCGTTTCGGGCCGGTAGGTTTGCGATGCCGGATCGCCGAACTGTTCGGCGAGCACGCCGTTGATATAGAGCTTATATGCGGAAAATATCTCCGGAAGCTCCAGCGCATAGCTTTTAGGTTCGGCGGGAATGGAAATGACCAGCCGGTAGGTGGCGCAGCCGTGCGGCTTGCGCGCGGGATCGCCCCCCTCAAAGCCGCCGTACTGGCCGATGAAAACGATTTCGTCTGGGGCGGGCGAGGCCAGGGCGAAATCTTGCGGCTCGAGCAGGCAGTCCCGGTAGATCTCCCAACCTTCGATCAAAAAAACGGCGGCATGCGCTTGCTGGGTTTGGGCATCGAATGCGAATGTGCCTGCCGAGGGCTGCGGGCCGGGGCTTATATACTTATTGTCGTACCGATAGCACAACCCAAAGAGTGCGGCGGATGCTGCGGCCACGCACGCCATCAATAACAAGATGCCGACACCCTTTTTTAGCCGCCTCATTTGTGCCGAAAAAAGGATTTTTTGCGCAATACATACACCGCTGCTCCGACGATGCCGGACCCGCCAATGCCCGCGGCCCAAGGAAGATAGGGGGATGCTGAGGCCGCCTGCTTAGCGGGCGCGGGGGTGAAGAGCGGTTCAGGGTCGGCGATCGGGGCTGCCTTAAGCGCGGGAGGCGATGAAGAAGGCTCCAGGACGAGATTGCCTTCGCCGGATATAAGGCCCGGCGGGCTTGCGTCCGGCGAGAGCGGCGCAGGCGTCGATGCGGGCGTTTGAGCGCCGCCGGGTGCATCTATGGTACCGCCGGTTACACTTATGGGGGGCGATGTGCCGATTGCCGCGGATGCGGAGGCGTCGATGGCGGCGGCGTTTGCGTCCGGCAAAATTCCGCCAAGGGTAAAGGCGCCCTGCGATGGCGCGGTCCGGTCTCCATAATCCCTATCGCCGCCGGGGACATCATCGTTAAGTTCTATCGGGCTGCCAGGCCCGTTTGGGTTCTCCGGTTCGCCGGAGGGGGGATCCCAGGGCAGAATCATGGCGCGGCTGTCGACCTCCTGGACGAAGCCGTTCGCAAGATCCAGCAGCAGAACGTTCGAGTGGCTCTCCGTTTCCAGATAGAAGACAAACAGTGTAGGCGTCATATATTCTTCTTCATCGTAAAACTGTAACTCGAGGATGCCATTGTCGTAATGCGCGGAAAAGTTATCGCCCGTCATCCAGCCGCCGCCCCAGTAAGCGCCCCATGTATCCCCGCCGTCGAGCGAGCGCCACAGCGTCAGATTTTCGATATTTCCATAATATGCGTAGCGAAGCGAGATGCCGCCGTTCACCGCGGAAAGGTCGGCATCGCTAAAGCTTGGAACGGCTTGCGGATCATATACCACGACGTTGATTCCAAGCGGATGCGCATCAGAAAGTACGTCAAAGGGCCTGATATCGTATGCGCTGGGAACACTTGCAAGCGCGCCGGGTATGAGGTAAACGCCGATGGCATCGTAAGAGGTATTGCTGTCGTCGAGCTGAATCCATATATCCTCGGTTTCATTCCAATAACAGTCTTCCGAGGCCAGCGTCGCCGTACATAGGATAGGGGACAGGGCGCTTACATAGCCCGGCGAGCGCGAGCCAATTTGTGCAAAACTCGCATCGGGGTGATATAGCGCCGTGATCTTGCGGCTGATGATCGTAAGCTCGGGGGCCGACGCGGCGGGAGAGACTGCGCAGGTATCCAGCGTCGCCTCCGGCGCGAGGATTGAGCTTCCCGCCGCTTCGACGCGGGAGAGGTATAGGCTGACGGGCTCGCTGGAGGCAATGCCCCGCGCGCCCGCGCCGGTAGCTTCGATGGTGTGATAGCGAAGGTCGAGCTCTACGTCCGACTCGATGGCGGTGGAGTTTTCGCCTTCTGCGCGAAAGTGCATATAAGAATCGTAGAAGAAGCACAAATACTCGGCGCCATCCTCCAGCGAGAGCGCGCGGCCGCCTGCGCCGGTTGCGGTGATGAGCGGGCAGGCGCCGGGCGAGGTGCCATAAGCGTAGAACCACCCGCCGTTTTTGATTCGAATGACGGTATTGGTCGAACCGCTGCCGGTGATACGAACGCGATCGCCAATTTGAAGCACTCCGCCCTCGCCGACGATAAAGCCGTACTCTCCGGTATCGATCGACACCGAATTTGCCGCATCATCGGAAGTAGAGCGCGGATAGAGATCGCACCAATCGAAAAGTTCGATGTTTGAGCCCAGCGTCACCGCCCCGTCGATATCCGCATGTGCGTCCAGCCATACTTGCAGCTCGGCGGCATTGGAAATCACATCGGGTGCATCATCAAGGGCCGATGCGCCGCAAGGCGCGCAAAGGCACAGCAGCAGCAAAGCAAGAAATAAAGAAGAAGCCCGCTGTTGCCGTTTCATCCCCGATTCCCCCTTGCCAGGCGTACGATATAGCTGCGGTAGGCCTCGCGCATCTTCCATTGGTTGTTGCGGCCGATGTATACTTTATCGCCGTTGACCATATTAAAATCGCGATCGGCGCTTTGAATGTAATCCATATTGACTAGGTAGCCGCGGTGGCAGCGCAAAAACGTCGGCGAGGACAGCAGGCGTTCGAGCTGTTCCATCGTCGCGTACACGCACAGGGTTTCATTTTGCATGTGGATGACGCTGCGCTTGCCGTGCGCTTCGACATACAGGACATCGCGCGGGCGAATGTCCCGCCGTCTGCGCTCCACCGTGACGGTGACGGTGTCGCTCGCCGCTTGCCAGTGCTGTTTCATCCTGTGCATGAGCGAGGCGACCTCTTGAGGATCCAGCGGCTTGAGCAAGTAGCGATCCGCCTTTACTTGATATCCGAACACCGCCTGATCGGGGCTGAGGGTCGTAAAGACGAGCCAGACGTCCGCATCCGCTTCCCGCACCGCGAGCGCAACGTCCACGCCGGTGGCGCTTGCGGTACGCGGCCCCTCGGGTGGGCCATCCAGATAGATATCCAGCAGAACGAGCTGAAAAAAACCCGGCCGGAAGGCGTTTAGAAAGGCCTCGCCGCTTTCAAAGGTAAAAATATCGACGGAAATGCCGACAGAGATGAGCATATCGCGCAGCAATGCTACGTCTTCCCGCCTGTCTTCGCATATGGCAACGTTGAACGTTTCCATAAGATGCTCTCCCTTACATGATATGACAATGCTAAATTAGCATATTTTTGTTGAATGTACAAACACACTTTTTTCCTTTTGTCAAGCGCGTTTTATACGCATGCTTCGGTACGATATTGCGCCATAAAGCGCTATGCAGTAAAAAGTAATTTGTCAAGTACATTTTATTGCCAATTTACCGGCTAAAAACAAGGTATAAAGCGTGTGCGATTAGCATTGTTTGCGCATGATTTTCCCTCGCCCGTCAAATGTGAAACGAGTCCGTTTGTCCTGAAGGCGAACCGGCTGTCAAGCACATTTCATACCCGTTTGTACGTTGAACCTCGCGGCGCGGGATGTACTCAAAAAAAAACCTAAAAGGCGATAGAATAATAAAAAACAAGGGGGAATGTCTTTTGAGATTATCCACTAGAAACGCGCTGCTTATCCTGCTTACCATGCTCCTGGCTGTGGGGCTTACTGCCTGTGGGGGCGGCAAGGATGAGCCGGCGGCACAGCAACCTGAGGACGACGCAGCGAACGGCGCGCAGGTTGCCGCGCAACCGGGCGACGATCCACTCTATGCCACGGCAAAGTATCTGCTCGACAACGCCGTAAGCTCGCTCATCGGCGTTACGTCAAACGGAGAGGATGTCGTCTTCATTCAAACGCCGGATGTTGCGGCCGTGGCCTTTGTCAGCGACGAGGGCAAAAGCATAAGCTTTGTAGGCGCTTACGAAGCAACATCCACGCAGATCGCCATCACCGATGAAACGTCGAACACAACGTTCGGCATGGAGATCATTCAGGTGTTTGAAGACGGCTCTTTCGTGGCCGATATGGGCGATCTTGGCGAAATAGCCTTCAATGGAACCGACGCTCAGACCGCGGTGACGGCCCTGCTGCTCATCAATGGCCTGACGGAGCCGATCGCCTAGACTGCGCTTTGCCCTATCAACAAATCGGTTACAAGGGGGAGTTGGCTTGGAGTACAAGGTCATCGGCGAGCCCATGCCCGTGGTGCAGTGCGAACTGAAGGCCGGAGAATCCATGAAGACGGAGAAGGGCTCCATGGTGTGGATGACGCCCAACATGAAAATGGAGACCAACGCCGGCGGGAGCATCGGCAAGGCGTTTGGGCGCATGCTAGCGGGGGAATCTATCTTTCAGAATATATACACCGCACAGGATGGTCCCGGTATGATCACCTTTGGATCCAGCTTTACCGGCTCCATCCGCGCGGTCGAGCTTTCGCCCGGCAAGTCGATCGTATGTCAGCAAAGCGCCTTTCTTGCATCCGAGACGGGCGTGGAGATCTCCGTTTTCTTTCAGAAGAAGATGGGAGCGGGCTTCTTCGGCGGCGAAGGCTTTATCATGCAAAAGCTTTCGGGTACGGGCACGGTATTTCTCGAAATCGACGGCTATGCGGTGGAATACGAGCTGGCGGCCGGCCAAAGCATGATCCTGGATACCGGCTGCCTCGCGATGATGGATGAAACCTGCTCCTTGGATATCGAACAGGTCAAAGGGGTCAAAAACATGCTCTTTGGCGGCGAGGGGCTATTTAACACCCGTGTGACCGGCCCCGGAAAGATCCTGCTGCAAACGATGACCATCAGCGGTTTTGCCGAAATGCTGTCTCCGTTTATTAAAAAGGACAACAAATAGCGAAAGGGGCTCTTTCCATGAAAAACAAGACGACCGCGCTGATCCTTTCCATTTTCTTGGGCGAATTGGGCATCGACCGCTTCTATCTAGGCTACACCGGTTTGGGCATTCTCAAGCTCATCACCGCCGGCGGCTTTGGCGTGTGGTGGATCATCGATATCGTGATGATTCTCACCGGCAAGCTGACCGCGAAGGATGGCCAGGCGCTATCGGCATAGGGCAAAGCTTTTACATGTGTCTCTGGAAAAAGTGCGGCATCCATGCGGTTTTTCGTGTAAGCTGCTTGGGCGCCGCACCTTTTTACAGGCGCATGGAGGGGGATACATGAGAAACATGCTGAAACGGACCGTTCTTTTGCTAGTGGCGGCTTTGTTTGCGGCGGCCGCGCTGATGGCGGGCTGCGCGGATGACGCACAAAGCGCCGCATCGCCGCATGTTGCCACTGGCGCCGCTTCGCAGATGGATACGGAACGCACGCCGGATCGTGCAAAGAACGCTGCGGGGGAAAGCTGGGCAGTCTATTGGTACCTATGCGGCAGCGACCTGGAAACGAGGTTTGGCGCCGCCACAAGGGACATCGCCGAAATGCTGGATGTCTCGCTTCCGCCCAATGTTCAGGTCGTCATTCAGGCGGGAGGCTCCGCCGACTGGGCGAACGAGATGTTCGATGAGTCCGCGATGTACCGCCTGACCTATCAGGGCGAAGCGCTCGACATCGTTGAAACCATTGAGCCGACGAGCATGGGCGATCCCAATACCTTGTCGGGCTTTTTAGAGTTTTGCGAGGAGAATTACCCCGCCGACCGCAAGTTTTTGATTCTGTGGGATCACGGCGGCGGGAGCGGCGGCGGCATATGCAGCGATGAGCTGTTCGACAGGGATCATCTATCCCTTACAGAGCTTTCAGACGCGTTGGCGCTTGTGTACGGCGATGGGGACAGGCCCTTTGACCTGATCGGCTTTGATGCCTGCCTGATGGCCACAATCGACGTGGCGGCGGTGTGCGCCGAATTTGCTAATTACATGGTGGCTTCGGAGGAAACGGAGCCGGGCTGCGGCTGGCTCTACAGCGGCTGGCTCGCCGAGCTGGCGGACAACCCGGGCATGAGCGCGGCCGAGCTTGGAGTAGCGGTGTGCGATAGCTACCAAAGGGGATGCGAAGCGATCGACCAGGCGGAGGACATTACGCTTTCCGTCGTAGACCTTGCGCACATCGGCGAGGTGGTTGCGGCGCTCGACGCGTTGAGCGCGGAAGGCGTACGAACGGCGCTTGACGGCAACCCGACCGCGTTCTTCGCCGACTATGGGCGCGGGGCCTCCAAGGCGGATTATTATTACGACGGAACCCCCGAAATGGTGGATCTTGTAAGTTTGGTGGATGAAAACCGCCATCTATTTCCGGAAACCGCCGATGAACTCATCGGGAGCGTTCAAAAGAGCGTGGTGTACCAGATTGCCGGCCCGTACAGGGCGAACTCCAACGGCCTCTCGGCGTACTTTCCCTACCAAATGGATCAAGAGCAGTACGATACGTTCAGCAGCGCCGCTGCCTCTTCTGCGATGGCTTATATGTACGAGCTTTTGCTGACGGGGGAGGTTTCCCAGGAAGCGCTTCATTATTTCAGCGCATTGGAAGACTTTGAAGAATCTCAGCTGGAAGACGGGTACGAATTTGAGGATGTGACGGCGTACGAATTGGACGGGCATCCGGTAGAGATAATCGAAGAGGACGGCATAACCTATGCGCAGCTGAATATAGGCCCAGATGCCGCCGACGCGCTCAAACTGGTAACGTTTTTGTTGGCCTTCTACTCAGACGACGAGGAAATCGTCTTGCTCGGCGAGGAATACGATCTTTCCAGCGATTGGCAAGAGGGCATTTTTACCGATAACTTCCGCGGCGTATGGGGGGCGATCGACGGGCACCTCGTGATGATGACGGTGACCTCGGTAACCGAAGAATATATCCTCTACAGCGTTCCGCTGCTCCTCAACGGGGTGTGGTGCGATCTTTCCGTCGCCTATGTGTTCGACGAAGGCGCATACCGCCTGCTCACCGCCACCCCGGAAGGCGGAGGCTCCGGCGTGGCGCCCAAGGAGCAATATAGGCTGACGCCCGGAGACGAGGTAACGACGCTGCTTTACTACTTAGGCGATGCCCAGGGCGGGGAAGGCTACTACGAAAACGATACGTTTACGGTATCCGCCGATACGTCCTTTGACGAGATCGACCTTCCCGACGGGCAGTACATCTTCTTGTTTAACATGACGGATTATCGGAACGACGCATACACATCTGATATCGTAGGCGCGTACATTTCGCAGGGCCTGGTCGAAATGCAGGATTTGCAATGAAACACAAACCATAGCACGTTGGCAGGCGTTTAGCTTTTGCCCGTGCGCAAGTTAGGAGATTTTGAATGAAAAGGCTTTGGAAAAGAAGCATTTCTCTCCTTGCGGCGCTCCTCGTTGCGGCCGCGCTTAACACGGCCTGCGCACAGCGCGCATCGCCTTCCGCGGCTTCCACCGCCGTGCTCGGCGGCGCCAAGACCGGCGAGCAGATCGTGATGGTTATGCTGCCGTTCAACGGTGGCTCGGGCTATATGTGGAGCTATGAGGCGAGCGAGGAGGGCATCGTCGGCGAAGTATCGTACGATGAGTATGCCGCAATGCAACGGGAGGAGGCTTCTCCCGCGCAAGAGGATGAGATCGTCATCGACGACGTGATGGCGCCGGGGAACATGGCGTATATTTTCAGGGGCGAGCGGCCGGGCGAGGTCGTACTGAGTTTTGTCTACACAGACCCTGAGGATAAAGACTTAAAACCCGACATGAGCGCGAAGGCGACGATTCAGGTGTACGACGACAAGTCGCTTGCCGTCATAGATTCATCGGGGGATATTCTCAACTGAAAAGAGAGGTTGGAGGCATATACCCACAAGAAGTCCGGCGGCTTGTCAGCCGCCGGACTTTGCTCTTCCGAGCCCACCGCTTATAGTTTTTCCAGCACAAACAGCGCCATGCCTTCATACGCGCGGCGATATGCAAAGTACATGTGAAACCACTTATCATACCATTGTTCTTGCCCTGCGTCGTTTTTGCCCTCGCGCAGCGCCTGCAGGTTGCGCCGCGCCGACCAGCTGATGTAGTGGTCCCACGCGAAGCGGTCATCGCTGGCGATGTTGGCTACATAATAGCCAAGGCTGCGAAAATAGGCAAAGTGTTCCTCGAGCGTCTTAAGAGGGCCGTCGAAGTCGATCAGTTCCTTGGGCGGGTTCTCCGTCTTGGTAAAAAGGCGATGGCACATTAGCTTTCCGCCGGGCTCCAGATGCCTTTCCATAAGACGCAATGTTTCTTCTTCCGTGCCCAGCGTTTCGGAACAGCAGACCACATCGTATCTATCCGCGCTCTCCCACTGCGTCGCGTCGCCCGTGATCAACGCTACCGTTTCGATGCCCGCGCCGCGCATGCGTTTTGTGCCGGCTTCGACAAAGGGTTTGGCGATATCCACGCCCGTTCCGCGAATGCCGAACGCTTCGGCCCAAATCTTCAGGAGTGTGCCATAGCCGCAGCACAGATCCAGCACGTTAGATCCGGCGTTAAGCCCGAGCACCAAACCGGTTTTGAGAAGGTTGCGAATGGGAATCATGTTGATGAGATATTCCGTATCTTCGCACTCCCTGAGCATATCCGAGTAGGGCATGGAATCCTTCTTTCTTTTATTAGATATAGCATGGCGGCGGGAAAAATATCGCAGAGCCTAAATTGATCGTAGCATGGCGCCATGAAAAGAGCAACGTGCGAAACATTGGGCAAAATCAAATGTAATATTTTGTAAGAGCGCTCGGCTGTGATAGACAAAAATTCTTTCTTGTTTGCGCATCGGAAAGGGTATGATATACTAATTTGTAAACATTTGCGCAGGGCGGAAAGGAGCGGCGGAAATGGCAAACCCTACCATAAAAACGATAGCGAAGGCTGCCAACGTGTCGCCCGCCACGGTTTCCAAAGCGCTGAACGATATGCCGGATATTTCCGAATCGACAAAGATCCGCATCCGCAGAATCTGCGCGGAGATGGGCTATACTCTCAACGCCAACGCGCGAAGCCTGGTCAGCGGTTCAACGCGCATGATCGGCGTTCTGGTGGCGGATATTACCAACTACGAGTCGGGGCTCATGTATCGTTCCATCGCGGCGCGTACGCTTCGGCGCAACTATAATGTATATCTTTGCGATAATCAAAACAATGCGGAAAAAGAGCGCGAGTCCGTTATTTCCATGCTCGAGAACCGCGTATCCGCAATGATCGTCCAACCGGTATCCGCAGGTACGTCCCCCATCGAAAGCCTTGTGCGCGGCACGGTGCCCATTATCTACATCGGCTCCGAGCCTAATACTTCGCTACTTGCGGATATTGCCATCAACGAGGCGGCCGGGGGCGAGCTTGCCGCCCGTCATCTCTACAGGCAAGGGCACCGCGATTGCGCCGTCATATCGTGCGCGCCAGCTACCCCGAAGCACCGTGCGCGCATACAGGGGTTTGAGGATTATATGCAAAGGCACGGCTGCGCGGTGCGCACGTTCGCATTCGCCGGAGCGCAAAGCCTTGAAAAAGCGGGCGACGAGGCCGCCGCGCGACTTGTGCGGGAAAAAAAGCGCCCCACCGCCTTATTTGCACCGGAGGATTTGACCGCGATCGGCGCCATGTTTGGCTTGCGCGCGCGGGGCATTCGCGTACCGGAAGATATTTCCATTGTCGGTTACGGCGATATGCGGTGCGGCGCGCTTTCGTCCATCGGCCTTACGACGCTGCGTCCGCCCAGTGCGGAAATCGGCATTTGCGCGGGCGATCTTGCCGCCGATTTGATCGAGGGCAAGGAAGGCATGCTTACGCATCTCGTGCTCGACCCCACGCTGGTGGAGCGCGCTACGGTCTCCTTTCCTTTTGCTTGAACCCCGTTTTGTTTTCGGTAAACATTATGAATTGACAATAGCAGCCAAATGCACTATAATTCACCATAAGCTTAAACGATTTCGTTCGTGCGATGAGGTGGGTGGATGATTCTCTACGCAATCCTGTCCGAACCCGGCGACCGCGAAATCAACGAAGACAGCGTTGGCCTGAGCCGGGAAGGGGAGGGCTTTCTTTTTGCGCTGGCTGACGGCCTGGGCGGGCACGGCCACGGCGAAGTCGCCTCGGCGATCGCGGTGGAGGCTTCTTTGCGCGTGTTTTCGCAGCGTGAGGGCGCAGGAGACGACCTTCTTCCCATGTGCATTGTGGAAGGCCAAAACGAGCTGATTACGCAGCAGCGCGCGCTGGGCGTGCAAACCGAGATGAAGACGACGCAGGTACTTTTGCACATCGCAGGCGATGCCGCGCGGTGGGCGCATGTCGGCGATTCGCGGCTATATTGGTTTAAAAAAGATAAGCTGCTGGGGCGCACGCTCGACCACAGTGTGCCGCAGATGCTGGTATCGCAGGGTGAGCTTCGCGAAAAGGACATTCGCTTTCACGAAGACCGCAACAGGCTCATCAGAGTGCTGGGCATGGATTGGGACAGCCCCAAGTACGACTTATCCGATGCCTATCCCATCGCCCCGCCACTGAGCTTTCTTCTGTGCAGCGACGGCTTTTGGGAGCTCATTGACGAAAAGGAAATGGCCAAGCAGTTGCATCGCGCCGCCGGGCCCCAGGAGTGGCTGGATGCGATGAAGGCCATCGTGCTGAAAAACGGCCGGGGAAAGAATATGGACAATTTTTCGGCGATCGCCGTATTCGTCCGCTAGGAGGGCTCGCATATGGCGGTGGTACGCTGCCCTGAAGGACACTTCTTCGACGATCAAAAATTTGATAGCTGTCCGCACTGCATGGGGGGCATACCCAAGCCGCCCTCGCCGGGGGCTGTGCGCGCGCTTGCCGACCAGCAGACCGTCGCCAAGGCATCCAGCGACGACGTTGCGCGCCGCGCGCTGGCGCAGAGGCAGCTTAACAGCTTTGCGCAGGGCGGAGCCAAGCGGGATGAAAAGACCATCGGCCTCTTTCAATCGCAAAAAGGCTACGACCCCGTCGTAGCGTGGCTGGTATGCGTAGAAGGCCGCGAAAAAGGCCGGGACTACCGCCTGCACGCGGGCAGAAATTTCGTGGGCCGCGCCTACAACATGGATGTCTCCCTGCCCGACGACGAACAAGTGCACAGAGACAACCACTGCTCCATCGTGTACGAGCCGCGAAATTCCGTTTTCATGCTCGTGGCGGGCGAGGGTTCGGTTCCGCTGCTCAACGGCGACCAGGTGCGCGAAGCGGCCGGGCTTTCGGAAGACGATATCATCGAAATCGGCGGCTCGCGCTTCCAGTTCGTTCCGTTTTGCAAGGAGAGGCGGACATGGTAAGGCCAAAGCGTATTTGCGTCTTTATAGTTGCGGCGTTTCTGTCTTTGGCCGCGCTTCCCGCGCCGGCTTGCGCGGGCATGCCGCTTGTCATCGAACAGGTGCAGGTAAACCTGCCCGATGTGCGCGTATTCTTTTCCATGCCCATCGATTGGGGCGAAAGCGACACTGCCGAGGCGAAGCTGGGCGGGGACGAGCTGGAGCTCAGAAGCGTTCGCAGGCTCGATCCGCAGACCGACGGCGCATGGTGTTTTTATTTGGTGGATTGCTCAGGCTCGGTAAAGGCGGCGCAGATGGAGGCCATCAAGGCGGCGCTGCGCGCGGCGGCCGACGAAATGAATGAAAACGACGTTTTCACGCTCATCGCCTTTGGAGAAAGCGTGGAAATGCTTTTAAACCGGGAGACGGACGTTCAGGCGATCTACGCCGCGATCGATACCCTGCGCGCCGATCAGAAGGAGACGCGCTTCTACGACGCCGTTTCCGCTGCCGTCACTCTTGCCGACGACAAGGAATATGCGCTGGAGCGCAAGCTTCTATATGCCTTTACCGATTCGATCGATGAAAACCTCGGTGGGGCAACCACCGGCGAACTTGAGCGCATGCTGGATCAAACCGCGCTGCCGATCTACGCGTTGGGGCTGGATACCGGCAAAAAGGCGGATCTGGATGCGTTTGGGGCGCTAGCGCGCTACAGCGGAGGCTCAATCGAAATCGTATCCGCGGGCACGCTTGTCGAGCGGTTTGCGAGCATGTCAACCTACAACCGCTCGGCGTTTGTCGCCGAATTTACAGCGTCTACAAACATCGTTTCCGCGTCGCATCAGCCCTTTGAGATCACGTTTGTAGGCACAACCTCGGTCTCTTCACGGGATGTGGCTGTGAAGCATTGGCAGCCGGATGTCACCCCGCCCACGATCGCCTCCGCCAAGCAACTGAACGAGGGCACGCTGCGCGTCGATTTTAGCGAGGCGGTTCAGGGCGAGAACATCGCCTCCAACTACGTCGTGCGCGACGCGGCGGGCAATTTGCTGGGCATCGCGGCGGCGGCAAGCGTTGCGAGCGGCACTGCAGCGGAGCTTACGCTCGCCAACGTTCCATTAAGCGGCACGCTTTTGATTGAATGCCCCGGCATAACCGACCTTTCGATGGAAAAAAACCCGGTGAAGGGCAGTTGTTCGCTTGCGTTTGTAGGCGCGAAGCCGGAGCCATCGACCACCCCTGCGCTCGTTACGGCGCAGCCTGCCGAGCCCGCTAAGGACGACAGCGCCATGCCCATCGGCGCGTGGTTCGCGCTGGGAGCCGTGCTCGTGGTAGGAATGATCGCGGCGATCTTCGCGGTGATCAAGAAAAACGGCGGGCTTGTCATGTCGGACGGCAAGCTGCACTTTGGCAAGGATACGGTGGTCGAGCAGCTCAATGCCGATCAAAACGAGGTGCAGGTTCACTTTGTGTCCGCGCAGCTTCCGGTATTACACATGACGGTGATCGCCCCTTCCGGCGATACCCACAGGCTCGATTTGCCCGTGAACCAAAGCGCGTTCTTCGGCCGCGGGGATCTGTGCGACGTGTGCTTTGACGACACCGAGATGTCGCGCCAACACTTTGTGATCGAGGCGCGCGACGATACGTTCATCCTTTCCAATCTCAGCGAAACGAACGGAACGCTCATCAACGGCGTGCCGGTGCGCAACCCGCGCCGCCTAATAAGCGGCGATAGAATCCAGGCCGGGCAGCAGGTATTGATCTTCAGCGAGGAGGGGTAAGCGTGGCTCTTTGTCCGAACTGTTTCGAGCAGGGCTACGACGGCCGCTGCCCGCACTGCGGCTACCTGGGCATTTCGCAGGCGGAAAACCATATGCTGCTCGAGCCGGGGACGCGCCTTAACAACCGGTTTGTGCTGGGCCGCGTGTTGGGCGCGGGAGGCTTTGGCGTAACGTACCTTGCGTTGGATGAGCAGGACAATCGGCGTTGCGCCATCAAGGAATACCTGCCGGCCATGCTCGCCGTGCGCGACGCCAAGACGAGAAAGGTCTACCCATCCAGCCAATCCAACGCGCAAACTTTCGAACACGGGCTGAAGGTATTTCTCAACGAGGCGCGCGTGCTGCGAGGGTTTTCGGGCAATCCGGCCATCGTGCAGGTGATGGACTGCTTCGAGGAAAACGGCACCGCCTATTTTGTAATGGAGTTTCTCGACGGCGTAAACCTCAAGGCGCTCTCGCGCAGCATGGACGGCAAATTGCCGGTCGAGTTCACTACGCAGATTCTGGATACCATCGCCCATACGCTTGAAAGCGTACACGCGCAGGGTATGCTGCACAGGGATGTGAGCCCCGAGAACATCTTCGTTACGAAGGACGGCAGCATAAAACTGATCGACTTTGGCTCTACGCGTTTTTTTGTGGGGGAAAAAAGCCGCAGCCTTTCGGTGATCCTAAAGCCCGGCTTCGCGCCGCCCGAGCAGTATTCCAGCAAGGGAAACCAAGGCCCCTGGACGGACATCTATGCGCTTAGCGCCACGCTGTACAACGTGCTGACCGGAAAATCGGTGCCCGACGCGCCGGATCGCTTAAGCGGCGCGGCGGTTACGCCCCTTTGCCGTCTCGTGCCCGAGGCGGACGCTTCGCTCGGCGACGCCATCGAGCGCGGGCTGACGCTAGACTACAGGCTAAGACACCAGACGATCGCCGAGTTTTTAGAAGAGGCTCGCGGAGGAACGCGAAGGCCGTCCCCCGCGCAGGCGGCGGTCGCACGGCCATCTCTCGCGCCGCCCCGCAACGCACCACCGCCGATGCCGCAGGCCGCGCCCGTTTGCCCCGCGCCTGCGCCCGCCCGCCCGGCCATTTTAGCGACGCCGTACGTGCAGCTCTATGCAGGTGGATCGCCGGGGGATAAGTGGATCATCCCCAAGAACATGCAGATGGCCATCGGCAGGGCGAGCGAACGCTGCCATATCGTGATCGATGAACCCAATATAAGCCGATTGCACTGCACCGTAATGTTTGACGATACGCTGGGCTGCTTTTATCTGGTCGATCAATCCTCCAACGGTACGCTGCTGCCCAGCGGAGAGCGGTGCGAACGCGGCAGGATGTACACGCTCGCGCCCGGGGATACGTTTTTCGTGCTTACGCAGGCATGCCCGGTTCGATTGGGGGTGGAGTAGGTGTTCGGCTGGCTTAAGAAAAAAAACGCGCCCGAGCGCCTGCGCGACGATGCGCCGACCGTGCGCGAACAGCCACAGGCGCCCGTGCGTCAGGTAGCTCAGGATGCGCCGACGGTTCAGGTTTTTTCATCGGGTCAGGAAACGCGCAGAGCCCAGTCGGCCTATCGCGTGCGCACCGCCATGGCTACGCATATCGGCACGCGCGAATACCAGCAGGATGCGGCGTTCGCCAGCGCTTCGCTGCCCATAGAAGAAGACGGCCTGTGCTTCGGCGTGCTGTGCGACGGCATGGGGGGCCTGAGCGACGGCGAAAAGGCCGCGGGCGAGACGCTTTCCCACATGGTGAACGCCCTTTCCCAGTGGGGGCCCGATGCCGACATCCCCGCGCTTTTTATTAAAGAGGCGAAGGCGGCCAACGAACGCGTGCTCTCATTATTTGGCAAGGACGGCGCAAGCGGCGCAGGCACGACGCTCGTTTCGGCGGCGATTGAGCAAGATAAATTGTATTGGGCATCCGTGGGAGATAGCCGGATTTATATCCTTCGGGATGACGAGATCGTGCAAGTGACGCGCGACCATAACTACGCGCTGCAGCTTGCCGACATGGTAAAATCCGGCGAAATTGCGGCTGAAGAGGCGGAAAACGATCCGCGTAGGGATGCGCTGATCAGCTTTATCGGCATACCGTTTCTGGAGATTTGGGATGTCAATAGCACACCCTTCGCCCTGAGACCGGGCGATATCGTGCTTTTGTGTTCGGACGGGCTCACCAAATCGCTTGACGACGATCACATACTCTCGCTGGTCAAGCGCCATGCCGGCAATCTTGACGAAGCGGCGCGCGTGCTTCCCCTTGCGGCCTTCGACGCGAGCCCCGGCGGACAGGACAATACATCCGTGGTTCTTCTGCAATACTTCGGTATTGAAGAATAAGAAATATATCTGAGGGAGTGGAGCCGATGAAACTGGTCAAATGCGAAAACGGGCATTTCTACGACGAAGAGCGCTACGATAAGTGCCCGCATTGCTCAGCGCCGTCCAGCCGAAACGACAACCTGACCATGCCCGTGGTCAATACCCCGTCGAGCGATGCCGTTACCGTGGATATGAACAGCGCGGTGAACGCGGCGCCCCCGGCGCCCGCACCCAAGGCGGCGCCGTCTTTGCAGGATGCGGTGAAGGCGGCATCCTCAAGCTCCGCCGCCGCGGTTTCCGCCGCGGGCGGAGATGAGAAGACCGTGAGCTTCTTCACCGACAAGATTGGCGTGGAGCCCGTGGTCGGCTGGCTGGTGTGCATCGAAGGCCCGCACTTTGGCGAGGACTTCCGCCTGAAATCCGGCCGCAACTTCATCGGCCGCGGGTCGGACATGGATGTGGCCATCGTAAGGGATTCCACCGTATCGCGCGAACGCCATGCGATCATCGTATACGAACCCAAGAACAATATGTTCATCGTACAGTCCGGAGACAGCAAGGAGTTGAGCTACCTAAACGACGGCGTCGTGCTCTCCGCTAAGGAAGCCGGTGCGAACGACGTTTTAACGGTTGGAAAGACAAAGCTGATGCTGATACCGTGCTGTTCGGATAAGTTCAACTGGGATATGGTAAAAAAAGAGGCGTAAACCATAAAAGAGATGGGGGAAACGGATATGTCGAGTTTTGACGTGATGGATTTAATGGGAGGCGGCGGCGCGCTGGATCTATTGTCTTCGTATTTGGGCGGCATCGGCTTTATGATGGCGATCGGCATCATTCTGGGCATCGTGGTGTTTGCGGCCGGGTATGCGCTGGACGGCTTTAAGGTGCTGCATACCGGCCGCAAGGCCGGCCTTGAAAAAGACTGGATGCCGTTTGTGCCGTTCGCGCATACGATCTACCGGCTGCAGATCGTGGGCGAGCAGTGGTGGAAGATGTTTTTTCTGGAATGGTATTGGTTCTACGCATGGCTGCTCCGCACCATCGTCATGGCCATCAGCGCCAACAAGTGGGGCACGTTTGCGAACGTGCTGTGCACGATCTACCTGCTTTTGTGCCTCGCCTACAACGTATATTATCTCTACAAATACTACAGGGCCTTTGAAATCACGCCCGTGCTGTCCATCTTGGTGCTGACGGGCCTTGGAACGACCGCAATCACCATCATCGACTACCATATCGCGTTTACGAAAAACTTTAGGTTCACCGGCGAGGGCACCGGCCGCACGATTTCCGGTTCGCTCAAATCCGCAGTCAACGTTCCGCGCTCGCCGGGCGCCCCGCCCGTAGGCGCGGCGGCCATGTCGGCAAGCATTACGGGCCTGAGCGGCATGTATGCCGGGCAGGATTTGCCCCTGGCGCCCAACGACGAGATGATCATCGGCCGCGACAGCGCGTTTTGCAACGTGATTGTCGATCAGAATGCGGAAAAGGTATCCCGTAAGCATTGCGGCATTCTGTTTGATCAGTCGCGCAACAGCTACCAGGTGACGGATTATTCCACCAACGGCACGTTTATCGACGGCGGGAACCGCCTGGTCGCCAACATGCCCACGACGCTTCAGCGGGGCACGGTCATCGCGCTTGGCAGCCGCGAAAACCGCTTCAAGCTCAACTAAAATATTCATCCTACCCCAAAGGCGGTCAAGGCGTTGACCGCCCCGGACTGATGACAAAGTCAACGGAGGAAAAGAAAGATGCAGGAACCGAAGAAAGCCTTGCATTATGTGTTTCTTCTCCGGGGCGCGGGGCCTTCCTCAGTTCGCGAATACCGGCGCTAGCCTCCTAAGATCGGCTACCACCGATCGCTCACTGGTCCTTCCCCTCGCTGTTTGCGTGCACCGCACGCGCTCGGTGTCGGGTCACCGCATAAAAAGAGCGGGGCCCCCGACAAATCGAAGGTTGGGTGGGGTGGAGTGACGACCTGCGGTAATCGACTTGAGAGATTAACCGCCGGTGCTCGCCAACTGCAAGAATGTACGGCCGCAGGCTCATGCCATCAGGTATGCAAGTCCGACCGGAAATGACGCAGGGCGAGGTGATTCCAGAGGGATAACCTTTGCAAAAGGGCCATCCTGCGCGATGGCGGATTGCTCCCTCTTCAATGCATTCAGGCAATCCGGCATGCAGTTGCCACTTCAAGGGCTTGTATGTCGCGATGATAAACCACAGTTTGTCATCACGTTGAGGCGATCAAGGCGTTGACGCCCGCAACTTTGCAATGCGCGCAGGGCCGCTCGTTGCGGCCCCGCGTGCATTTGCTACATTTACTAAAAAATGGCGGTGCTTTTCGATGGATCTTCATGCGATTTGCCTCAATTGCTTTCAGTATAAAGGGGATTTTGACGTCTGCCCCTATTGCGGCTTCGTCGAGGGGACCGCTCCTCGCGAGGCCTATCATTTGCGCCCCGGAACGGTGCTTGCCCAGCGGCATATCGTGGGCACGGTGCTGGGTTTCGGCGGCTTTGGCGTTACCTATAAGGCATGGGATACGAAGCTTTCCGTGGTGGTTGCGATCAAAGAATTCTATCCCGGAGGCCTTGTAAACCGCATACCGGGTGAAACGGAGATCATGGTGTTTTCGGGCGAGCGGCAGCAGAGCTTCCTCGCGCAGAAGGAGCGCTTCCTCGACGAGGCGCGCAACATGGCCAAGTTTAACGGAGATCTGCACGTCGTCAACGTCTACGATTTTTTCGAGGCTAACAACACGGCCTATATCGTAATGGAATACCTCGACGGGCAGACGCTCAAGGAATATATGGCCGAAAAGGGCGGCAGGCTGGATGTTGAGGAGAGCCTTCGGACCACGGGCTTTATCCTGGACGGCATCGCCTCCATCCACAAAAAGGGCATCATTCACAGGGACATCAGCCCCGACAACGTCTATATGCTCAGGGACGGAAGGGTGAAACTTCTCGACTTCGGAGCCGCGCGCTTTTCGCCGGACGAGGGCATCGAGCAAACGCGCTCGGTCGTCATCAAGTTGGGCTACGCGCCGCCGGAGCAGTACCGCTCCAAGATGAAGCAAGGCCCCTGGACGGACATCTACGCCGCGGGCGCCACGCTGTATAAGATGATCACCGGCGTTACCCCGGAAGAATCCGTGGATCGCATCGAGAAGGATGGCCTTGAGCGCCCGTCCAAGCTCGGCATCGCCATCGACGTGGACACTGAAAAGGCGATCATGACGGCGATGGCGCTTCGGCCCGAGCTGCGCTTCCAAAAGGCGGAGCACATGAAATCCGCGCTCGAACACAAAGCTAGGGTGGACTTTCCGGAGGAGGCGCTGAAGAAGCGCAAGGCGCGCCGCGTTGCCGGGGTGGTCGCGGCGGCGGTCGTTCTTATGGGGCTGGGCGCGTACGTGGGTTATCAGGGCACGCAGGCGTCGGATGCTCCGACGCTCGCCAATGCGCAGATCGAGCCGGGCTCCGTTTCGCTGCTTATCCGCGCGGAGCAGGGCTCGCAAGAGGCGCAAACCTTCTCTTCGCTGCTTTCGCGCTTTTCCGAGCAGTATCCGGACTATCGCGTCGAGCTGTCGGCAGTTCCTTCCGCCACTTACGAGGAAGAGCTGGGCCGCATGCAGCGCGCGGGCAACGCGCCCACGGTCTACCTCGTGCCGCACGGCATGGCGGATGCGGAGAAATATCTGGCCGATCTTGGGCTGCTGCTCGACTCGCTCAAGCGCAGCGATTACCTGTTTTTAAAGGACTATGAAACCTATTATCCCTCCGGTCGGGCGATGCCGCTGGGCTTCCACGCGGTGGTTGGCTACGAAAACACCGTGCTGGCCGAGGAAAGGGGCCTTGCCAGGCCCAAGCAAATTACCTCCATGCAAAACGTGGCTTCGTTGGCTTCCACGCCGGGGCAGCACGATGTTGCGATTGTGCGCAACCGCACGGGGTACTTTCTCTCTCTGTTTGCGCCGCAAGCATACCGGGACGGAAAGATCGATCGCGCAGCGCTCGAGCCGGGCGTTACGGCGCTTGCCGAAGCGTATGCGACGCAGCAGATGCTCGGGGCCGACCCGCTCGATTTGCTGTGGAGCGACGATCTTGCGTACTTGATTGCCGATACCTCGTACCTGCGCGAAGTACAGGAGGCGTTGCCCGGCTATTACAGCGTGTTACCGGTTAAAAATGGCAACAAGATGCAGGGATCGTTTACCTGTGAGTACGGCGTGAGCGCGGCGGCCACGGAAAACGAGCAAAAGATCGGCATGCTGCTCATCAACTTTATGCTGAGCGAGTACGCGCAAAACTTGTTGTTTGTGCAGGGCGACGAGGCATTGCCGATCAATCGCCCGGCATTTCAGACGTATGTTTCCATCAACGCCGAAATGGATTTTCTATCGCAAAGCGTCGATAACATCAATCTTTTCGGCGAAGACGACGCGCCGGTACGTTTTTTCGGAAACGCGCTGTACGATGAGATCATAGCTCCGGGCATGCAGACGGGCGAGATAGCCGCGCACATGGCCGGCATGCCGGAGTAGGCGATGACGATGCGCTATTGCATGGGCTGCATGAGCCCAGTCGAAGAGAAACAGGCCGAATGCCCATACTGCGGGTACGTGCGGGGCACCCCGCCCAGAGAGGCGTATCATATGCCGCCGGAATCGGTGCTGGGCGGGCGGTACA
>JAVBNW010000143.1:0-35348 GCA_031551255.1 Eubacteriales bacterium | reverse complement strand
CGCCGGAGATTTTCGATGCGTTCCAGCTTGCGTCGCTTTACGATCCTACGGGGTGGACGATCTACCGCGACAATCTCAACAACGCGCTGCGCCCGGAGCTTTGGCTGGACCACACCATCAGCTATCGCCGCGTGATCATGGAACACAACAGCGTCTCAAGGGCCGCGGTCGTAGAGCTTACGGTGGATGAAAAGCTTTTGTTTGCCGACCTATACGCCCAGGGCCTGGAGGCGGAAGCGCCGCCGGTATATGCGGTAGGGCAGGGCGGGGCGATTTTGGCCGGCGACGCGGATGCGTTCGGCAAAAACATCGCCGACTATGGGTTTTCAGATTTTCGCCAAGGCGAAAGAAGGAACGAGATTGCGAACGATCATATCCTCATCGCCTTGCCGGTACAGGATCTGGGCCTTTCGCTCGTAACCGTCGTGCCCTTATCGCACATCAGGGGCTCGGACGGATCGAGCCTCGGCGCCGTAGCGGGCGTGCTCCTGCTGGCTGTCGCAGGGTGCTGCGCGCTTTTTTATCTGACCGTGCGGGCGCTGCTGGGCACAATCCCCCCGATGCTCGCCGCGATGGAGGAGATCAAAAAGGGCAACTTCCTTACGCGCCTGCCGACGCACAGCCACGACGAGCTGGGCGTGCTGGCGCAAAACTTTAACTATATGTCCGAAAAGCTTGAAGAACAGGTGGAGCGCATGTACGCGTTGGGGCAGATGGAGCGCGAGGCGGAGTTTCGGGCGATGGAATCCAACATGAACCCGCACTTTTTGTACAATAGCCTGGCGACGATATCCTGGGTGGCCCGCACGGACGGTTCCGAGGCCATCGTAGACGCCGCGTCGGCCTTGGCGCAATTTTACAGGATCGTGCTCTCCAAGGGCAAATCGGTCATCCCGCTGAGCGAGGAGATCGAAATGGTGAATGCCTACCTCGTGATGCAAAAGCTCAGGTTTGAAGACCGCATCGACGTCCGGTTCGACGTCGAGCCCGAGGCCGTGTCTTTTCCGATTATTAAGAACATTTTGCAGCCGCTGATAGAAAACGCGATCGACCATGGCATTATACCGGGCCTTAAGAGCGGCGTCGTGTGGGTGACGGCCTCGCTCAGGGATGAAAGGCTGCTGCTGCAGGTGAAGGACAACGGCGTGGGTATGCCCGAGGAGCGCCGCCGCGACGTGGTGCTGGGCAAGACATCCGACGAGCGCGGAGGCTATGCGATTTACAACATCATGCAGCGGCTCAAGATGTTTTACGTGTCGGGCTATGAGTTTTCGCTGCATTCCGAGCCCGCGAAGGGCACCACGGTGCAGATGGCGCTGCCACGGGCGGTGGATAGGACGAAACAGGGGTGAAAGCGTGCCGAGCTTGCTGATTGTGGAGGATGAAAGGCTGGAGAGGGAAGGGCTTTTAAAGCTCATACAAAAAAACGACTACGGCTTTGATGAAATCTACACCGCGCGCGACGGCGTGGAAGGGCTGGAGGCCATCCGAGCGTACGCGCCGGAGATGATCATCACCGACGTTCGCATGCCGGGCCTTTCGGGCCTTGAGATGCTCAAAGAGGCCGGCGAGGATATCGGCGGCAGCGTGCTGATCATCTTGTCGGGCTACAGTGAGTTTGAATATGTGCGCGCCGCGCTCAAGGCGGGCGCGGTGGATTATCTGCTTAAGCCGGTGGCGGAAAAGGAACTGTCGCTAACCATTGAGCGGAGCTTTGAAAGGCTGGCGGCGCAGCAGCCTGCGCGCGAGGCGGCGGAGGGCGGCGTGGATGCGCTGCCTCCGCCGCTGCCCGCAGAGCAGGGGGAAGAGCCGCTTGGGCACACCGAGGAATATATGCTTAATAAGACCATCGAGATCATCCGCAGCGAGTATTCCGATTCGGATCTGAACCTGCGCAAGGTGGCGGGCAAGCTGTATCTAAGCCCCAACTACGTGGGCGCGCTGTTTAAGCGGCTTACCGGGGTTTCGTTTAACGATTATTTGCACCAGTGCCGCCTGGGGGTTGCGGCGTCGCTGCTGAACGAGCCCGGCAGGAAGATTTCCTGGATCGCCAAGCGCGTGGGCATCCCCAACACTTCGTACTTTTGTGTGCTGTTTAAGGCCGCGTACGGCGTGACGCCCAGCGATTACAGGAGAAAAGGCCCGGCGGGGCGATAGATTTTCAAACCCGGGGTCGGGTTGTGCCCGGGCTCGGCCCGGTCAGCGGGCGAAATCGAAGAAAAATATATCTGGAAGCCGCTACGCTGACGAGCGGGATGATGATGCGCAGCGGCAGCCACGGCACGTTGGCGTACACCAGTAATCCGATGAACAAAAAGGGGAATGACGTAAACATCCAAAATGCTCTCGCTATGCGCATCTTTTGCCCACAGTGAGGGCAAAAACTCCATGGATACCATCGCCTACCCCAGTGTATAAATTTTTCAATCGCATCACATACTGCATTTTCGCAGTGAGGGCAGAGCGCGTCCGGAAGCTGCAACAACTCCGTTATGGCGGCTCTGAGACGTTGCATGCAGGGTAATGCCAGTAGCAAAACCAGAATCTCAGCCGCCATGATGCTGAATATCCAAATCAAGCGATGATCTGCAAAATCAAGGGAGTTAGTCCACACTTTTCATTCCTCCCCGCTGCGTAGACCTTCCAGTTTGGGCTTATAGTATATATAGTAGTCACCATCGGCCCTATTCAGGGTAAGCAGTGGCATTTTTCGTTCCTACTTCGCCCGATCGATACGAAAATCCTGCGTCCACATCCTGCGATGCTTCGGAGGAATACAGGATGCGCTGAAGCGTCGGATCGAACTCGTAGGTGTAGCCATCGACGCTCGACAGGTAGTTGACATATACCTCGACATAATAGCTTTCGTCATCGTGCGTGCCTTCAAACGTAAGGCTTTCTTCTATTCCAAGGATGTTCATAATGGTGTCGAAGAGCCAGTCGGCCTTCTTGTTTCCAGTGACTAGCTTATTGGTCAAGGCGTCTCTGGCGGAAAGGGCAAGATCGGAAAGCTCAGGCCATTGACCTGCTGAAATGATATTCAATTTATATAGGCCCCATAGAATGCCGAACTCGGGGAACAGCATATTGAGCACATCGGAGATGAGCATGCCCGCCCGTTCTTCTCCGTTTTTCATAGCCCCTCTTGACACCTTCACCGTAATGGTGATGCCCTTGCGGGCGGATAGGTATTTCCGATCCGTAGCGTACCCGCCCTTTTCATCCTGCCAGTCGTACTTGCCCCTGTACTCCGGCTTTTGCCGGATCGCCTCCATCGCTTGTGCCACCGCCGCCGCGCCTTCTTCATCGCCCTTTTCCAACAGCTTTAAAAGCGTAAGCTTCAGCGCCAGCATCGCCGCGGCGTCGGACGCGTTCAAAACCGAGGAATCCTGTTTTTCGGGGGTGCGTACGCCAAGCGCATCGCGCTCCTTCTCCGTCAAATCCAAAACGCTGACGGGCACGATGATGCAGCGGCAGTTGGGGTGGCGCCGGGGGTCATCCGGGTTCGCAATCCTGACAATTCTGTTGTGCGCGCTTTTGCACCGAAAGCATGCGCCTTCTCTGGCGGTCGAGCGAAACCACACCGAGTGTACGGTCTTGATGCCATCGATTCTTTTGCCCGGCAGGTAGGCATAGCTCTTATCTTTCGTCAAAACCGCCTCCACATTCCCATACTTTGATGCGATTGTAGCCCCTCCCGTGCGACATTGTGCGACGCATTTTGTTTAGGCACAGGTGTGGGTGGCTGCCGCATTGTGTTGATATCTGATACCCTCGGTGATTATTGATATGTACACCTAAGTTTTACATTGGCATACTGAAAGCATCGAGTAATGTGCGGAAAGGGGAAGGGGCATGAGTGTTGCGCGCGCGCAAAAGCGGCGGGGCGGCTTACAGAACAAGTATAAGCTGTTTTTAATGGCCCTGCCGTTTATCATTCTGGTGTTTTTGTTCGCCTATCTTCCGCTGTACGGCTGGGTGTATGCGCTGTTCGACTTTAAGCCCGGCTTTCCGCTGTCCGGCAGCGAATTCGTGGGGCTGAAGTGGTTTCAGTCCATCGTGGGGAACGATGTGCAGCGCGGCGAGGTGCTGCGCGTGATGCGCAACACCGTCGTGATGTCCTGCCTGGGCGTCGCGGCCAGCGTTCTGCCCGTCGCCTTCGCGATTTTCCTGGCGGAAATCCGCACATCCTGGTACAAAAAGGCCGTGCAGGTCGTAACGACGCTGCCCCACTTCATCTCATGGGTTTTGGTGTATTCGTTCGCGTTTGCGCTGTTTAACACCAACAGCGGCTTTGTCAATAAGTTTCTCATCATGATCGGCGCAATGGATGCCCCGGTCAACTGGCTGGCATCCGGCAAGTACATATGGCTGAAGATGTGCCTGTGGAACGTGTGGAAGTCGCTGGGGTGGAGCTCCATCATCTATTTGGCCGCCATCGCGGGCATCGACCAGGAGCTTTACGAAGCCGGCCGCATCGACGGCGCCGGCCGCTTCCAGCTGATGTGGCACATCACCGTGCCGGGCATCATCGAAACGTATTTTGTGCTGCTGCTCTTATCCATCGCCAATTTTATCAACAACGGCATGGAGCAATACTATGTGTTTCAAAACCCGATGAACAGGGATACCATCGAGGTTCTGGATCTGTACGTATACAACGTGGGCCTGGGCAGCCGTAACTTTTCGTTTGCGACCGCGGTATCCATGCTCAAATCCCTGATTTCGATCATGCTTCTGTTCATCGCCAACACCATGTCCAAGGTGGTGCGCGGCGAAACCATTCTGTAGCCGGCGAGAGAGGAGCGTTTTCATGGCCAGTTTGACCAGGGGGGACAGCAAAAAAACGACCGGCGCGCCCGTCGGCGGCATCGCCTTCAATATCATCAACTATACGCTCTTTGGTCTGTTTACATTGATTTGCGTCTTTCCATTTTACTATCTGTTCATCAACACCATCTCGGATAACCAGGTATCCGCGCTGGGCAACGTGCTGTTCTGGCCTCAGGGCCTGCACTTTAACAACTACCTGGAGGTGCTCAAGCTCAAGGGCCTTGGGCAGTCGGCGCTGATATCGCTGGGCAGAACCGTGCTCGGCACTTCTTTTACCGTGTTCGCCACCGCGCTGATGGGCTACCTTTTTACGAAGAAAGAGATGTGGCACAGAAAGTTCTGGTACCGCTTTGTGATCATCACCATGTACTTCAACGCCGGCATCATCCCCTGGTACATCACCATGATGAACCTGAGGCTCACCAACAACTTTCTGGCCTACATATTGCCCGCGATCGTAAGCCCCTATAACATCATCCTGGTCAAAACCTTTATCGAATCGGTGCCGCCCTCGCTGGAGGAGTCGGCGATGCTGGACGGCGCGGGGTATACGGTCATCCTCACCCGCATCATCATACCGCTCATCAAGCCGATTCTTGCCACCATCGCGGTGTTTTGCGCGGTGGGACAGTGGAACGCGTTTACCGATACGCTGTTTTTGATGACGGATTCCAAGCTTTTCACCTTGCAATACGTGCTGTATCGCTATCTCAACGAGGCGACATCTTTGGCGTCGCTGCTGAAGAACTCGTCCTCCAGCGCGATGCAAAGCATCGACCTTTCCCAGATTCAGACGCCCACATCCGTGCGCATGACGGTTTCCATGATCGTCGTTTTGCCCATCCTGTTCGTTTATCCCTTTTTCCAGCGCTATTTTGTGAAGGGAATCATGATCGGCGCGGTTAAGGGATGACGATAGATGCCATGTGATCGACCATACGACCATACAAGGAGGAGAAAGACATGATCAAAGGACGTTTCCTTTCGCTGCTGCTCATGGTGGCATTGGTGTTGGGCCTTGCCGCATGCTCGAGCCCGTCGCCCAGCGCGCAGGGCACCAGCGCTGCGCCTGCCGCAACCTCGGCGGCCGCTTCTTCGGCGGAGCCAAGCCCGGATGCGGAGCCCGCGGGCGGCGTAAGCCACGACGAGTTCTATAATGTGACGGTGTTTTCCCAGACGTCGAACTATGCGGGCGAGCAGCCCGGCTGGTTCGCCAAGGTGCTCAAGGATAAGTTCAACATGGGCTGGGATATCATCGCCTCCAACCTCGAGGGCGATACCAAGTTCGCCACCATGATGGCCGCGGGCGATCTGGGCGAGATGGTGCGCTTCGGCGACACCGAGAACAACTACCAGGATGCGATCAACGCCGGTCTTCTGACCGATTGGGTGGCCAGCGGCCTACTGGAGACCTACGGAAGCGACATTAAGGCCACCTTCCCGGATGCGCTGGAGTATCAAAAGACGGTGTACGGCAAGGGCTCCGCCGTGTACGGCTTGGGCCACAACCTTAGCAACAGCTCCGAAGGGCCCTCCGAAACCAAGGAGCTCGTATGGGGCCCCTACCTGCGCTGGGATCTTTACGAGCAGCTTGACTATCCCGAGATCAACAGCATGGACGACTATCTCACGGTGCTCAAGGCCATGCAGGATTTAGAACCTAAGACCGCCGACGGAAGCCCGGTGTACGGCTTCTCGGTCTGGTCCGACTGGGACGGCTCGCACATGACGCTGGCCAAGCAGTATGCCTGCGTAAACGGCTACAACGACGACACCGGCGGATTGGTGCTCGTGCACGCCAGTGAAAACAAATATCAGGATCTTTTGCAGGAAGACGGCTACTATGTCGAAGCCCTGAAGTGGTACTTCAAGGCGAACCAGATGGGCCTGATGGACCCGGATTCCCTGACGCAGACTTTCTCGGATGTATCCACCAAGACGACGAACGGCCAGGTTCTCTTTACTTGGTTTAACTGGCTGCGCGGCTACAACGTCAAGGAAAACATGGAGGAAGGCAAGGCCATGTTGCTGGTGCCCTTCAAGGGCGAAAAGGTATATTCCTACGGCAACAGCGTGTACGGCGGCGGGCGCACCATCGCCATAGGCGTTAAGGCGAAGTACCCCGAGCGCATTATGGAGCTGTACAACTGGGCGATGAGCGAGGAAGGCATGCAGCTGATCGCCAACGGCCCCGAAGGAATGACGTGGGAAGTCGTTAATGGCCGCCAGGAGCTTAACGAGTTCGGCCTTCAGGTGAAGGCGGATTCCAAGTCCATCGTTCCGGACGAGTGGGGCGGCGGGCAGTATAACGACGGCGCGAACCAGTTCTTTTCCGACTATCTGGCCTCGAGCATGACGTCGCCCGTCACCGGCGAGCCCTACAGTTCCAACTACTGGCAGAGCTATCTGGAAAGGCCGGTCACCAAGGCCGAGAACGCCTGGCGCGATCACTTCGGCGTGAAAACCTCGCTTGAGTATTTCGAGAAAAACGACGGCCTGGCGATCAAGAAGACGTTCTTCACCAACGAGGCCGTCCAGGAGATGCCTTCGGATCTCGCCCAGATGCTGGGCAACGTTTCGACGGTGATCCGCAACTATTCCTACCAGATGGTGTTCGCGTCCAGCGAAGCCGAGTTTGACAAGCTGCATGCCGAAATGGTTACCAAGTGCAAGGGCATGGGCTATGACGACGTGGTGGCGTGGAACGTCGAACAGGCCGAAAAGGAGTTCGCACTGCGCGCGCAGTAGCTAAAGAGCACATATACCGGAGCGACGATACGCCGACAGGAAAGCCGCCTTGCAGGGCGGCTTTCCTTTTGATATCACGCCGCCATGATTTACAAAAAGGTACCTGAGTCTGTTTTTTGCGTGACTACAATCGCCACTTCCGCGCATACGGCATGGTTTTCCTTGTCTTTTTCTCCTTCATATGGTAAAAATGATGCATAGATATACGTGCCTGTGCAGGGCGGATGGGGAGTTATATGCAGCCCGTATTGATCGTACTGTTGCTAATCGCCCTTGCCATGGATCTTGTGTTGATCGCGTTTGCCTCCACAAGGCAAGACCGCTCCCGTTCCATCTATTTAAGCACGCTCACCACCTTTTTATTCGCCTATACCTTAGGATACTTGCTCGAGATCATGAGTGGCACGCCCGAAGCGGTGAAGATAGCGCTTTGCGTTGAAAATGTCGGCATTCCGGCCATCGCCCCGCTATTTTTACTTACGGTGCTTAGCCTTTTTAACGTGCGCGCTATGCGGTCGTGGATGCTGCCCGTCGCCCTTATCTACGGCATGCTCATGTTCGGCGTCGTGCTCAGCAACGATTGGCATCACCTGTACTATACTTCGCTCGATCTTACGTTTGACGGCACATCGCATTTTGCGCGGCTCGGCCACGGGCCCTTGTATGCGATGCAGCAATGCATCAGCATATCTTGTATGCTGATATCCTATGTGCTGATCTTTTCGCGCTTTCTCCGAGGCACCCGCAAGCTGCGCGGCCAGATGGCATATTTCATCATGGGCTCGCTGATTGCGCTCGCGGCCAACGTGCTCAATTTTTCCGGCGTGCTGCCCATCGGCCTGGATCCGACCCCTTTCGCGCTTACCATAGGCTTGGCCTTTGTGGCGGTGGATTTATTCAAACACAGGCTCATGGATATCGTCGCGTTCGCCTCCGATGTGGCGGTGGAGACGATGGACGACGCGATGATCGTGCTGGATAACGACTGGTGCTTTTTGTTTTGCAACTGGAGCGCCAAGGAGCTCTTTGCGCCGCTAGCCGCATGCGAGGGCACGGAGCCTGCTACTCGCATGCGCTGGTGGCCGCAAGAGCTTGCTCCGCGCCGCCAGGCCGGGCAGGTTACGTTCCGGTTACCCGGCAGGGGTGGCCCGTCGACCGTTCATCGCGCGAACGTCAGCAAGATCGTTTTGAATCATTCCAGGCAAATTGGGTGGTCCATCGTCATACGCGATATCACCGAAATGGTGCGCTTGATGGAGCAGTTGGAAGATCTGGCTACCTTGGACCCGCTCACCGGTATCTTAAACCGGCGCCATTTCTTCGATATGGCGCAGCAGGAAATAGAGCGGGCCGCGCGCTATGGCCTGGAGGCGGAACTGATTATGTACGATATCGATTGGTTCAAGCGCGTCAACGATACATACGGCCACGCTGCCGGCGACTATGTGCTGTGCGCCGTGGCGGATGTGATTAAGGGGCAGCTGCGTTCCCACGACATTTTTGCGCGCTACGGCGGCGAGGAATTCGTGATCTTTAGCGCATGCAGGCCGGGAAGCGATATCCGCTCGTTTGCGCAGCGCCTGTGCGATGCGGTTGCCGCAGCCGATATCGTATATGAGGATGTTCATATCTCCGTTACCGCCAGCTTTGGGGTGGTGAGGATGCATGCTGACGATTCCTTCGACGACGCGATGCTCGCGGTGGACGGCGCGATGTACCGGGCCAAGGCGCAGGGGCGTAACCGGGTGGAGGAGGGGCAAATTCCGCCCCACGCGCAAGCGGCCACAAATGAAAATGAAGCTTGAATGCGAAAGCGGGCGCCGGGAAAGGCGCTCGCTTTTTATCGGCATAAGACCCGGTCGATGGAATAACGTCATGACGCGTACGACAGGTTTATGCGTGCTTATGCCATGTAAAAATCTAAACGAATGAACAGCTTTCCGTTTGGCAGGGCATACGAAGTTCTGCCCTTGAAAGAGTAGCCGTTGTCTTTCATGGATTGGCTGAGGGCCGTTTCGTCTTCTTCCTCCACTTGGGTTACGATTGAATCGAATACGTGCTCTACGCCGGATGCCGAGGCAAGCGACCCATCCGGGTTCGCTTGTATAACACAAGAAACCATCCGCCGGTGCTTAGGCAACATGGAAACTATTTTTGTAAACGGCGCCAGATGTATATGCTCTATCACCAGATTTGCGATGATTAAATCGCAGCTGGTTATAACATTCACCGCTTCTTCTGTCTGTATTATTAGATCCAACCGATGCAGGCACATGAGCTGCGCTAAGCTTGGATAGCGCATTGCGCACTCGCGAAGGAACTCTTGGTTGATGTCGATGCCGACAACGTGCCCTATTCCGCATGGAATCACATGCTCGAGCCCATTGCCGTTTGTAATTCCCAAGATGCAAACCTGCGATGCAGGGCGGTCGGCGGCGGGAAGCAGCTCAAACTGTTCTTTAACGATTCGATTCAGCATCTGCGTCTGCGCTACATTGGGGTGTGACATGTGCGCGTCATAATCTTCCGGCTTGATGTCGTGCCATGGGTTGTCTTTCATATTGCTTACCTCGCGATAAGTCGATTTTTGCAGAGAATTACAATTTCGGCGTGCATGATGCGCCGCTATCGCATGATCTCCTTAAGATAGGTCCACAGCAGCATGCGCACCTCGCGCCGCGCGTCCCCGCCGGCCTTGCCCTCCAGGTATTGCGCGGTGTCGCCGCCCCTTGCGAAATACGCATCGACCAAATTTGCAACGTACGCGGCGTTCACATCTTCATCCTGCGGCTTTCCCCCTTGGGCGGCCGCTTTTTTGTGCTCCGCGAGGCATTCCTGAGCTCCGTTCCTTACCGCATCGAGAAAATCGGCAAATTTTCCGACATAACCGTAAGGGTAGGGTTCGTCCGCATGCCCCGCCAGAACCCACCTTCCGTTTTGTGCCGCAAGTTTGCGCAGCGCCGAAATCCAGTTTGCGGCGTCCGCGTTGTGCAGGTAGGCGGTCTGGAACTCGACGACGGCATCGCCGGCGATCAGAACGCCTTCGTTAGGTACGCGGATGAACATATCCCACGGCGAGTGGGTGACGCCGCCCATGGTGAACAGCTCTATCTGTATACCGCCCGACAGCGCGAGCGCAACCGTGCCCTCCACGCCGACGAAAGAAGCGCCGAAGTCATGTGCGCCGGGGTCAAGGCGTTCCAGCAGGCGCTGTGCGCAGTAGATCGTCACATCCTTATCGAGAAAGTCGACAAGGCCTTCACAATGATCCCCGTGGCCGTGGGTTAAAAATACATGCTTAACAGGCTTGCCGAAAAGCGCAAGCGCCTCGTCTATAAGCTCCGCGGCGGCGGGAGGGGTATCGACGATCGCCACCTCGTTTTTGCCTACGAGGAATGCGCCGTTGCACTGCCCCCGCACCTTCAGATCGGCCTTGCGAAAGTAGATGTCGGGCGCGACCTTGAAGATTTCCACCCGGTCGCCTTCGTAGATCTTTTCCCACGCCATATCGTCGCCCCCTCTTTCACTCCGGTTTTTTCTTCTGCTTGGGCTCGCGCTGGCACTTGGGCGGCATCGAGCGCGATGCATGGTAGGCTTTACACAGCTCGCAATTTCCGTGTCGCTTGCATTGTGTATCGGGGCATGTACAGCCTTTGTTCGCAGCCATTCTCCCACGTTCCTTTCATGAGAAATTATCATGATTCAAGTGGCATTCACGCTATCACGCCACGGCGGCAATGTCAAACCCCGGATGCGTGGTTGCGACGGGGAATTGCAAAACTAATGACATTCGTTTATAATGACGCTATATTAGCCTTGGAGGGGGGATTGCCATGCCGCCAAAGCGAGGGCTGACGCCCGCCGGAATCGCCGACGAAGCGGTGCTGCTGGCGGAGGAGAGGGGCCTGGACGGCATTACCGTACAAGCGCTCGCCGATAGGCTGGGCGTCAAGCCCGCCTCCCTGTACAACCACGTGGACGGTCTGGGAGATATTTTGCGAAGCGTATCGCGCCTTTCGATGCTTCAGCTGGAAGCTGCAATTCGCGACGCCGCGGTGGGGTTATCGGGCGGGACGGCGCTCAAGGGGGTTGCGCTGGCTTATCGCGCATTCGCTCACAGCCACCCCGAGCTTTACAAGGCCTACATCCGCTCGGCATCGCTCGAAGACCCCGAACTTGAGGAAGCGGGCCGCTCCATCGCCAGGGTGATGCACCGGGTGGTTCTGCCCACTTTGGGCGAGATGGATGCGAGCGTTCATTTCGTCAGAGGTTTTCGCAGCGCGATGCACGGGTTCGTGTCGCTGGAGGAGGCGGGATTTTTTCACGGAAAGGCCGACGTGGAGCAGAGCTTTCGCCAGATGACGGACCGTTTGGCCAACGCTTTGGATGAATATACGGCCCAGGGAGTATAAGCGAACGGGAGTGGAGAACGGATGACCGACAAAGGGGATTTGGACGAAAAGCTTAATCGCATGACGCAAACGCCGGTAGAGAAGCTGGTGTGCTCGCTCGCGCTGCCCACGATTACCATCATGCTGATTTCGGCGCTTTACAACACCGCCGATACCTACTTCGTGGGCTCGCTGGGCACCAGCGCCACCGCGGCGGTGGGCGTGTCGTTTTCGTTGATGAACATCATCCAGGCGGTGGGCTTTTTTTTCGGGCACGGCGCGGGCAACAGCATATCCCGAGAGCTGGGCGCGCAAAACTTTGAAAAGGCATCCAAGCTCGCGTCCACCGGCTTTTTTACGTCTCTGATCGTCGGAGTGCTCATCTCGATTGTGGGGCTCTTGCTGCTTAACCCCCTGGCCCTGATGCTCGGCGCCACCGAGACGATTCTACCCTATGCGAAGGATTATCTCTTCTACATTCTAATCGGCACGCCTTGGATGGCCGCTTCGCTGATGCTCAACAACCTTCTGCGCTTTCAGGGCAGCGCGGTCTACGGCATGATCGGCATGGTGTCCGGCGCCGTGCTCAACGTCGCGCTGGATCCGCTGTTTATCTTCGTGCTGCGCATGGGGGTCGGCGGCGCGGCGTTGGCTACGATGATCAGCCAGTTCGTAAGTTTTTTGCTGTTGCTCATCGGCTGCACGCGCAAGGGCAATATCTCCATACGCTTCAAAGACTTTTCGCCTAAGTTTGAATTTTATAAAGAAATCGTTAGAGGCGGTTCTCCTTCGCTGTTTCGCCAAGGGCTGGCCAGCGTAGCGACCATATGCCTCAACCACGTGGCGGGCGGCTATGGGGATGCGGCCATCGCGGCGATTTCCATCGTACAGCGCGTCACCATGATCGCCAACTCCGCGCTCATCGGCTTTGGGCAGGGTTTTCAGCCGGTGTGCGGGTTCAATTACGGCGCCAAGCTCTACGAGCGCGTCAAGCGCGCATTTTGGTTTTGCGTCAAGGTATCTACTGCCGTGCTCACCGTGCTGGGGGCGATCGCCTTTATCTTTGCGCCGCAGATCATCATGATCTTCCGCAGAGACGATCCTTCGGTCGTAGAAATCGGCACGCTCGCCCTGAGGCTTCAGTGCGTTACCTTTCCTTTGATGGGCTGGTCGACGATGAACAATATGATGATGCAGACCATAGGCCATGCGTTTAAGGCCAGCCTGCTCGCCGTTGCCCGGCAGGGTCTGTTCTTCTTGCCGTTTTTGTTCATTCTGACGGGCGGCATGGGCTTGCTGGGCCTGCAAATGACCCAGCCCGCGGCCGATATCGCTACATTTTTGCTGTCCATTCCACTGGCCCGCTCCACGCTACGCGGCATGAAGGCCGCTCAGAACGCCCAAAAGCTTATGAAGGAGCACCCGCCAGCGGCCGGCGAGGCGTAGGTTTTACTAGATAAGGGGCCCGTTCCTTGTGAACGGGCCCCTTGCTTATATAGTATCATACTCAAAAAATTCCACCAAAATCCGCCAAGATTTTTATATTTTGACGCTAAATCATTGCAGCAAAATACCTCTTACGGTATACTTGATCTGTACAAAAAGTTGCCATATGTTGGGAGGTAGGGCGGTGGCTTGCGAATATATTTATGATTTGGCTTTTTCTTACAGCTCTCAAGATCAGGTTTTTGTCGAGCGCGTCTATCGGATCGTATCCCAATACATACCTTCGGTGTTCTACGCGCCCGTTAGACAAGCTGAAGTCGCAGGAGGAGACATGTACGGCGAGTTTTTTGATATTTACCGCCATCAGTCTTTGTTCGTCGCCGCGTTTGTTTCCAAAGACTATGTTGCCAGCCCGATCCCCATGCACGAGGCTTCCAGCGCCTTGACGCGCCTTGACGAAGAAAATCGGAATTGCTTCATACCCATTTATCTGGATGGGACAAAGCTGCCCGGGCTCTCAAAAGACATTCTCTATGTTTCGGCACAATCCAAGAGCGAGGCGGCGCTTGCCGATCTTTTGCGGCGGAAGGTTCAGAAAGACCCGCTATATTGCAAAAAATACGAGAAAACCGAGGCGGCCGCCGCCCCGGGCGCGGATGTCTCCGCCGGCGAGCGGTTTGTCAACTACGGCGGCATTCAAACGAATATCGGAAGCGCCAAGAACGTGATCCAGCACTTTACCAAGAAGGGGGAGGACTAGATTGGCGGACGATGCCGCTCCCCTTCGGGCCGACGATCAGCCTGACGAGGGAAATGCGCAGGCGCGCGCGCATGAGGATGAGCAAGGGTTGCCCCGCGATTTTTCGAACGAGGATCTTGCCAAGGCCAAGGGCGCTTGGCACGTGCGCAACGACGGCTTTCAAACCAATATTGAAAATGCGCATACCGTAAACAACATTTATCAAATTTACGGCGCCGCGCCCATTGCCGCCAAGCCCGACGGCGAGGGAGAGAATTTCGACCTGAGCACTTCGAGGGGCATCGCGGCTTTTTTTGAGCAGGGGGCGGGGGGCTATCCGCTGGCGCTCGTCATCGTCATGGGGGTCGTCAGCGGCGCTTTGCCCCGAGGAGCGCTCACACAGGCCGCCAAGGCGCTTCAAGAGATGCTGCCGGCGCATTGGGACGGGGAGACACAGGCGCGCGTAGAAAGACGAGGCGCTTATACTTCGCAGGAAGCCATCCTGGCAAACCTCGGCGCGGAAACCGGCGATATGGATGTATGGGGGCCGTATGGGCGGGCATCCGCGCCCGGCGTCATTCTTTCCGACGGGGATATGCGCGAGAGGATTCGAAGTTGCTTGTGGTTTAGCTATCCGCTGCTTAGAAAGCCCGTCGTATTCTGGTTGATCGCTTATACGCGAGAAAAAGATTTGCTGCTTGCCGACAGCGCGTCCCAGGCGTTGGGGGAGCTGGCGCTGATGGATATGAGTTTCGCGCAGCGGGATATTATACCCGAAATGATTGCCAGGCACTGCCCGACGCGTGCGCTGTCCATCGCGGTGTCCGTGCTGTATGACAACCCTGCTTCGCATCCGGCGGCTGAGGCGATGTACAAAAACTGGTCGCAATCGGCGCTGTGGCGGGTGCCCATCCTGTCTTTTGCTCATGCCCCCGATCCTGCCAGGGAGGGATATGCGCGCGATGCCTTCTACCATCGAATCAAACTTTGGGTTCGCGGCGCCGATGTCGAAGGCGAGGAGTTCCGGGGCGACGTTGCGTTTCTTGCCCAAGTGCTTTTATATAAGCGAGCCTTGCAAATGCCTCTTGCCAAGGGATTTAACGACTTATTTTGCGAGCGCGGGGAGAGGGATTATGAGGTTGCTTCACTATTTCTGCTGATGCTGGCGGAGTGTTATCTGCGCGTAGATGTACAAAAGGGGCGCCTTCCGTTCGTCGCCGTATGCGAGGAGGATGAGCATAAACCGGAGCTCATGGCGCTGATGCGCCCCATCTACCGGCAGATCGTCGGAAACAGCCGCTTGCTGGGCCTTATGTGGAATGTGCTGCGTGCCTATATTGCAGAGCTTGACGCGTTTGGAATGCCGCCGGAGCAGCTGTTTCGCTTTTTCCGTTCCATCGCCTTTACCGGCAGACGATATGACTGGGACCAGATTTCCGCGTTTTTGCGGCGCAGAATCGAAACGCACAAGCCCAGTGCGACGGCGCAGCGCATATACACATGGCTTTGCGGCCTCAAGTCGTCCTGGGAGGAGAAAAAGAAATTATCGGAGGGAAGGGCAACATGAAAGACAGCTGGAACCCCATTTTAGAAAGCGGACCTTATAAAAACGGCTTCTTTACGCAAGTGCCCGGTTATACCCCCGGCAATTGCATAATCCTTGAGAACACGGCGACTGGCGAAGCCGTGTTGGCGGATGGACGGATACCCGCCTCTGTGATTCGAAAGGGCAAGTACGACAGGATGATCCGCATGGATACGAGAGACCGTGCGCTGAAGCTTCAGTTTTCCGTGCCCGCGGCGGAGGAGAACTATCGCTATGAGATCGACATGCGGGTGAGGGTGAAGATGGTCGACCCCCTGGCGGCGTATAAGAGCGCGGTTGCCGACATCGCCCAGGAGATCGAGGATGCGCTCTTTCCCACGGTCAAGACCGTCGCCGGGGATTATGGAATCCTTAAGCCCTCCAGGGATATGGATGAGGAGATGGTAAGGACGTGTGCGGCGCGGCACGGCGAGGATATCGAGGGCATTTCGTACGAAGTGTCGGCGCTCGTGAGCAGCCCCGATAAGGACGGGATGGCCTATCGGAAGCGCTACCACGACGCGGAACTGGAAAAAAACGCGAAGATTCAGGAAATGAACGCCAAGCATACCATAGAGCAAACGAAGCTTATGCACGCTAAGGAACTGAGCACTTCGGTCGACGCGGTCTCCTCTATACTCGCCCAAGTCGTCGAAGGCACGATGTCGGTTCAACAGGCGCAGGAGAATATCCATGCTACGCAGCAGCATCAAATTGCCGAAGGGCTGGGCAATATATCGGATCTTGTCGATGTTATGACGAAGATGAAGAACGCCAATTTGTGGTCCGACGACGAGATCAAGGCATTGGTGCGGGGTCGCATGGATGCGAGCTTCGATATCAAAGGCATCGAAGCGTCGGGCGGAGGGCGGAACGTACCGGACGATGGCGATTTTGAGGAAGACGATCAAGCGATATAGGGGAATGTGAAGTGGATATTCTACGGGGCTTGGCCGCGAGCTATTTGGAGTGGCCTATGGCGTTGCGCGCGTTTCTCACCGCCATGGTCTATGTATCCGCGCTTTTTTTGTTTGTTAAGCTGGGCCTTCGTTGGGTTTGCATTGTAGCGCTCTATGTGTTGCTCGGCGCCGTCTATGCCGTGTATATTCTGTTTGGCCGCCTGCTGCTGGAGCGGCTCAGGCCCCTTTCCACGGCCCTTGGTAATGCCTCCAATGCGTTTGCCGGCGCCATGGAGCGTTTAGAAGGCCTCATCAAAACGGGCATCGGCAATCTGAGATCGCCGCGCGCTGAAAAAAGGCACGCGGGACGCAACTTTTTGTTGTATGTAGCTGCGGTGACGTGCGTTACCGTGGCGATACAGCTGCCCGATCTTATGCGCAATGCGGTTTCGCCCGTTTATCGGGATGCGCTCGGCTTCGCGCGCAGGTCGTTGCTGGGATACGAGCGGCATGTTGAGGCGTTTGCAGGCGGCGCGCCCGCGCTGTGGGTAAGCGCAAGCCCACGAGGGCCCGCCACGCTTGCGCCGAATCCTTCCGGGACCGTCATGCCGACCCCTACGCCGGCGCCACAGCCCCGATATATCGTCAAGACGAAGAGCGGCAGCCAGGCGAACGTGCGAATAAGGCCCAGCAGCGACAGCAAGATCGTCGCCAAACTGCAAAATGGCGAGCAGGTGATCGATAGGCAGGAAAGCGACGGCAACTGGATTTTCGTCGAAACGCAAGACGGTGAAACCGGGTGGATCCACAACAGTCTTTTAGAGAGTGCCGACGGGGGCGAGTAAGGTGGGGCGGTCGACGACAAAAAACAAACGCATTAGGGTTTGCGCCCTTAGGCGCTTCAGCCTGTTGATAAAGTCAACAAAGAAAAAGAAAAGTGCAGGAAAATAGTAATGCCTTGCATTTTGCGGCTCTTCTTGGGGCGCGGGGCCTGCCTCGGTTCGCGAGCACCTGCGCTAGCCTCCGAAGGTCGGCTATCGCAGGTCGCTCACTGGCCCTTCCCCTCGCTGCTTGCGTGCACTGCGCGCGCTCGGGTCGGGCCCCCGCCTGAGAAGAGCCGGAGCGCGACCTGCGCGTGCGCAGGCTCATTCCGGTTAGTATGCGAGTCCGGCCGGAAATGACGCAGTCAGTTCAAGGACTTGCATCTCGCGATGACAAACCGCAATTTGTCATCGCGCTGAAGCGCCTTAGGGCTTCAGCCCTGAGGCGCTTCGTTATGACGCCGGAGCCTTAACTCGCCGGAGTTCCGGCCTGTTCCGGCAAAACGGGTTCGCCCGCTTGAATCAACGACCGGAAGCGGAGCGCGATAAGCGATATGACCACCATAACAAAGCCCGAGATGATCAACTGGAGCTCTACGCTCATCACATCGGCCAATGGGCCGAAGATGAGCATGGACAGCGGCATGGCCGTCGAGCCGATGATGGAAACCAGCCCGAACACCCGGCCCATCACCTCCGGCTGCACGCGGGTTTGCAGCACCGTCATGGAGGTTGTGTTCACGAAGGGCATGGATATACCCATCGGCAGCATCACGCCCAGGTAAAACCAGAAGCTGGGTGAAAAGCCCATGATAAGGGTGAGTAGGCCAAAGGCCGCCGATGCCGCGATCAACGTATGCACTTTGTTCTTAAAGCCGCCCCATAAGCCCACTACAAGGCCGCCCAATATGCTCCCACCGGCAAACACCATCTCGTGCACGACGAGCCGCCATGGTTCTTCGCCAAAGCTGCGGGCTACCATCAAGGGCGTTAGAAACACCACCGGCCCGAACATCAGCGCGGTAAACAGATAAAACAGGATCATCTCGCGCAGCCACGCCGAGCGCGTGATATACCGAATGCCGCCGAGCATGTCGCTGAGAAAGTGCTGTTCAACGTGCGGCGATGCTTCGCGCGCGGGAGCTTTGAGTACGAGCAGCAGGGAAATGCCGATGGCGGCGGTAATCACGTCCACCCAGAATACCGGCGCAAGCCCCATTGCCGCGTACAGCCCACCGGCAGCCGCGGGCGCCAGAAGTAACATAAGACTCATAATGCTAGCGTTGATGCCGTTGACGCGCATCAGTTTATCCTGCGGAACGAGCTCCGGCAAAAACGCGCTGACGGCGGGCGTTTGGATGCCCGCGCCCACGGAGCGAATGGCGGAAATGACGAACAAGAGCCAAAGCTCGGTATAGCCAAGGCTGAAGAGTATGGCCAGCACGGCGGTGCACAGCGCGATCATGCCGTCCGCAAGCACGATTAGCAGTTTGCGATTGTAGCGATCCGCCCACACGCCTGCAAACAACGTGATGAGCACCTGCGGCAAGAAGCCGCACAGCGTGGCGATGGTGAGCATCGCGCCGCTCTTTGTGGAAAGCGTGATGTGCCAGCCGATTGTGTATTGTACGACGGACGAGCCGAACAGCGTGATGGTCTGCCCGATCAAAAACAAGGCCGTCCGCCGGGTCCAGTGTGTTTGCATAGTTACCTCTTCATTATCTTTATTAGGGCGTGTTCCTAAACTCCTGCGCGTGCATTTTACGGCATCTTTCCCGACATATCGGCGTCGCTCTCCGCTTGGCGTAGCACTGCTATGCCCGCACTTCGGCTCCTTGATCTGCCGGAAAATCTACCGCAATCTGCATCGCGGTGACTTTAGTGACACGCCCTGGAGTGGAATCCGTCATCATGCCGCGACGATATGTTATGGTTGCGAATCCCGCCTTGCGCTGTTCGCTTGCCGATAGCATGCCCGCCGATGCGAGTTTTCGCCATCTGCGCTGCGTAAAAGCTGCCATGCACCAAAAATAACGCCCGCAAGGCAGTTTTAACACTAGGAAATTAGCTATGTTGTGTTTTTGCTGACCAGGCGTGCGCCTCCTTCGCCGAGTAAACTTCGGCGGGGGGTTCACGGGAGTACGCGTACTACCTTGCCGTAAAAGGCGCGCACCCCCGAAGCGCGCTTTAATCGGCGAGAATAAAGTGGATCACGCCGCAATCCGCCTGCGCCCAAACGCCGTGGCGGGCCTCGTCGCCGGAACGGGTGCGCACGGGCACAAAGCTCCCGTCGATAAAGGAGCCTTCCTCTACCAGCAGCGTAGCCATAGAGTTTGCCTGATGCGACGCATTGAGCATCGTCGGCGGAATCGAGCCGTCCAGCGGCTCGGGGCGGGCAAAGTACAGGCGCACGCCGTGGCCGACGAGGTAAAATTCGTCCTTGCCCACCTGAAACAGCAGCGCTCGCGCGGTTTCATCCCGGACGCCCAGCGGAATATCGGCCTCGGTGGCACTTGCGTCCCTGTGCCGAAGGTCCATAAACGTGCCGCCATAGCTGCCGCCTTTGAACGAGGCGTGGCACTTCCAGCCTGCAAGCGCGAGCGTTACGGATGCATCGCCCGGCCTTTGGCAAATGGCTCGCATGCGCCCATCTGCGCGGTGCGCCTGAATCAGTGTGGACGCATTGCGAAGCATCGTCATGGAGCGGCGCATGATCTTTGCGCCTTGGGTCAACTCTCCATCGTTGGTAAGGCAGCTTTCGCAGCCGAAGATGTGGTAGCCGATCGCACCACGGTTGCCGACCGCGTGAAACATCTGTGTGGCGTTCAGGCCCGCCGCGGCGCTTTCGGGCACATAGAGCGGCCAGCCGAGCGCGGGGTTCGCGTATAGGTCGCTCGCCTCGATGTGGCGGAAGGTTTCGGATTGGTAGTTGTCCGGCGCGATGGCATCCAGCGATGTGCATGCGGCGTACCAGATTTCCAATACCTTGGAAACAGGGCCCCCGCACGGGTATTCCAGCCCGCCCAGATCCCACATCGCGCCTTGCGAGCCGCCGTCCAGCCACGCGTTCGCGTACAGAAAGATATCGTAGACTTCCTTGCCCGCCTTGGCGATCGAATCGATATAGCGTGCGATGTACCATGCGGTCATCGCCTCGGCGCCAAAGGAGCCGAATACTTGGGCCCATGTGCCGGAGGGCTGTGAGCCTGCCGCGCTTAAGTAGCCGCTAAGCCGCCCATTAGGGTGCGCCTTTGCCCATGCGATCAGCTCCCCGGGGGCCTGCGCGGCAAAATCCCGCTCGCCGTCGGGCCCGAAGTCCCGCCGGGTAGGGCCTAGAATGCCGGCCTCGTTTTCGATTTGGACGCCGATCACGGTGTTTTCTTTTTCATCGTATTCGCGGATCGTCTTCATCAGGCGACAAAAAGCGGTTTCATCGGCCTTGCGGTTGTTTTCGCTATGACAAGAGAGGACGGCCGTTGGGCTTCCATCGCGGCATAGCGTGCGGGGAAAGCGCTTGCCGTCTCGCTTTACCCAGGCAGGCACATATTCCATCGTGCCGTTTTTCCACGTCGCAAACCACAAAAGTACCAGGCGCATGTCGTATGTACGGGCCTGGTCGATGACGGCGCGCACATAGTCTTCGTCAAAGTGCCCTTCCTCGGGCTCGAACTTATCCCAGCACAGCGGCGTTGCCACCGTGTTGCCGCCCAGCGCGCGCGCACTTTCAAACGAGCGCCGCATGTCGTTAGGGTAATAGCTCGAAGAGTTGTGCGTCTGCCCTCCGAGCGAGAAGAAGGGCTTGTCGCCTACTGTGAATTCGGAATGTCTTGCCATGGCGAAACCTCCTTTTTTTGCTTAAAAAGCGTAAGACAAAGCTTTGTTCGGGGCTGTGCGCGCCTTGGGAGGATCAGTCCTTTTCCCCCACCACCACGGCATACACCCGGGTTTCAGGGGGGAGGAGTTCCGCAACGCCGTACGCCGTTGGATTGACGACATAATAGCCGTTTTCATCCGCGCTATGAAGCCACAGCCACAGCGCGCGGTTATCGGCGGAGGCGATCTTAAGAAGCACGGACTTTCCTTCTTTTAGGCAGTTCGCGGCAAACGAAGGGGTAGAGCTTTCATAGGCGATATAGCGCATCGGCGCAAGAGCGGCGTTGGCCCTGTCCCAATCGATGCCGCCGTTTTCGGTATACGCATCCTCGGCCTGCAAGGCGCGGTTGATGTCGGAAGGAACTTTCTCGTCGGGCGCATCCCATGCCAGGCAGCACAGCAGCGAGCCTTGCTCGCCGATGGTGTAGCCCGTGTCCGCGATGGGCTCGTCCTTCCAGCGAGGGTCGGTCATGGAGAGGGAGACGATGCTCGATCGTATCATCTGCTGCTCGGCCCAATACGAGGGCCCGCTATAGTGGACTGCCTGCGCGGGGTTGGCGAGCACGACCGACTTGGAGTTGTTGTATACCCGCGGAATGACCGCCGCGATGACGAGGATCAGCAGAATACCTCCATATAGGCCGATGCGTTGCTTCCATTCGGCGGAAAGCCGGGGCGCCTTTGCCGCGGCTTTTTTTGGTTCGTTCATGATGCGCCCCCGAGCAGCGCGCTCAGCTCGTAGGGCTTCGCGTGCGCAAGCACGGGCGTGAGGATTCCGCTTCCGTCAAGCGCGCGCACAAAGTCCATCGGGTCGGCGGTGTTTCCCGCGAACATGCCGAAATGCACCGGCACGGCGCAGCGCACGCTAAGATCGCGCGACAGCTTCGCGGCTTCGGCGGCGTTCATATTGCCCAGGCGTCCGTTGATGCAGGTAAAGATGATGTCGCAACCGCGCCCGGCCTCACGCAGCTGCGGGCTGTCGAGCGTATCCGCGGTAAAATAGGCGCGAACGCCCTCGGCGCAAAGTGTGACGCCGATGGAATCGTCGGTGTGGCGCGCGTAGACCCCGCCCAGCTTAATCGGGCCCCATGTGAGCACGTCGCCGACGGCGAGTTTGCGCAGATTTTCTTGCGGCACGCCGATTTCGCGATAATGCTCAAGGCAACTGGGCGGCCCGGCAAATACCGACGCATGAGGATCGGCGGCCGATAAGGTGTCGATATCGAAGTGGTCGATATGGTCGTGCGTCGCAATCACAAGAGCCCCCGCGAGATCGGGCGCCCCCATCGGCGCGGGAACGAGGCGCTTCATGCCCTCTTGCTTTCCGACGAGATCGGAAAAGTAAGGGTCGATGAAGACCCGGTAGCCGTCCTGTTCGATCATAAAACCGCCTTGCCCAACCCACGTCAACATACAAGCCATAAGGCCTTACCTCCTTTGTTCGCCCTATTATAGCACAATTCGTCGGTTAGCAAACCGACGACGGATAACATCATGAAGCCTGGAAATGCTATAGAAAAATGATGGAAAGAGGTGGCTGCATGAATTGGTATGACGGGATCCTCGGCGGAATGCAGCGCAAGGGAAGCCCCAGCTCACAGCCGCCGCCGCCTGCCCCTGAGAAAAAGACACTGGGCGAGGTGTGTTTGGCGCTCGAAGATAACTTGACGTTGCTAGAAGGCGAATTTTTGTCGCCCCGAAATGCCGATTTGGTATTGCGCCGCTATACGATCGGGGCTGTGCCCGCATGCGTCGTCTATATGGACGGCATGGCCGGCCGCGCGGCGGTAAACGATTTTTTGCTCCGACAGACCATGGCTCCCATACTGGAGGGCGTCATGCCCGGCAAGCGCATGGACGCGTTGATCAGTCACTCGATCAGCATCGGCGATGTGGAAAAGAGCGTCTCGCTGGACGAGGCGGTTTCGGCTGTGCTGGATGGTCGAAGCGTATTGTTTGTCGATGGCGAAACGGCCTGCGTATTGTTGGAAACGCGCGGGTTTGAAAAGCGCGGCGTGCAAGAGCCCGCCGCCGAAACCGTTGTTTTAGGCCCTAATGAAGGGTTTACCGAGACGATGCGCACGAACATTACGCTCATTCGCCGCATCGTGCGCGCGCCCGATCTTGTCAGCGAAATGCTGGGCATCGGCACCGATATGAAGACCTCGTGCGCAATTCTATACGTAGACTCCATCGCAAACCCAGCGATCGTTGAAGAGGTAAAAAAGCGCATCAATGCCATCGACGCGCCCGCCGTATCCAACGCGGGCGAGCTGATGCAATGGATTGAGGATCGGCCCAATGCCCTTGTGCCGCAGATTCTTCTGACCGAACGCCCCGACAGAGCCGCGTCTTTCTTGCTCGAAGGGCAAGTGGTGGTGGTGGTGGACGGCTCGACGATGGTGCTTGCGATGCCGGTTACGCTTTTTCACATGATGCATACTTCCGACGACAGCTTCTTGCGCTGGCAGTACGGCACGCTGTCCAGGCTCGTGCGTTTCGTCGGTATGATCGTCTCGATATGGCTTCCAGCCATGTATCTTTCCGTACTTGTCTATCATAACGAGCTTTTGCCGATGGATCTTCTAACTGCGATCGCCGAATCCCATGCGATGGTTCCGTTTCCCGTAGGGCTTGAAACTCTGGCGATGACGCTGGCGCTTGAGCTCATCAGCGAAGCCGGTATGCGAATACCCGCGTCGCTGGGGCCTTCGCTGTCGATTATCGGCGCGCTGATCCTGGGTCAGGCCGCTGTGGCCGCCAACATCGTCAGCCCGCTGTTGATCATCATCATCGCAGTAACGGCACTGGGCGGGTTTTGCGTGCCGCAGTATAACCTGGCCGTCGCCTGCCGCCTGCTTCGGTATATCATGCTTGCGTCGAGTTGCTTGTGGGGCTTTTCCGGGCTTGCCGTGGGCACGTTTCTGGTATTTGTGCGGGTCAGCTCGCTGGAATCCTTCGGCGTGCCGCTGCTCTCACCCTATGCGCCCAAGAAGCCATCCAACCCGGATGTGTTTGCGCGCCTGCCGGTGTGGATGCAAAAGAGAGCGCCGGGGTTTATGAAAACGCGGCCCAGGCGCGGTGCGCCTTAACGCAGACATCGGCGATAAGGGGATTAATTGACATGACCGAGCGGGCGTTTTGATGTAACAAGACTATTGCCGTGGTAGTACCGTCGGGCAATAAAGGGAGGAAGGCATGCGGGAGGATAAGCTCACCGGCAGGGAAGGAGCCGGCCTAATAACTTTTGCCATTATTGGGGCATCGTTGGCAGGGGTGCCGGTCAATGTATACGGCATTGCCGGCAACGCGGCATGGCTCGCCACGCTGTTATCCGGTGGCATTGCCGTAGCATTGTTTCTACTGTTCGAGAAAATGGCCGGCGATCGGGGGCTAGTGGAGATCGGTTCCTCCGGCGTGGGCCGGCCGCTCCTCTTTTTGCTGGGGCTTGTGCTGCTCGTCGCGGGCGGAAGCCTGTTTCGCTCTTTGATCGACGCTACGGAAAGCTATACGGCGGCCTCAATACAGCGCGTGACTTGCGGCGCCGCGTTTGGATTTGCCGTGCTGGCGGCCGCGCTCTCCGGCATTGCCGGCGTTGCCCGCGCGGCGCGGATTGCCATGCCCGTCGCGCTGGCTATTTGCGCGCTCGTAATTTTTCTCGCCCCCGAATATGAGATGTATATTTGGACAAATTTGTTTCCCATCTTTGGGAAAGGGCCGGGGCAGGTTGCCGTAGCGTCGCTGTGCGGCGCGGTCAATTACCTTTTTGTTTTGTATCCTTTATTTGAAACAGGACGTTTTCATGGTAACCGGCGCGCGACGGGCGTACGCGCGATTGTGGTTGCGACGGTCGTCATCGCGCTTGCGTACGCCTCGTGTGCGATGGTGTTTCCTACCTCGTTTGAATTGACGCCGTATTCGATCATCATGGATCTTGCCTCCATTGCCGATGCGGGGCGATATATCCAGCGCATGCGCGCGCTGTTCATCATGGTATGGACGGGTTCGATGCTCGCGGCGACCACATCGCTCACCTACTTTGCTTCCCGCGCGATCACGCGCGCGTTGGGCGAGGAGGAGCACAAGTATCTGATTGCGGCCATTGTTGCATCTGCTTTTGTTCTGGCCACAAAACCGCGGGAAGTGGCTCCCGCGTGGCTCAGTGCATTGCTCGATGCGCGCCAGCCTCTGGGGCTGCTCGCGTTTTTGCCGGCATTGGCGCTGCTGGTCTTGGGGCTTGTGCGCACGAGGAAAGGGGCCGGACATGCATAAATATACCGGAATATTTATGGTTGTCATCATACTAATCGGGATATCCGCCGCTTTTTCGCGCGATGCGGATGAACTGGACGAGCAATCCTATGTACTGAATATTGGGATAGACTCGGGTACGGTGGAACGGCTGCGGGTTACCGTACAGTTTCCTACGATCGCCGACGGCGCATCCGGCAGCGCCTCCAAGGGTAGCGAATCTGAAGAAGAGGCCCAGCCGCCTGGCTATGTCGTGGCCGAGGCGGAAGGAGCCTCATTTTCCGATTGCCTGAACATGCTGCACTATTCGATTCCGCGCCGGGTTACCTTTTTGCATGCGCGGCAGATCTTTGTTTCGGAATCCCTCGCCAGCAGTGACTACTTCCCAACGTTGCTTAAGGATATCTACTTCCTCCGTACTTTTAGGCATAAGGCTACGTTTATCGTAACGCAGGGCAATGCCGGTACCATGGTCAAGGCGCAGCAGCCGTTGTTTGGAACGCGCATTTCCAAATCTATCGAGGCCGCGCTGGAATCCTATCGCCAGCATGGCTTTGTGCCGAATGCCACGCTGAATACCGTATATCTCGATTTTGTGACGGCGGATGCTTCGGCGTTGGCGGTGTATGCTGGTATCGGCGATAAGGAGGACCTTAACCTGCCTGGAGAAACCGAAAAGCACGGTACGCAGGATTCCGACTACTATGCGGGCGACCTTCCGCGCTCGGGGGATTTCCCAACGGAATACTTTGGGGCGGTGGTCTTTTCACAGGATAAAATGACGCTTGCGCTCACCGGTTATGAAATGCAGATGTTAAGCATGCTGATTGGAGACTTTCAATACGGCGGTTTTCAGGTGCAGGGGATACAAGAAGGAGATGTCGTGCAGGTTTTGGCGCGCCAGGTCAAGAAGCCACAAATTAAGGTGGATATTGCAGGGCCTGCGCCGGTAATCGACGTGGAGATCATGTTGGAGGGCGGCCCCCATCAGGAGATTTCTTGGGAGGAAGAAAGAGTTGTCGCCTTGCGTATTTCGGAAATGCTTCAGGAACAGTTTGCCGAGATGATGGAGCGATTTACAACTTTAGGTCTTGATCCCATGCATTTTGGGGAATATGCAAAAATATTCTTTCTTACGGAAGACGATTGGCGGGCATACAACTGGATGGAGCGCATGCATGATGCGCAGATTCACGTGGCGGTGAAATTTGTGATGCGCTCTCAGGATGTGTCTACGAACTATACCCGTTAGCGATCCGGTTCCTCGCAGGGCGAATGAATCATTTGCTCATGACTATGATTCTTTCGCCCTGACGCTGCTGGAATACTAGGTTTTCGTAGGGGGGTTATTCGGTGAGGTTGATGATGTTTGTGGCGGTATGCATCGGCGCATTCTCGCTTGTGCCGTATTGCATGAAGCTATGGCAGGAAAAAAAGCGGCTTGCGCCCATCGTACTGCTGGCCTTCGAGGTATTTTGGGCGGCATTTCCGTTTTTGTTCTTTGAATAAGTAAGCGGCAATTGCCAGCCTCACGGGCCTGGAGTATACTGATATTCTTATAAGTGCCTTCGCAACTTCAAAGCGAGAAAGGCGTGTGTGCGATGAGCGAGACGATGCTGGCTGCGGCGATGGTGGCGCATAGAACGTTTGCGATGCGGCGCGTGCCAATGCCCGTTCCCGGGCCGGGAGAGCTTTTGATCAAAATTCGCCACGTGGGGGTTTGCGGTTCGGATCTTCATATGTTTGCGAGCGATGGCAGCCGGCTGAAGGAAGCGCCGGGCGGCTATAGAATCCTGGGGCACGAAGCGGCGGGCGAAGTGTGCGCGCTGGGCGACGGGGTAGCGGGTTTCCAGGTGGGCGATAGGGTTGCGCTGGAGCCGGGCAGCACTTGTGGCGAGTGCGAGTATTGCAAAACGGGCCTATATAACCTGTGCAAGAGCGTGCGCTTTCTTTCCGTAGGGGGGCAGAGGGATGGCGTTCTTTCCGAGTATGCCGCTCACCCTGCCGATCTGTGTTTCAAATTGCCCGATTCCATGTCCACTCTCGAAGGAGCCCTCATCGAGCCTATGGCCGTCGGCCTGCACGCCGCGAACCTTGCCGACGCAAAAATCGGCATGGATGCGGTAGTGCTCGGCGCCGGCTGCATTGGGCTGGTTACGCTGCTGGCGCTCAAGGCGCGCGGCGTAAGCCGGGTGGCCGTGGCGGATGTCGTGGACATACGGCTTGACAAGGCGCTCAAACTGGGCGCGGATTTGGCGGTGAACACTGCAATAGAGGAGCTCCCCGCGGTCATCGACGCATGGACGCAGGGGCGCGGCGTCGATATTGTGCTGGATGCTTCGGGCAACCCGGCCGCGATTGCTTCGACGCTTTCTTTGGTACGCAAGGCGGGCACGATCGTGTTGGTGGGGAACCCTTCCGGGCCGATGCCGGGCGATTTTAACCTGCTGGATTTTGTGAACCGAGAGATTACGATGAAGGGCGTGTTTCGCTACCGCAATGTATACCCGGTGGCGATTCGCGCCGTCGCCGCGGGAACGTTGCCCGTTGCGCACATCCCCGATAGGATCTATCCATTTGGGCAGGTCCAGCAGGCCTTTGACGACAGCATCGACCACAAGGCCAAGATCGTGAAAGCAGTTATCGAAATGCCATGACGATGAACCCCGATTCGTTGTATAGGCCGCGCAATATGCTGCGGCCTTTCTTCTGGACAATCCATAAAAAAGACCATGGTCTGTAAAAGCATCGCAACATAGATGCAGCGGCAAGCAAATCGGCAGGGCGCCGATATGAAGCTGCCAGGGGAAATGTCTGGAAATGTATATTCAAGAGATCAACATCGAAAAAGAGTTCCTTGCGCAGAGGGGGTATATATGGCAAGCTAGGGCAGAGGTTGTTTCGTGGCATAAAAACAGACCAACGACGGTAATTTGACTGTCCATTACGACGAGACACAGGCGTGGAATCATGATGCTCAATAGCTGGCTGTAAAACGTGTCTTCCACTGTTGAAAATGATACCATAGGGTCTCCTCATCCTTTATTTCATGCTTCATATCAAGGATATCGTTCCAGGTTGTATCGTTCTTTCCATGCGGATACAGATACAATGGGAAATTATGGGTTTCACCCCATGGCATTTCTTCGTGAGGGCAGCATTGAATCAGCGCATGGAGACGGACAAACTGTCGATGATTTTCCGGATCAGCTATCGCCGTAAGATCATCCTGCCAGCCATCAGGTGTGTGAAAAACATACCGCAGCTGGGTATATAGCTTATCCTTCCAAATATAAACACGCGCTTCGTCACAGTTGGTGCATTGCTGCATAATAAGCGCGCGCAGAGTGTTGATCAACTCGGCTTTCATCTCCTCGACCGTAGATTTCGGCCCATCGCTAAACCTCATATGCCTATGTAGCTCACCTACTTCATTTGCGACACTGACTTCCCGGTCTAACGTGCCCTGAGCACAAAGGGAGGAGATGTCGGCGTGCAGCATTTTGGCGAATTGACCGAGTGCCGTATGTGATATGCCATAGCACCTATAAAATAGCGTCCATCCCTTCAACTCGTCGGTATGTAATACAACCCCTTGGGTTCTGAAAATCCAGAGTTGTAGTTCATGATTGTCGTCCCACTCAGAGAGAGTTGCATTCGGAATGCGGCCAAACATATACCCGGCGACAAAATGCTGTATATAGTCGAGCCGGTTGGCCCCCACATACAGACCGGGCCGTACCATGATGCGCTTCAATAAAGTTTTCTCGTCCAATTCCTGTGTAGGAAATTCGTTCTCACCTCTCACGACGCTCCTCCTACCATGGCCATTATTCACGCAGCATCTCAATACGCCGCGATCCCTAGAATTATCAATACCGTACCACAATTAGCCACATTTGCATATTGTTTTGAGTGGTATGTGCAAAATTGAAGCAGCCTTCAAAAGGCTGCTTCAATTTGATCTTTCCGCAATTTCATTCCGTTTGCAGCAGCGGATCCCTTTGTGGAAAGTAAGATTAGTACTTGCCGAAATTCGCCGATTCGGAGGAACGGGGCAGGCGCCGCACCGAGCCGGAAGCGTGACCGCGGGGGGCATCTAAAGCCGGACTTTCGCCTTTGAGTTTGAAGCGTACCACAATTTCGTTGAGCATGGCCGATTGCGAGGACATCTCCTGCGCGGCGGCGGCGGATTCTTCGGCGGTGGCGGAGTTGCCCTGTACGACGGTGGATATCTGGTCGATGCCGACGTTGATTTCGGAAATTGCCGCCGCCTGATCCTGGGAGGCCTTTGCGATTTGCTTGATGATGGTCAGGTTCTGCTCGGCTTCGCTTGCGACCGCCTTGAGGCTTTCCTCCGTGCGCGCCACGATGCCGGTGCCTTCGCTGACGCGATGGGCGCTGCCTTCGATCAGCTCCGCGGTGTTCTTCGCCGCTTCTGTAGACTTGGCGGCGAGGGCGCGCACCTCGTCGGCAACCACAGCGAAGCCCTTACCGTGCTGGCCGACGCGTGCCGCTTCGACGGATGCGTTGAGCGAGAGCAGGTTGGTTTTCGAAGCGATGTCGTCGATAACTTTGATGATGTTGCCGATTGCCGCGGAATCTTCGGCGATGGCCTGCATGGCGGAAGTCATTTCGGACATATCGCTGATGCAGGTCATCATCAACGAGCCTGCGGCCTCGGTATGTACAAGGGCGAGTTCGGCATTCTTTGCGTTTGCGAGGGTTTGCTCGTGAACGTCGGAGATAGATGCGGACAGCTCTTGCACGGAGGCCGCCTGCTCGGTAGAGCCCTCGGCGAGGTTTTGCGCGCCTTGCGCGATTTGCTGTGCGCCGGCGGAAACTTGGGCGGCCGCCGTGGTAATTTCTCCAAAGGCCTTATTCATGGAATCGATCATGTCGCCGATCGCCCGGTTCATCACGTCGGCATCGCCGCGCATGTCGATATCCTGCCGGTAGTCGCCCGATGCGAGCCCTTCCATCACGACGGATTGATCCTTGATGGCCTCGATCATGGCCCGGAAGGAGGAGGCCAATTGACCCACTTCATCCCTCGAGTCTGCGGTGACGCTGACGTTGACATCGCCTTTGGCGATGCGCACCGCCGCCGCCAGCCTTGCGATCGGCTTGGCGATGCTGGCCGCGTTGTACAGCGCAAGACACAGCGCGGAGAGTATCGCCACCGCGAGCAGGATGATGGAAAGAAGCATGATGCCGTTGGCCAGGGATGTGTCTTCCTTTTGCATCGTGTCGTTTTGCGTCATAATAGCGCTGACGATGTTGTTAAGGTCTGTTACAACCGCCCCGGCTGAAACCGCTCCTTTTTCGAGCATGGGGATGATCAAATCGTTGTCGCTCGCGACGGCCGCCGCAACGATCTCGGCTTTTACATTTTTAAAATCGCCGTAATACTTGCTGATAAGATCGGCATAAGCAGCTTTCCCCGCATCGCTTGTCAGAAAACCCTCCAGGGCTTTGACTTGTTTGTCGAATTCCGCTTCCTTGTCGGTCAGCTTCTTAAGCGCATCTTGGCAGCGGATCTCGTCGTCCATATCGATGAGCGCATCGCGGTATATTGTGCGCTGTTCGTGAATGTTGGCAAGGATCTGCCCGGCCTCGTAAGTGGATATGACGCCTATCTCGTACAAGCGCGTTTCGTTGTTGCTCAGCGTGTTGAGCCCGTAGATGCCTACGCCCCCGATTACGCAGCATAGAACCCCAATGGTGATGAAGCTTAAGAGCAATTTGATCCGGATTCTCACGTTTTTCATGTCGCAACCACCCTCTTTTTAGCATCGGACGAACGTCAAACCGGAGGACGCGCATCGCACGGCTCCGATGAGTTTTCACCATGAGTTTACGTAATACGATATAGTAGCGCGAACCAAACGGCAGTCGCGATATGTGCACTTAGTGAAAAAACGATATTGAAAACACAAACTTGGCAAATATGATCAGACAAGCCTTGCTAACTGGAAGATAGTATAGCATAGTCATTGAGCAAACTCAATGAAAACATTGCCATATGGGTACCCTTGACAGCGGTTTCTTACGCGTTCACGCCTGAAAGAGGCCCGCGCCGGCAAAGCGCCGATGCGGGCCTTTTGTGGGGAAGGGCGAAGGCGGTCATCCGCGAGGCGGCTTCAAAAAGCTGAGCCGCAGCGCGTTTACCACACAAAGCAGAGCAACTCCCGCATCGGCGACGACGGCCATCCACATCTTGCCCAGCCCAAGCGCGACAAGAACCATCGTAAGCAGCTTGATACCCAGAGCGAGGCCGACGTTTTGCGCGACGTTCACGCGCGTCTTGCGGGAAACGTCGATCGCTTCGGCGACGCGGTTTAGGTCGTCCGTCATCAATACCATATCCGCCGCCGCGATGGCCGCATCCGAACCCACGCCGCCCATCGCTACGCCGACTTCGGCCGCGGCAAGCACCGGGGCGTCGTTGACTCCGTCGCCGACAAACAGCCGGGCCTTGCTTTTTATCGAACGAAGCGCCTCTACCTTTTGATCCGGCATAAGCTCTGCTCTCACCTGATCCACTCCGATGGAGACGGCGATTTCCTGCGCGGCCTCTCGGTTGTCGCCGGTGAGCATGGCAATGCTCTTGACGCCCAGGCGCTTTAAGGCGTAAAGCGCTTCCTTCGCCCCGGCGCGCGCGCGGTCGCCGATGAAGATGTGCCCCGCATAGGCGCCGTCGATCGCCACATGAGCCGCGGTGCCCTTGGCGGGGCCCGGTACGCATCCTTCGCGCGCCATGAGGCGGGCGTTCCCTACGGCGATGCGCCTTTTATCTATTGTGCAGCGCACCCCTTCGCCGGGTAGGTTCTCATAGCCTTCCATCGCGGCTTCGGGCAGCTTACCGGCTTTTTTGACGATCGCCTTGGCGATGGGGTGATCTAGATGGGATTCGGCAAGGGCAGCCATGCTCAGCACCGTTTCGGGCGAGAAGCCCGGGGCGCATTCGACGGCGCGCACTTCCATGACACCTTCGGTCAGCGTGCCCGTCTTATCGAACACCGCGGTATCCACCCGAGCGAGAGCCTCGAGCGATTCGCCGCCCTTGACGAGCACGCCCCGGCGCGAAGCGGCGCCAACGCCGCCGAAGTAGGATAGGGGAATAGAGAGCACGAGCGCGCATGGGCAGCTCACCACCAGGAAGGAAAGGCCACGGTAGATCCAATCCCGCCATTCTCCACCGCCCGCGAGAGGGGGAATGACCATCAAAAGTGCCGCGATCAATACCACGATGGGCGTGTAGATGCGCGCAAACCTCGTGAAAAACCGCTCTGTGCGCGCCTTATTGGCCGAAGACTCCTGCACCATGTTCAGTACTCTCGCCACGGAAGAATCCCCCGCGGGGCGGGTGACGCAAAGCACGAGCAATCCGCCGCCATTGATCGCCCCGGAGATGACCTCGTCGCCCACCGCAACGTCGCGCGGAAGGGATTCGCCCGTCATGTCCTTCACATCCAGCGAGGAGGAGCCCTCCAGCACGATGCCGTCGAGCGGAACCCTTTCGCCGGGGCGTATCTGAATCGCATCGCCGACAAAGATCTGCACAGGATCTACGCTTACGGTGCGCGTTCCGAGCATGAGGTTTGCGTGGTCGGGCTTGAGTCGCATCATCGCCCGGATGGATTCCCGCGAGCGGTGCACAGCCCTTTCCTGCAGCAATTCGCCCAGCCGATACAGCAGCATGACGGCGACGCCCTCGGGATATTCGCCTATCGCAAACGCGCCCAACGTGGCGATGGACATGAGGAAGTTCTCATCGAACGGATCTAAGCGGCGGATGGATTTTGCCGTCATTTCCAGCACGGGAAACGCGGAAAGCAGGTACGCGATGGCGAATGTAACAAAGCTGACGGCAGGGTTTTTCAGCGTGGCGTTCAGTACGAGCCCCAAGCCGTATACCACCGCGCCCGCTAGCAACGTTAAGCGTTCGATCTTTTCGCGCTGCTCTTTGCGATCGTCGCTTTGAGCGACCTCCTCGGCCGGTGCCGTGGCAGGCTTGATGCCGGGAACGGCCGCTTCGGCGCGGGCAAGGGTATCTCGCCAGGTTTCTCCGGAACATAGGGCGATTGAGCCTTCCTGCACGCGGGCATCCAAACCCGCGCGCAAGAGCGCCGCCGCGCCTTCTTCAGGGGTTTTGCCGGGGACGATGAACAGGCGCTCCGCGGCCTGTTCGGCGGACGAGCAGGCCTCCCGCGCAAAGCTTGCGCCTTCTTCGGTGGTGTTAAAGACGTGGAGCATGCGCTCCTCCAGCGCATCCACGGTGATGGATGCATCCGTGGCCACGCGCAGGGAGAGTTGGGTAAAATTCAGCGTCGCGTCCGTGACGCCGGGCAGTTTGTTGATCGCACCTTCGATTTTCGACGCGCAGTTGGCGCAATCCAGACCTTCGAGGCTATAAAGCAGTTCCATTCTGTTCGCCTCCATATGATTAAATGAATAAGTGTTCACATATAATATACAACACGGCACTGCGACTGTCAATCCCCCTTAGCAATTTTTTGTGGGCATAGGGGAGGGGACACGAGTTACTAAATTTTCCTCGGAATGCACTCTAGTGTTCCGATAGGGTAAGGATTTCGAGCGAAAAATTTATTCATCCGCTGAGGGGGCGAAGCAAGGCTGTAGCCTTAAGCTTCGCCGAGCGGAATGCGACAAAGTCGGATGGGAAAGATCAGCTCAGAACCTAAAATATAACCCTGCCAGATCACTAGCAGCAAAACAGCATGGGAAAGTAGCCGCCCCCGCCGCCGCAACATAAGCTTAAGCACGTCAGCGCGGCGCATATGTTACAACACTGGCCCGACTGCGCGCCACGGGTTCCGCCCCTTTGTTGCCACGCCCCTTGAAACGAGGATTGCATTCTTTGTGCGGCCGCCTGGTATTCCGCATTGCCCGGATCCATCTGAGCCGCCATATGGAAAGACTGCTGCGCCTGGGCATACCATCCGCGCCGAAGGTAGACCATGCCGCGCAGATAGTGCCACTCGGCGGGACGATCCTGCATACGATCCAGCGCTGCTTCCGCTTGCGCGATCAGGCCACGAGTGATCATTTCGCGGATATCGGAGAAGCGCGCGTCTCCCCCGGCCTGATGAAAATCCCACTGCGGAGGAGCATAGCTCCCCTCGCCATAACCAGAGCTGCCGCCCTCGCGCTGCTTGACGATGGTATCGTACGCCAGGTTGATCTCCTTGAGCTTCTCTTGCGCCTGATCCTGCAAAGGCGAATTTGCATAGCGATCGGGGTGGTATTTTTTGACGAGATTGCGGTACGCGCTCTTGACCTCTTCGTCAGTAGCGCTCGGCTTCACGCCCAACACGCGGTAAGGGTCTTGCACGCCGCCATCACCTCGCATTTCCCGACGCGCGCTTATATTCTCCCCATTTTACCATCGAGAGGGCGCTTCGGGCAAACGGATTGCAAATTTTACGTACATTTCGATTATCCTGTTTTTTATCGCGTGCGCAGCGCTTGCATTGCCCCTTTGGGTATGCTATAATTCCTTACCGTCGGCCCGTTCATGCCAATATAGCTCAGCTGGTAGAGCAGCGGTGTCGTAAACCGCAGGTCAAGGGTTCGAGTCCCTTTATTGGCTCCATGTCGAGGTGTAGCGCAGTTTGGTAGCGCGTTTGGTTCGGGACCAAAAGGTCGCAGGTTCAAATCCTGTCACCTCGACCAGTACGAGTATCCTTCCAGCATTTGAGTTTGTGGGTGGGGCTACTCAAATCGAAACCCGGTACC
>JAVBNW010000023.1:0-28311 GCA_031551255.1 Eubacteriales bacterium | reverse complement strand
TTCTTAATCCCAAAGAAACCCCAGTTTCTTTGGGATAGATGTGGTATAATTTACACCAAGTCAATACGAAAAAATGAAAGAGTGGGAGTGAGTATGGCGGATAAAAAGCATCGGTACGATCTTGTGATCGCGAACGGGCACGTAATCGATCCCGCAAACGGGATCGATGAGGTATGCGATATTGCGGTCAAGGACGGCAAAATCGCCCTCGTTGGAAAAAACGTTCCGACCGAAGGCGCGCGTACAATCGTCGATGCCGGGAAAAGTTACGTGACGCCCGGGCTGATCGACATCCATACGCACGTCTATCCCCTGCTGCCCACCGGCGCGCCGAACACATTGCCCACGATCGACGCGGATACGCATATGCTAAGATCCGGCGTGACGACGACCGTGGACGTCGGCACCACCGGCTGGCGAGACTTTCTAAACTTTAAGGAGACCGTCATCGACGTATCGCAAGTAAGAATCCTGGCGATGATCAACGTCGCCGCGCGGGGCATGGTGGCGATGGAATCGGAACAGGATCCTTACGAAATGCACCCGGAAATCGCCGCCGCGGTCGCGCGCCAATTCCCGGATACCATCGTGGGCATCAAAGCCGCACATTATTGGGTCGGAAAGCCGTTCGACGCAAAGCATACGCCCTGGGCTTCAGTAGACAGCGGCCTTAGGGCCGCGGAGCTCGCCTCCCTTCCGTTTATGATCGATTTTTGCCCGAATTACGAACCGCCGGGCAGAACATACGAAGAGCTCGTCACGAAAAAACTGCGCCCCGGCGATATCCATACGCATGTCTTCGCAAAGCAGTTTCCCATCATCGGCGAAAACGGAAAAGTTCTTCCGCACCTGTGGGAAGCTCGAAAGCGCGGGGTATATTTTGACGTGGGGCACGGCGCCGGAAGCTTCTGGTTTAGAAACGGCAAGCGCGCGCTGGACGACGGCTTCGCGCCGGATACGCTGTCGACGGATATGCACGTGGCAAGCGTGAAATTCGCGGGGCTCGATCAGCTTCGGCTCATGTCGATGTTTATGAACATGGGCATGCCGCTTGCGGAGGTGGTGCGGCGCTCAACCAGCGAACCGGCCAAGCTGATCCGCCGCGAGGAGCTTGGAACCCTCTCCCCCGGCGCTTGCGCGGATATCGCGGTTTTGCGCAAGCTGGAAGGCGATTTCGGCTATGTCGACTGCGGCAGGGCGCGGCTTCAGGGCGCCACCAGGCTCGACTGCCGGATGACGATCCGCGCGGGCAACATCGCGTTCGATTCGGACGGGCTGTCGCTGCCGGATTGGGAAGACGCGCCGCCCGAATATTGGAAGATGCCCTATCTGCCGCCCGAAAAAGTCTGAACAAGCGCTGATGATAGCGAGGGCGGCATCGCATAGAGAGTGCCATTGCCTTCATCGACCTATACCGCTACACCGCGGAAGGAGCATAACAATGAACGTGTACGAAAGGCTCGGCGTCAAGCAATATATCAATGCGTCCGCGACGCTTACCATGTACGGCGGCTCCATCATGCCCAAGGAAGTGCTCGAGGCGATGTGCGAGGCATCCCAAAGTTATATAGACCTCATTGAGCTCCACAAAAAGGCCGGCGATGCCATAGCAAAGCTTACGCACAACGAGGCCGCGTTCGTATCCAACGGCGCGGCGGCCGGCATCATGCTCGCAACCGCCGCTGCCATCGCGGGGGACGACCGCGAGGCGCGCGCGAAGTTGCCGTCTTCGGATGGGATGAAGAACGAGATCGTCCTTTCCCAGGCCGGGCGCGTAGGCTACGATTATGCCATCAAAATGGCGGGCGGCAAATATATACCCTACGGCGACGAGCGCGGCGGCACCGCCGAGCAGCTCGAAGCGGCGATCACGGAAAAGACGGCCGCGATCTTCGTATTCTACTTCGAACACCTCATGGACAATCAGCCGCCGTTTGAAATGCAGGTAAAAATCGCGAAGGCGCACGGCATTCCGCTATTTGTCGACGCGGCGGCGCAGCTTCCCAGAAAAGAAAACCTGTGGCGCTATACGCAAGAAGGCGCCGATCTGGCGATCTTCAGCGGCGGCAAGGGGCTGCGCGGCCCGCAGAGCAGCGGGCTGATCGTCGGGCGCAAGGAATTGATCGACAAGATCCTAACGATCGCGAGCCCCAACGCTGGAATCGGGCGGCCGATGAAGGTCGGCAAGGAAGAGATCGTCGGCCTGATGGCCGCGGTAAAGCTTTACATGGAGCAAGATGAAGCCGCGGTGCTTGCGGGTTATGAGCTTGCGGTACAGGCCGTGATCGACGCGTTTTGCGATGATGACGCGGTGGAGGCGGGGCGCTCCTTCCCCAGCGAGGCCGGACAGCCGATGCCAAGGGCGCAGGTGAAGCTACTGCCCGGGAAGTTCAAGGCCGATGCGGGCGAGCTTATCACGCAGTTAAAACTATGCGAGCCGGGCGTGCTCGTGGCTGGCCACGGGGATGTGCTCCTCATCAACCCGCAGACGCTTTTACAAGGTGAAATCGACATCGTCATCGATAAGCTTAAAGAAGTTCTAAGCGCCAATAGGGCGTGAATGCCTACGATATAAAGGAGGACGGAATTCATGGTCGCTGAAAAGCTGCTCGGAGAGATGGGGATTGCGCTCGAACCGGTGCCAAGGAAAGGGAAAAGCACGGTATCTATCCGGCGATATCGGAATCTTTTGTTCGTGTCGGGGCACGGGCCTGTCGATGCGCAGGGCGAGCCGCTGATGCGAGGCTGTGTGGGCGTGGATCTTACGCAGGAGCAGGGCTACGAGGCGGCGAGGCTGTGCGCGGTGAGCATGCTTCGCACGCTCAAGGATTATTTGGGAGACCTTGATAGGATCGTTGAATGGGTGAAGGTGCTGGGGCTGGTCAACTCCGGCGGAGACTTCTGGGGAATGCCCGCGACGATCAACGGGTTTTCGGATGTGATCGTATCGGCCTACGGAGAGCGCGGCCGGCACGCGCGCGCGGCGATGGGATCGGCGAACCACGAATCGCAATACCCGGTCGTCGTCGACGCGATCGTCAGAATTCGCGATTGAGCCTTGCGCCGCCGCTTGACGAACTTAAAGAGGCATGGAGGGTACGCATGCGGTACGACAAAATGCTCAAAAGAAAGACCGTTCTGATCACGGGCGGCGCGGCTTCGCTCGTTTCCGCGTTTGCGGCGCTGTTTGCGCGGCACGGTGCAAGGCTTAGCTTAGCGGGCCTGAGCGTCCCGGATACCGCGCGGATCAAGGGCGAGCTGAAGGCGTATGGCGCGGGCGCGGAGTTTTTTTCGTGCGACTTTACAAAGCCCGAGCAAACCTCGTCGCTGTGCTTAAGCATGCTGGGCTCATCCGGCGCGCCGGACGTATGGCTTCACGCGGCGGATGAATACGGCATGGCGTACATCGACGATATGGATATGCAAGCGCTTGAGCGCATGTTCGCGCTGAGCGTAACCGCGCCGTTTCAAATAATGAAGGCATTCGCGCAGCCGATGGTAGCGCGCGGGGACGGCTCGGTTATTTTCGTAAGCAGCCAGTACGGCGCGCAGGCGATGAACCGCGTCTCGGGTTACGGGGCCGCGAAGGGCGCCGAAATCTCGCTGGCGCATGCGTTCGCGCTCGAGTACGCCTCATCCGGCATTCGCGTGAACGCGCTCGTACAGGGCGCGAGCATTCCGCCGGTAGGCGACGATCTGTTGCGCCAATCCGGCGAGGCGGACGATGCTGAGTTCTGGGGAACCGTACAGCCCTTCCCCCGCCGAGGGACGCCGGAGGAACTCGCCAACGCCGCGCTGTTTCTCGCGTCCGACATGGCGAGCTATATCACCGGCGAGACGCTGTATGTCGACGGCGCGGAGCATCTGATCGCGCATAACCACCTGTTTCCACGAAAGGATAAGGTGCTGCCGTGAAGACGATCAACTACGAAAAACTGCTCGAGGGAAAAAGGGCGGTCGTCTCCGATGGAGACAGCGCGGTCGGCCGCGCGGTCGTGCGGCTGTTTGCCGAGCACGGCGCGGCCGTAGCGTTCGGCGCGTGCGATTGGACGCGCGCGCAGGCGCTTCTTGGCGAGATCGGCGGCATTTCGCCCGAAAGCTTCGCGCATCCGGCCGACCTTGCCGACAAAGAATCCGTCGAGGCCTTCTGCGCCGAGGTAAGCGAGCGCTGGCCGCTCGTTCACGTGCTGGTCAACAACCCCTTTTGTTTCAAAGAACAGTCGCTCGAGCATACGGCGGACGAGGATGACGACAGGCTTTTGCAGGTATACCAGCACAGCGCCGTGCAAACGTTACGGGCCTTCTGGCCTGCGATGATCAAGGCCGGGGGTTGCTCGGTCGTCAACATTTCATCCGTCACCGTACACAAGCCCGCGCCGGGCATGCTGATGCACGCGACGGCGAACGGCGCGCTGGGCGGCATGACGCGGGTGCCCGCGGTCGAAGGCGGCATCCACGAGGTGCGCGTAAACGAAATTTACACGGACTATCGCGCAAATGGCGACGATGCGCAGGGCGTCGCCAACGCCGCACTCTTTTTTGCGAGCGACATGGCCTCCTACGTTTCGGGCGTGTCGCTGTCAACCGGCGGCAACCTTGCGCGGCTAGGACATTCACAAAAAGCATAGAGGAGGAACGAGCAATATGAGCAATGGATTTTCAGATTTTCTGGAACACGCCTTTGACGAGTTCGACATTCCCTATATCGATTACAAGGGCAGGTCTCTCGTGGGCATCAGAGAAGTGGACGGATTGGTGTTCCTATCCGGCACGGCCTGCGAAGATCACATTAAGGGCGGCCCGATCTGGTCGGGGGCGGTGGGCTCTGAGGTTTCACCCGAGGAGGGCTACAAGGCCGCGCGGTGCTGCGGGCTGATTCAGCTGAACATGCTCAATAACTACTGCGGGCTCGACCGCGTCGAGAGAATCGTTCGCTCGTTCGGGCTCATCCAGGTCGCGGACGATTTTTACGATCTGGACGGCATCTACGACGGCTACTCCGATGTGATGTTCGCGGCGCTACGCGAGCGCGGCAGGCACGTGCGCACCGTCATGGGCACGCGCAATCTGCCCAACCACCGCGTCACGATCGAGGTCGAGACGATCGCAAAACTTAGGGCGTGAGGCCGTTTGTCCCAAGGAGGACAAGTAGATGAAGTATGCAAATATGCTTGAGGGGCGAAACGCCCTGGTCTTAGGCGGGGCGACGCCCGTCGGAAGCGCCGTCGCGCGGCTGTTCGCGGCCCACGGCGCAAGCGTCGCGGTTGCGGATTCGGACAACGCGAAAACCCGCGATGTATTTACGCAGCTCAGCGCAGAGTTCCCGGGCCTTTTGACATTTGCTTCGGAAATCTCCCCTGTCGCGATGCCCATGCTCTGTGCGCGGGTCTTGAAAGAGCTCGGGTCTGCCGATATCCTCGTGAGCGCGACCGACCTTTATATGCTCGGGCATACGGATCAATTTCTCGACGAGGACCTGCGCCTGATGCTCGAAGTGAACTTTTTTAGCGCCGTACGCGCGTTTCAGGCGGTTCTGCCCGGCATGCTCGCCAGGCGAAGGGGCGAGCTTGTGCTGATCGCGCCGGATCTTTCCTCCGCGCGGCCTGAAAACGCGGCCGCGGCGGCATGCGCAGGAGCGCTCGCCGCCTTTGCGCGCAACGTTTCGCTCGATTACATCCGGTATCATGTGCGCGCAAACACCGTGCTCTACCCGTTTGACGGGCTGTACGGCTCGGAGCTTGCGCCCGACGCGCCGCGGCCCGAGGACGCCGCAAACGCCGCGCTGTGGCTCGCGTGCGATTTGTCGCGTTTTGTCGTGGGCGAAACGCTCCCAGTCGGCGGCGGACGCGCATATACGCGCGGCACGGGGGTGTGAAAATGAATCTTAACTACGATAGGTTGCTTGAAGGCAAGTTTGCGGTCGTAACCTCGGGTGCGCACGGCATGGGCAAGTACATCGCCAAGGTGCTGATCCGCCACGGAGCGACGTGCGCGATCAACGGCATGAACCCGCAGGGCGAGCGGACGGCCGATGAATTTCGAAAAGACGCCCCCGGATCGTTTTTCGTTCGCTGCGACATGTCGCAAAAAGACGACACCGAAAACTTTATCGCCGAAGTAAAAAAGCGCACGGAGCACATAGATATCATCGTAAACAACGTCGGAATCAACCGCAGCGACTTTTCCGGCGAGGTGGACGACGAGCGCTTTGAATACACACAGCAGGTCAACCTGCACGGGGCGATTAGGATCGTGCGCGGCTTTTTGCCGCTGATGAAAAAGACGGGCGGCGCCATCGTGCACATCTCCACGATCCACTCGGTGGTCGGCATGCCCCCCAACACTGCCTACGCGTCGTCAAAATCGGCGATCAACGCCTTTTCGGGCGCTTTGGCGGTGGATTACACAGCATACGGCATACGATCCAACGTGATCAACCCGGGCGGAGTTCTCACCGGTAACAACGACGAAATCTTCGCGCAGGTAGGCGACGACCGCGAAAAGCTTCTGGAATGGGCGCGCCGCGGCGACTTTGGCCAGCCGGATTACGGCGGCGGCAGCGCGTACGACATTGCGAACTCAACGCTGTTTTTAGCATCCGACATGGCGCGCCGCATCACGGGCGCGGTGGTGAATGTCGACGGCGGAACGGTAAACCAGGCGCATCGGTTTTACGATCGGCGGGTGCCGCCGGATCACGACGAGCTTTGGTACCAGGTCATGAGAAACCGCTTTACCATGATCGACGAGGTATAGCCTTCTTAAAAGAAAGGGAGTGCGAAATTATGTCCACCGAATGGAAACGCCTGAAGGAATCCGGCCTGGATTTTCCGCCCATCAAGCTTGAAAAGCAGGGCGTTGCACAGCACCTAATCGTGGATGATTTATTGTGGATCGGCGGCATCGGCCCTGTGGATGAGAAGGGCAACCTGCTCTACATCGGCCGCGTCGGCGCGGAATTTACCGTGGAGGACGGCTACAAGGCCGCCAGACTTGCGGGGATTAACATCCTTCGCCACATCAAGGACGCGTTGGGCAGCCTGGACGCCGTGGACTACGTCGTCAAATCCATGGTGTGCGTAAGCGCGGCAAAGGGCTTTGGCGATATTGACAAGGTCGCCGACGGGTTCTCGGATGTTCTAACCGAAGCGCTCGGCGAGCGCGGCGTTCACGCGCGTAACGCGGTGGGGGCCTCGACACTAAACGGCAACGCGCCGGTGCTGTGCGACGCGATCGTGAAACTGCGCGCATAAAAATTGCGAATATACCGCGAATCGTAAAGGAGGCAAATGAAGTGGCCAAGAAGAAGCAGCGGATCGGGTTTGTCGGAACCGGGGGCATCGCGCATGCGCATATGAAGCCCTACATGAGCTTTGACGACGTGGAAATCGTCGGCGCATGCGACATCGTGCCGGGCAAGGCGCGGGCGTTTCTCGACCAGTACGGTCTGACGAAGGCCCCGGCCTTTGAAAAAGTGGAAGATCTCATTAAAAACGTCCAGATGGACGGCGCGAGCGTATGCTCGTACAACACGCAGCACGCGGTATGCGCGATCCCGCTGCTGGAAGGCGGCATTCACGTGCTATGCGAAAAGCCGATGTCCTTTACGCTTGACGAGGCCGTGGAAATGCTCAGGGCGTCGCGAAAATCCGGCAAGTTTTTAACCATCGGCTTTCAGCCGCGCTACGACTTCATGCGCAAAAAGGTCGACGACATCATCGGCTCGGGCGCGCTGGGCAAGGTGTACTACGTGCAAAGCGGCGGCGGCCGGCGGCGCGGCATCCCGGCGGGCACGTTTGTGGATAAGGACAAGGCCGGCTACGGCTGCCTGGGCGACATCGGCTGCTACTCGATCGACGAGTGCCTGCACGCGATTCACTACCCCAAGCCCTTAACCGTATCGGCCATCGCCACGAATTACTTCGGAACCAACCCGAAGTATTGGCCGGGCCACGAAACGTTTGCAGTGGACGATTTTTCCGTCGCGCTGGTGCGCATGGAAGGCGATGTGACGTATGTGTTCAAGCAGAGCTGGGCCATGCATGCGGACAGCCTGGGCGATACCCTATGGCTGGGCACTGAGGGCGCCATCAAGGTGAAAAACGGCTTTGACGAGCTCAACCGCCCCTCCAGGGTGATGTACTATACCGACGTGAACGGCCAGCACATCGATTCGGTCGTGCAGCCCACGATTCCCTTCAACGCATACGAAGGATCCGCTCCGGTGGAGATGTGGCCCGCGAAGATGCGCGGCTTCGTCGATGCGCTGCACACAGACGGCCCCGCGCCCATCCCAGGCGAAGAAATTTTGTATAATCAGGCCATTTGCGACGGCATCTATCGCTCCAGTCAGCTCGGCCGCGAGGTGGAGATCGTGATCCCTAACATTTGACGGGAGGCATGCGCATGAAGATCGGCAGCGTCGCGTGGGGGTGGACGCCCACGCCCGAGGATATGCCCTGCGGCAACAGCCTGGAGGTCATAGCCGACGAAGTGAAAGCCCTGGGCTTTGATATCGTGGACTACCTGTCGGACTATGGTTCACTGGACCAATACTTTACGCCCGATACCGCGCGGCGCATCGGCGCTCATTGCCGAGATATAGGCTTGGAAATCGGCGGCCTGGTGTTTCAGTCGGATTTGTGGAACCAAACCGATAAGGCCGCTATCGCCAAGCAGCTTACCTACTTTAACAAATGCGCCGATACCGCAGAGCTGCTGGGCGCAAAGTCGATCTCCTGCATCATCCCCGGGCCTTTAGGCGCGCGGCCCAACCGGCAGGGCTCGCCTTCGGAAAAAAAGGCTCTCAACCTGCCGGCGGGCTACAATTGGCAGGCCGATTGGGACAACTACGCCTCTCAGATGGCTGCCGCTTGCGATGCCGCCGCCCAGCGCGGCCTGCGCATCGCTCTGGAGTGCTTCCCTGGCTCGCTGTGCTCCACGCCGCACGCAATGCTCGCCATCCTTGGGGATGTAAACCGCGCAAATTTCGGCATCCAGCTGGATACGGCGCACCTGATGAACCAGCACATCGACATCGAGACGGCCGTCTACATGCTGGGAGGCAAAAACATCTTCAACGTGCACGCCAAGGATTCCGACGGCCTCACCCGCGGCAATCTGCCCTGCGGCGCGGGCCTGGTGGACTACACCGCCCTGCTGCGCGCGCTTGAAAACGTCGGCTATGCGGGCAATATCTCCATCGAGGTGGAGTTCACCGACAACCCGCGCCGCTATATGAAGCAGGCGCTTCATCACCTGCGCCTGTGCATCGACGGCGCCTACTAACGTCGATTCACACTGCGCTTCAATCCCCCCGCAACATTGCGATGTTGCGGGGGGATTGTCCGCTTCGTGGAATCTTCTCTCCCTCAAAACCGCTGAGGCGATTTTGAGGATTAAGTAGCACGACGAAGTAAGAAATGAGCACACGTTCCTCGTTCTTCTTCTCCCACAAGCCGCCTCAGCGTCTTGTGGGAAGAGGAGGGGCCACGTAGCGTAAAAAATCCCACCATGTCGCAACATGGTGGGATTTCGGAGCGCAGTGCGCCCCGACGAGGTCAGAGCCACAGAGCTTCACTCAACTGGTGATCCGTACGCGTGCCCTCTCCGCACACGAGCTTGACCAACAAGAGGGCGCGCTCATCCTCCCCCATCGCCGCCATATTGTCCGCCTGATCGGAAAGGGCAATTCTTTCCTTGATGCGGGCAAGGGATTCGGCCTTTAGGAGCGCCTTCGCCCTTGCCAGTTGCCACTGGCGGTGCTTTTCGTCCAGCCTGTCGCCCCATGCACCGGAATCGCAATCAGCCATCATATCCTTGATCTCGCCAAGGGAAAAGCCTAAGGCGCTCAGCTTCAAAAGAACGGCCACCTTATCCACCTGTTCTTGTTCATAGTAGCGGTAGCCGGTAGCCGGATCGACGGCGGCGGGCCGGATGATCCCCTTTCGATCGTAAAGCCTAAGCGCGCCCACCGAAATGGAGAACCGTGCCGCCACATCGCCGATGCGCAAAAGCCCTTCCATCGCAATCCTCTCCCCTCAAACCCATAGGGCATCGACCAGTGCGCTGACTCCACCGGTGGTCTCGACGCAGCCGAGCTTCGCCAGCAGAAACGCGCGCTGCTCGTGGCTCATGCCCAGCGCGCATTCACTCTTTGGCCTGCGATCCACACGGCGGCGCATCCTGTCCGCGGCGGCGGCTTTACCCTGCGCCATGACGGCCGCCCGCTCCCACGCCGCGATTTTTTTCTCAATCGCGGCGCTGAAGTTCCCAGCCGTAAGCTTTCCCTTCAGAACGTCGCCGATCTCTTTCAAGGAAAATCCAAGCGATTGAAGCTCCAACAGGGCGTTGAGCTGATAGATTTGTTCCGCGCGGTAATAGCGGTAGCCATTGACGGGGTCGACGCGAGCGGGGCGCAGGATGCCCATCTTCTCATAATGCCTAAGCGCTTTGACCGATACGGAAAAAAACGTCGCCATCTCGCTGATCTTCAACAACGGCTCCCGCATGAACGCCGCCTCCCGTCCATCAAAGTTGTTCCTCTATTATAATACGACAGTTTCTTCGATGATATAGTCACTGATTCCCAAAATGGGAGTGAGATGAGCGAGAATGTTTTTCGCGCCACAAGACGGAGGATGAAGGCGTACCAGGCGGGCACGTCGAGGACGCCACCGCCGTAGTGCGGGAAACATGCCGCTTAGATGCTCTCATTTTGGGAATCGGTGACTATACAAGCGAAAAGATCCAGCCCGTGGCTTGTGGGCAGAGAAATGCCCGGTTGGATGAGAAAAGTCCGCGCGCCGCCATCGAGCCTCTGCGCGCGCAACAGCACGGCATCGGCGGTTTCACTTTCTTGCATCAGCCGCGCATAATCGTAAAAGTGCGTGACGAAAAGCACGCGGATGCCCGCGCTGCAAAGGGCTCGGGTTATCTCCAGCGCGACGGCGGCGCCCTCGCGCTCCGTCGTCGAGGCAAACGATTCGTTCATAAGCAGCATCGCCCCCGGCCGAAGCGCCGATACGGCGCCGCTCATGCGCCGAAGTTCCTCGTCGAGTTTGCCACTGTCCATACCCGCATCCTCGGCGCGGCAAAAGTGGGTGAACACACCTGGGCATACGCTCGATGCAAAGCTTCCCGCGGCGACAAACAGCCCACACTGCATCATCAGCTGCGCGCATCCTACGCTGCGCAAAAAGGTGGATTTACCGCCCTGATTGGCCCCCGTAATCACGGCAAGCCGCTTTCCATTGAGGTCTAGCGCATTGCCGACGGGGATTTTTCCGTTTCTCAGCAGCATGCCGACGTCGACGAGCCCGTCAAAGCGAAGCGCGCCTTTCCCCTCGTCAGGCGTGGGAAAGCAGAGTGCGGCGTTCAACTGCGCGCACCGCTCGTTCAGCAGCATGCAGCCGGTATAAAACCCCAGTTCGAAGCGAAGAGCCTTAAGCTCTCCCGCCACGCGTTCGTTGACCGCATTTGACAAATACAGCGCTTTTGTCAACGCCGCGTCGCGCAATTCCATAGCTTTTTGCTGATGGGCAATCTTGTCAAGCGGGATGAGAGCCGCAGCTTTTCCAGGTTTATGCGGTTTTTTTTGAGGCGGCTCCACTGCGCGCAAAACGTACGAGGCGCCCTTTAGGCCGTTGCCGATTCCGGCGCCAAGGATTAGGCGGCTCCCCTCCGAAACCTCGGCCAGAACATCGCGCCGCTTGCGCGCTTCGCACAAGAATGCCTCGTCGTAAAAGGCGCAAAACTCCTGCGCGTAGCTACGAAATGCGTCGGACGTAAACGCCGACGCCGCATGCTTGAGGCGCTGCCCCACATCCTTGGCGAGCGCGAGCAGCATCGACATCATGCCGGTGGATGCGCGCAACCGCTCTACCAGCGGCGCAAAGCGCGCATAGCCGGGCTGGCTCTTGCGATAGGCATCGTCGTATGCGTCGAGCCCGGATCCGAGCGCATCATACAGCGAAAGTACGTCTTTCGCATTGCTCAACGCATCCATAAGCGCGCTCTGCCGGTAGTGAATATCGCCTGCCGGGATTGCCGGGCTCTCAAAGAGCAGCTTGTGCGCGGCATCCGCGCGGCAGGCATCTCCCCGGGCCATAGCGCCGATTACGGCATCGAGCCCAAGGTCTGCCCGCAGATCTCTCGCGTTGCGCACGACCTTTGGAGGCCTTGGGCGGGGCTCACGATAAAGCAGCGAAGGAAGCATGGATTCTCTCCTCGATGTCCGCCCCGCGCAGGCGGTATTTGTTCAACATTTGCCGCGCGTAAACAGGCCCGCCCGGCAGCCCGCGGACAATCTTATACGTTAAGGCGGGCGGATCGCCATCGATGGATTCGGCGACGAGGGCGACCGCGCCTTTCAGCCGGGCCAGTTCCGAAATATGGGTTACGTAAAGGCAAAGGCACTCCTTTTCCCGAAACATGCGCATCACGCGCTGCCCCATCTCGCACGCATCCAAGGTTGTGGTGGAGGAAAACAGCTCGTTGAGGATTACGACGCTCCCGCGCGGAACCCCGCACAGAATGCGCGCAAGCCTTAAAAGCTCTTCCTGCAGGCGGCCGGAATTCCCCGCAGGGTCTTCCTCCGCCGCAAAATGCGTCGCGAGGCCGGAAAACGCCTCTACGCGCGCCGATCGGCACGGCACGGGCAGCCCGAGCGCCGCAAAAAAGTGGATTTGCCCCAACATACGCGAAAATGTGGTCTTCCCTCCCTGGTTCGGCCCCGTAAGCAAGAAGGCTCTCTCGTGGGCGGCGGCGAAAAAATCGTTAAAAACCATGTCTTCGCAGCTGCCCCTAACCAGCGCCAGCGAGGCGTCGTAGCCGCTCAAGATCAGCGTGTCGGCTTGATGAAGCTGCGGAAAGGCAAATGGGAAACCTTTTCCTCGAAGGCCATCTGCATACGCAAGGTAGGAAAGATACAGGCGCGTCTCCCGCTCAAACGTAAAAAACGCCTCGTGGATGAAAGCGGGATATCGCGCGCAAAATTCGCATAACCGGGCAAGCAAATCCTTCATGCGCGGTCGAAGGGCTTCCAGCAGTCGTTTCTCCAGCGAATTCATGCGGATATCGGCAAAGACGGCGATTTCTTTGTTCAGCGCGCCAAGTTCAAACCGATCGAAGGCTAGAAACAGATCCGCGAAAAAGTCGTCGGCTCCGCCATCCTCTGCGACGTGGATCTCATTGTGACCGATATCCAGCGCCAGGGCATATCGAAAGCTTGCAAAACCTTTCCCCAGGTCTTTTGCTTCCTTGCGAAGTTCCTCATAGGTTTCCGATCGCGCGTATGCGCCGAGCCACCGCGAGAAGCGCGCGAGTCCCTCGGACGCGGGCGGCCTTTCGGCCAGGCGTTTTTCCAGCACATCTACCGCCTCGCAGTAGGCGAGCGCGGCATCCAGGCGCCATTTGCCCGATGTCTCGGGGTCGGCGGCGTTATCTTGCGATGTCTGGAAAAAACGCTTTGCCTTGGCGAATTCCCGCAAAAAATCCTCAATATCGCCATGCATACCCGGTTCCTCAAGCTCGCGGGCGATTGCCTGCCGAAAAGCGATATCGGAAGGTTGAACGGGACGCCTGCGATAGAGCTCGTCAAGGTCGTATGCCTCCAGTCCCTCAAGCACGGTATTCAAGATTTGCCCGATGTTAAGATCGCTTAGGACTTCATCATCATATAGGGTATAGAGACTTTGACCACGGTATAGCAAGCTCGCTGCGTCATCCATGGCAAACAACCTCCCTTGCGGCGCTTGCCCAAAGTATAAACTATACCCTTGGTATAGAGTCAACTCGTCGGTTTGCACTACGCTCTATTCCCCGCGCACTGCGGTGCTGCGGGGAATTGGCGCTTCGTGAAACCTCCTCTTCTATAAAAGCGCTGCGGCGCTTTTATAGATCAAGAACGACGAGGAAGGCGCGGAGCCCACGTTTTCCGCTTTTCTCAATCCGCAAAATCGCCACAGAAATCTTGAGGATCAGAAGGGGCTGCGGGGCGCAAAAAATCCCACCACGCCGCAGTGTGGTGGGACTTAACGGGGCAAGAAACGAGAGCGCGCGATCTTCATTCCTCCTAATCCAAAGAAACTGAGGTTTCTTTGGATTAGGAGGAATGAACGAGCTTTTACACATTTGTCGTTTCTTTCTTCGTCGTTCTTCTCAATCCTCAAAACTGCCTCAGCGGTTTTGAGGAAGAGGAGATTCCACGCAGCGGCAATCGCCCATGGCACCGCAGTACCATGGGCGATAAAGCGTAGTGCGAATCGACGACTATTGGGCATAGGCCGCGTTCAGTTCCTCGAGCACCGCGTCGATCTGCGCGCGCTTCTCGGCGATCCAGGCCTTCCAATTGGCCTCAATGTCGCCGTCGGCAACCACCAGGCGGGCGTACTCATCGCCATATGGGATGCTCACCTTGTCGAAATTCGGCGCGGAGAACAGCGTCAGGTCATAGTCGACGAGCTTTAAGTTGCCCTTGTCGAACCCATCCTTCTGCTTGCCGGCAAACAGGCCTTTGCAGATGTCGAGGATGCGCTGGTCGGTCGTGGGGTCGTTCATCGAAAAGTCGTCGGGCAGTACGGTAAGGTTGTTGTACACCGGGTTGAGCGACGGGTACTTATCCTGCAGGTTGATGAAGCTGCCGTCCTCGATGGTTTCGCGGATGATCTCGATCTTGCCCGACGCGTCGCGCTTCCAGTCTATGCCTTCCAGGCCGAAGCGGATGATGGTCTGCCCTTCGTCGGTGGAGGCGTACTCGAGCAGATCCAGCAGGCGGGTAAACTTGTTGTCCGCCATCTTCGGGGAGAAGATGGAAACGGACCAATAGTTCGTGATCTCCTTGCCGATATAATCGCCGTTGTTGTCACAGACATAAGCCAGCTGGATGCTCGTAAAGGGATCAAGCCCTGTGTTGGTCTGGAATTTGGGATAAGAGTCCTTGAGGATCTTGGCAAATCCGCCGTTGAACATGGCCCCGGCGCGGCCGGTGTTGAAGTCGTCCTTCTCCTCGCCGTTCTTCAGCGCGAAGAAGTCGGGGTTTAAAAGGCCCTCTTCATAAGCCTGGCGGTAGAGCTTGAGGCCTTCGAGCGTGGAGGCATCCTCGCCGCCCCAGTGATACTTGCCGTCGTCGCCCTTGTAGTAGCCGCTGTAGTAGGGGTTAAACGGGGCGATGAATATGGACGCCAGATCGCCCGCGTTGATGGATAGCGGTACGTTGTTGCCCGCCGCCTCGCCGCCCGGGCGCTGATCTCTAAAGAGCCTTGCCATGTTCATGATCTCGTCAACAGTCATCTTGTTGGAAGGCGTAAGCCCCACGGTCTGCGCCCAGTCGCTGCGGTACCACAGCACGGTGTGGCCGACCAGCGGATCCGTGGGCAGTGTGAAGTATATAATGCGTGGCAGCATATAAACGCCGCCTACGCGCTCGGCCACCGCCTCGCCAAGGCCGGTGTTCTGATGGATGCGGTAAAGGTTGGGGTACTGACTTTCCCAGCCGTCGGGCATGGTGCGCAAAAGCCCCTGCTCGGCGTAGTTCTTAATGTCGGTATAGTTGAAGTTCATCATCACGAAATCGGGCATGTCGTTCGCATTGACCCAGATGCGCACCTTCTCGCCCCAGTTATCCCACGTCAGGCCGATGGTGTCCCACTCCATGTTGAATTTCTCGAGGAAGAGCTTGGTAAGGTCGTCGGCGTTGTAGTCCAAGCCCTCGGTCATCGCCACCGCCGCGTAGGAGACGACCATGTGCTCGCCGTAGTCGCTTTGGGCAGGCTCCTCCGGCGGAGCGTCGGTCTTGTTCTGCGCACTCGTCGCGCCCGAAACCGGAGCCGTGGTCGCCGCGCCGTCGGCCGGCGCGCCGCTTTGGCAGGCCGCGAGCGCGGCGATCAGTACGAGGCAGGCCATAAGGGCAATCCATCGTTTCGCTAACATGAGACAATCCTCCTCCTTTTATTTCCCAACACGCCCTTAATAAAAGGGTTGGTTTTGAGCATGAAACAAAATATGGCGATCGTCGCTTCCGTTTTCGATCCGTCGTTCTTCCTTGGGGCGTGGGGCCGAGGCCGCGCAATGAAAAGAGCCGAAGAGCGGCCGGAGCCATGCGCGCCGAAGGCGCAAACCAGTATGACGGAAAGCCGGCCGGGGCCCCCGGCAAGGCTGGCTCGGCGAGGAACCACGGCTCTTCCCTCGCGTTCTTCTTTCTCGCCAAGACACCTCAGTTTCTTGGCGGAGAGGAGGGGCAAGGGAGCGGGTGGATGTTTTTCTTTGGAGCGTCCAGCCTCCAAAGGAAAACGGAGCAGAGCGGACTTTGCCCCGACGAGGTTAGGCCTTGATCGCCCCGATCATCACGCCCTTGACGAAGTGCTTTTGCAAAAACGGGTAGACGCACATGACCGGCAGCAGTGTCACCGCCACCGCCGCCATCTTCATGGCTTTTGCATAGCGGTTTGTCGCCTGGGAAGCTACCTCGCTGGCCATGCCCTGCTCGCCGATCATCGAGGCCTCGAGCCCGATGGAGCGCAGCACCAGCTGTAAAGGGGTCTTGTTGGTATCCCTGATGAAAATCATGGCGTTAAACCACTCGTTCCACCGGTCTACCGCAAAGAAGAGCGCCACGGTGGCGATGATGGGGGCCGACAAAGGCAGGATGATGCGCAGCATGATCGTCCACTCGCCCGCCCCGTCGATCCTGGCCGATTCGCCCATGGCGGCCGGCAGCGACTGAAAGTAGTTGCGCATGATGATCATGTTGAACGTACTCGTGCCCGATACCAGCACCACGCCGATCAGCTTGTTGGTCAGGTTGAGCGACTTCACCAGCAAATACAGCGGAATGATGCCGCCGGAGAAAAACATCGTAAAGAGAATAATAAACAAAATCGCCTTTTTGCCCGGAAAGCTGTCTTTGGAAAGCGCATATGCCAAGGTTGTGGTCAGCACCATGTTGATGGGCAGCCCAAGCGCCAGGATGCTGACGGTTGTCTTATAGCCGATCCAGATGCGACCGTCCTGAAAAAGGGCGATGTAGGAATCCAGCGTCGGCTTCTTTGGAAAGATCATAAACGGGGTGCTGACGGACTCCGCCTGCGTGGAGATTGAGATCATCACCAGGTTATAAAACGGTATGAAGATCACGAGCGCCCACAGCGAAAGGATCGCGAAGACGACGACATCGAAGATCTGGATGCTTTTTTTACCGACATGGGCGCGAATGCTGCTGGCAGACACGGGCATACCTCCTAAGCAAAGAGTCCTGATCCGCCAATCCACTTGGCCAGCCGGTCGGTTAAGATCAGCATGATGAAGTTGACGACCGACTTAAACAGCGCGATGGCCGTGGAGAAGGAGAAATCCGCCGCGGTTTGGAAGGTAATGCGGTAGATGTACGTATCCAGAATGTCGGCGACCTCCCTAACCGTTGCGTTGGTAAGGTTGAAGATTTGGTCGAACCCCGCGTTCATGATGCCGCCCACGGCCAGGATGAGAAGCACCATAATCGTGGAGCGAATGCCGGGCAGCGTGATGTAGATGATGCGCTGAAATCGCGAGGCGCCGTCGATCATGGCTGCCTCGTATTGCTCCAAGTCGATGCCGGAGATCGCGGCCATGTAGATGATGGCCGACCAACCGGCCGCCTTCCAGCTTTCGGTGATGTACAAAATCGGGCGGATGAGAGTCTTACTGCTTAAGAAGCTGATGTTTTCTCCGCCAAACGCCTTGATAAGCCCGTTAAGCAACCCTTCATACTCGAAGACGTTGAACATCACGCTCGCCACGATCACCCAGCTTAAAAAGTGGGGAAAGGTGTATACCGTTTGCAAAACCCGCTTATAGCCCGGCATGCGAAGCTCGTTGATCAAGAGCGCCAACACGATCGGCACTGGGAACTGGAACAGCAGCCTTTGCAGGCTGATCACGATCGTGTTCTTGAGCGCGCGGTAGAATTCCGGATCTCGAAATACGAATTCATAATTTTGCAAGCCTACCCATGGGCTGCCCAAAATACCCAGGTTGGCTTTGTAGTCCTTAAAGGCCAATGTCAGGCCGCCCATTGGCAAATAGGCAAAGATAACGTACCATACGAGGCCGGGCAGGAGCAGGATGTAGGTCTGTCGATTTTTCCAGATGCGCGCACCCAAACTTGATGTGGGCGCCGTACGCGCCGGTTTCCAGTTGCGCATGCCCAAACTTGCTTTGCGCGCCGGTGAAGCCGCCATATCGCGTCACCCCTTTATTGCTAAGAGTTTATACGGTTGCTGAAACAGAGTGTAGTGCAAACTTTAGGTATATTTCGGACGATCTTAGGATGTTTTAGAGCGAATGCCGAAGATGCTCCATAGGCGTTTGGGGGACAATCCACTATACTGAAGGCACTTGGAAAGGGGGATCGCCATATGAACATCTGTGTCCTGAGCAGCCAGGGCGTCCGGCACGACTGCGAACAGGTGGGCTCCGCCGTTTACCTTAAATACCCCAGGGTATTTTCCACGCTCGCACAGAGCCTCCTTAACGATCCGCTGTTATGCGGACGCCTGGATGAGCCGCCCCGCGTATGGGAGCTGATGCCCGGCCGGCCCAGAGAGGCAATGATGGATGCCGACCTTGTGATCGTGCCGCACGCGGTATGCGAAGAAGATGAAGCGGCGCTTTTGCGCTACGGCAAAAGGGGCGGCAAAGTGCTGTGGGTGCGGCCGTCGCCCGGCGCACTCGCCAAGGCGACGGGCGGAAAGGTAGCCTTTGCACGCTCGCTGCTATCCCATCGCGAACGCTGGCGCCTGCCGGGCGGTACGTTCCGCTACGCGCAAATGCTCAAGCTGGATTGCTACGATATTAAGGAAGGCGAGGGGCGCTACCCCATCGGCGAGACGCCCGGCCTTATACGCCTGCCCGGGCTGACGGTATGCGGGGGCGATCTGTTCTTCGCGCATATGTGGTATATGAACTCCCCCACGGACACCCTGTCCGAGCAGGGAGAGCAAAACGCGTTTCAGACGATGATTCTATGCGAAGTTCTCCATCTATTGGGAATGGACATGGACGGCGACGACCCCGCGCCGCGCTTCTTTCTGCGCAGGGATTTCCATGCCTACGGCTATACGAGGCGCATGGTGGAGGATCTGTTCGCTCTTAACGACAAACAGGCCGACTTTGCAAAGGCCGACCAGCTTATGCACGCCGCCGCGAAGGCATTTGCGCAAGACGCGGGCGATGGAGCGGTAGAGGCGATGCTCAAACCCGCGTTTGAAGAGCTCAAAGATCTGCGCGATCAAATCACCGACATCCCCGTCTACTACGCCGACGGCATGCACGGCGGCATTTTGACCGAAGAGTACGGTTATATCGAAATCGGAGCGCCGGAGTTTGTTGCGGATCTATTCCACATGTTCCTAGAGCTTGGTTATAAGCGCGGCTACCACTTCAGCTGCGACGTCTCCATCGCAACGTTCGTGCACCTAAGCAAGCGCTTCCCCGCCTTCATCGACGACCTTAGAAAGGGGATGGAAGACGGCATCTTCGAAGTGGCCAACGGCTCCATAGGCCAGCTGTACCCGCACCTGTTCGGGCTGGAGACTAACATTCACCAGTTCGTATCCGGACAGGCGGCCATGGAGCGGCTGTTCGGCAGGCGCGCCGAGAGCTTCCTCGCGCAGGAAATGCAGTTTACCCCGGCTTATGCAAGCCTGCTCGCGCAGAGCGGCTACAAGGGCGCTCTGCATCGCATACAGAACAAGGGCGCTACGGTGTACGACGATGAGGTCAGCGTCACATGGCGCGCGCCCGGCGGGGACGAGCTGCTCACCATCCCCACCCACTACGATGATTCGCAGCAGGCCATCGCCACCGGCTTTGCGCTGTGGCCCGAACTGATCACCGAAACGGCCAAGCACTACCCGATGGGCATCTACACCAACCTGCTGGATATCGTGTGGATCACGCTGTTCCGGGAAGAAGTGATCCGGGCCTCGCACTACGCGCCGGTCATGGGCGAGTTTGTCACGTTCACGGAACTGTACGACAGGCTTGGGCCTACCGCCATCCGCACCTACACAAGGGAGGATTACCTGCCCGAAATGCAGCCCGGCACATCGAAAATGCTCGGCGACATGGGCGCCGTCGGCCGGACGCTGGAGGCGGCCGAAAAGTATGCGGCGCTGTCGGGCAGGGACGAACTGTACGCGGCCATCGCCAGGGCTTGGGATGGACTGGGAGAATTCGTAAACCACGACAATACCGTGTGCTTCCACGTCAGGCCCAAGGATCAGACCTACCTGCCCTTCTCCGCCGGTCCGGACCGCCACGGCCCCGAGCTCTACGACGTGCTGGAGGGCATGACATACGGCCGCTTGAAGGAAGTGACCGACCAACTGGGCGCGCCTAATGCGCTGTTTAACCCGCTCAACGCAAGCCGCCGGGTACAGTTGGCGTATGCGGATGGAGAATGGAAGCCACTCAAGCGCGTGCTTGATCCGGAAAGCGTCAAGGGCATAGTGGCCGTTGACATCGCGGGGCTGTCTGCCGTGCCGATGCCGGGCATCCCGTCCGGAGCGGCGACGGAGGGCGGCGAGCCGGAACTTGAAAACGGCATCCTACGCGCGCGGCTCAACACGGCCACAGGCGGCCTGAGCAGCCTGTGCGTGGATGGCCGCGAGCTGCTCGCGGGCGACGCGAACATCGTGGCAGCGGGCATGGAGGGAGAAACCAAACTGACGGGGTGGAAGCGCTATGCGTTGCCCGGCGCGCAAATGCTTATGGTTACGATGGCGCTATGTTACCCCGACGGGCGGGACGGCGGCAAGGCCGTCACCTGCATCGCGTTGGCGGACGGCGAACGCAAGCTTACGTTTACCACGAAACTCATGCCCGCGCGCATCGGCAAAACACTCTACCGCACCTATCCGCACGACCGCGCCGGCGGCATCGGCGTGCGCTTCCACCTGAGCCCCTCCTACGCGTCGGTACGCGATTGTTGGATGCATCACCTGCACGAGGCGGGCGACGGCAAGGAGAGAACATACGGACCGGGCCTCTACTACGGCAGCCGGACGCTGGAAAAGGAGTATCTGTCGTCGCGCAAGGGCCACGTCACCCAGTCGGCCATGGGCCTGCTGGTGGAGGGCAACGGCATGCCGCCGATCCTCCTTCACAACGACGGCTCCACGCTGTACGAGGCGGAGAGCGGCACGATCCGCAGCCTTTTGTGGTGTACGTACGAATACGGCGATACGTTCTCTTACGCGCTGGAGGCGCTCGGAGACAGCGATCCGTTTGGTACCCTGCTGAACTACCAGTACGACCTGATGCCCGTACCGCAGGCCAAGCTCGCCAATCCCCCCAAGGTGGAAGGGGCGTGGCTGTCGGCGCATTTTGTCAAGGATGGCCTTGTATACTACCGCGTGGTGGAAACCCGCGGCGAACGGGCGGTCGTAACCATCGATCCGGACAGAAAATACACCCGGGCCTGGCGGGTGAACCTGCTGGGCGATCGGCTGGAGACGATAGAGGCAAAAGACAAAATCCAACTCATCCTGGAACCTCACGGCATCGCCACAGTGTGCATAAAGTAGCGACACGGGGGTACGCGCAACGGCACGGGGAGTACGCGTACCCCCCGTGAGCCCCCCGGCGGGGGACGAACGACGAGAAGGGCATGGTTTCTATATAGTAAGAAGGGGTAAAAGAAACAGAGCGGAGGAACGGCAAAAGGCAAGATGGCGGGGAAAGAACGGCGAGGGTTTCTTTCCTCGTCGTCCTTAACCTATAAAAACGCTTCAGCGATTTTGAGGAATAAGAAGAACGGCGAATTGGGGAACGAGGACGCGCGTTCCCTCGGTTCTTCTTACTCCCACAAGACGCCTCAGCGTCTTGTGGGAAGAGGAGGTTTCACGAAGCGCCAGAACCGCCACCATGCCGCAGCTTGGTGGCGGTTCAGAGCGCAGTGCAAACCGACGACGTCGCTCCTCTTCTTCCTCAAAACCGCTATGGAGATTTTAAGGAACAAGAAGAACGACGAAGAAGGTACGCGTCCTCCGTTCTTCCCACTCCCACAAGACGCCTCAGCGTCTGGTGGGAAGAGGAGGTTTCACGAAGCGCCAGAACCGCCACCATGCCGCAGCTTGGTGGCGGTTCAGAGCGCGGTGCAAACCGACGAAGAGCGCAGTGCGAATCGACGAGGGGGAGTGGCGATGAAACGCATGCACTCGATGCGATTCCGCGTCAAACTGATCACCATGACGTCCATCGGCGTTATGCTGCTGATGACCATCCTATATTTGCAGGGATTTGAACGCATGTCGCAGGAGCGATCCAACGCCCTGTTTGAGAGCAGCGCGCTGGAGGTCGAACACCGGCTGGCGTCTCAGCTACAAAACATCGCGTCTACCGCCCGCATGATCGCCTATTCAAGCACGTTGCAAACCTATCTTCTTAACGAATCCGCCACTGCCAGGATGCAGGTAATGGCGCCGAGCATCGACTTGATGCAGAATATGATCGAAACCAACCCCAGCATCCACGATATTCTGCTGTATTCAAAATCCGGCAGGTTGCTCTTTGCCCGAGGCGGCCTGCGCTCCATGGCGCATACCATGCTCTCAGAATACGGCGTGCTGAACGATACATCGCTTGAAGAGCCGTTTTTCTCCCGCGTATATATGAGCGACGGTGCCGTTCCCCTGCCCCACGCTTTTTACGTAATGCCCATTTATAACTCTCTGCCCGGCCAGTTCGACATGGAAAATGCCGGGCTATGCGCAATTCAATTTAAGGTAGATGCGCTTTGTAACAACCTGGAAACGCGCGAGCAACCAGCGGGCTTTATTGCCATCGTCGCGGAAGGAGGCGCCGTGCTCTCCTCAAGCATCGAACTGCCGCAAGAAGATGCCGCCCGGCTGATGGGAGTCGGCCCAGACCAAGCGCGCTTGAGCATCGGCGCAAAAGACTATCTGGCGCGTTCGCATGCCGACGCCAACACCGGCTGGCAAATCGCAACGGCCGCGCCGGTGAGCGAACTGGAAAGAGATATGCTGCCCCTTCGCAGGCTCGGACAGGTACTGTTTTTTTCCGCAGTGGTGGCGCTGAGTATCCTGATGCTCGCCAGCGTGCGCTCCATCTCCGGCCCGCTGGGAAAGCTGCTGCTGGATATCGATCGCATCGGCAAGGCGGGCGAAGGGTTTCGAATGCAAGTCCCCGGCAGCCATGAGCTGGCGCTGATCGCCGAGCAAATCAACCGCACGCTCGAGCGCGTGGACCGCTCCGCCAAGACGGAAAAAGAAGTACAGGCGGCGCTGTATGAATCCTCCATCGCCAGGCAGCGTGCGGAGCTTCTGTCCTACCGTAGCCAAATCAACCCGCACTTTTTGTACAATACGCTCGAATGCATCCGCTCGATGGCACAGCTAAGCGGCGCCGAGGGTATCGAACGAATTTGCCTTTCCATGAGCCGGATGTTCCGTTATGCAGTCAGGGACGACGACCGCGTGACGGTAGCCGACGAGCTGAGGCATGTACACGACTACTATACCGTAATGACCGAGCGCATGAACGGCATCTACAATCTCATCGAGGCAGTGACTCCTCAGGCGCAGGAAAGAGCGATTCAAAAGATGATCCTTCAGCCGATCATCGAAAACACGATCAAGCACGGCTTTGCCGAAAAAGAACCCCCGTGCAATATCTGCATTCAAGGGTTTGTTAAGGAGGATGGAACGCTGGTTCTGCGCATCAGCGACAACGGTGTGGGCCTCTCCCCACAGGCGCTTGCATGCTTGCAGGCCGGCCTTCAAAACCACGGCACGCAAGCTAAGGGAGATAAGGCGAGCATCGGCCTTTCGAACATCGACCATCGCCTGCGCCTATCCTTCGGCAGCCGGTATGCGCTCAGCATCCGCTCGCGGCAGGGATGCTACACCTGCGTGGAGCTTCTCCTGCCGCTGGCGGGCGGCGTTTGAGCGGCGCGGACTTGGAAAGGCGGCAAGATCGTTCGCGCAAGGGACGCGCCCTAGGGGCTTGTCCCCAAAGTCATCGCGATGCAGATTGCGGCAGGTTTTTCGGCGAGTCAAGAAGTTTTGTCGTTTTTTCGGCGAGGGGGTCACGGGAGTACGCATACCCACCCGCGAGGCGCGAGACGCCGGCAAGATGCCACAAGATGCGCGCGCAAAATTTCTGGGACACGCCCTAATTGGCCCGGCGGAAGGCATCCGGCGATATGCCGTGATAGCGCTTGAACACCCGACCGAAATAACCGTAGTCGAGATAGCCTACGGCCTCCGCCACGTCGGGCAAAGATACTTTCGATGCGCGCAAGAGCGATGCGGCCCGCTCCATGCGCGCGGACAGCACATAGTTTGTCAACGTTTGATTTTTATGCTTGCGAAACAGTTCGCAAATATAGGTCTCGGAAATATGGAATCGCCGAGATAGCATACGCAAGCGGATTGGCCTGCCATAATTCTCGTCGATCCATGCGCAAATGTCGGCGATGACTGTCTGTCCGGACGAGGGCTTGCCGGCATCGTCCTTATCGAGCAGTCCCTCCATGTAGGCAACAACCTCGTCAAGTGAAGAAAAAAGCATGGAGATGTCCTCGATCTCGTAAGAATCGATCGCAGCCGAGTCGCCCTCGTTCGCAGCCGAGCGCGCGGAAGCCTCGCTGAGCAGCAGCGCAATATCCGCCATTGAGGCGTGTTTACGCAGTTCATGTAACACCATAACCCATACAGAGGGATCGTTCGCGCTTCGCATCATGGAAACGATTCGATTCACAAAGCTCTTATCGGCGCGCCGGTAACCGTATACGTGCGCGCCGTTATTTAGAAATGCATCACATGCCGCGGTTTCCGAGTGCCTGAGCATCCGCGCGAAGGCGGCAAGATCACAAAAGGGTTCGCTGAGCCCCAAATGGGATTGTGTGTTCGCCAAAGGAGCTTCCCAGCGTTCCTTCAGCCGCTCGGGCAGCGTTTCGGATGCCAACAAATATGTAGAACGCATCTTTCCCGCACGTACCCTAAGGAGCCGCTCCGCGCCGACAAGCGATGGCTCCCATTCACCTTGAACTGTCAGTACATAAAACTGCCCTGACTCCCGCCCTAAAAGTCGCCGAAGCAAAGCCGCGTTGTCTCCGTCGGGCTCCGCCGCTATGGCTCGAAGCAGTCGATCATCCAGCTCATGCCGTAGTTTGCACATTACGGCGCGCACCTCCGAGCGGTCGATCGGCTTGAGGAGATAGCTGAACGTCTGCTGTTCGATGGCCTTCTGCGCATAGGCAAACTCGTCATAGCCCGTCAGAATGACAAAGCAACCTTCATAGCCCGCGCCTCTCGCCCGCTCTATCAGCTCGAGCCCGTCGATGCGGGGCATGGTAATATCAGTGATGACGGCATCAGGCCGAAGGCGCAAAATATCCTCCAACGCCGTAAGCGCGTTGGTATACTGCCCGTCGATGACAAAGCCCTCGTCCTCCCAGCGGAGCAGTGCACTAAGCCCCTTAAGCACCCAAGGCTCATCGTCGATAAGAAACACGCGGTACGGAGCCGCCATCGGTCTCACCTGCCTGACGATGATAAAGTCGTCTTCCGCAATGCCTCACGAACAAAGCGCCGTTTGCATTGCAAAGATCTTTTGCGTGATGTCTTTTTAACTATATCATCGATGGCCGCCATTGTTAATAGGCCAAGGGGTACTGCCGTGCGAACGGCCTAAGGATTTGGCAACGTAACGGTAATAGTAATATTTTTGTCAAGGAAACGAGTAACAACATGAGCATTTCTTTTCGAAAGCTAAGATTTCTTTGAGAAGAAGAGATTTCGCGCAGCGCCAGAACCCCCACCATACCGCAGTCTGGTGGGGGAGCAGAGCGTAGTGTAAACCGATGAAGAGCGCAGCGCAAGCCGACGAGCGCCCTGGCAAGCTAAGCGAGAAACACCGTAGTAAACACGAGATATGCGAGATAAAAGACGATGAGCAGCGCGCCCTGCAGCCTCGTAAATTTGCCTGTAATCAACGTAGGAACCATGGCCAAAATGCCCACGATGAGAGCGGTGGGAATATCCACGGTCATGGCCTGCGAGGCTACCGGCAGCGCTTGCCCGGAAATGAGCGCGCATATGGGCAGGATTAGCGTAATGTCGATGATATTGGCCCCGATGATGTTTCCGATCGACAGAGCGCTTTGCTTTTTCGCAATGGCCGTGATGGTGGTAACGAGCTCCGGCAGCGACGTACCGATGGCGATGACGCTGACGGCGACGACGCGCTCGGGCACGCCCAACAGCAAAGCCAAATCGCTGCCATTGTCGATCAACAGCTGCGCGCCGAACACGATGCCCGCCGCGCCAAGCGCAAACTTTACGATGTTTAGGGCAATCTCTTTCCCCGAAGCCTTAGCCACCGCGGCCGGTATGGCCAAAACGCCCTCGGCACTGAGCGGCTGTGCCAAGGTTGCCGGAGAATTCTGTATCAATGCAACGGAAGCGTCGTGAACTGCGGCCAGCGGGGCTCCCAAATCTACGGCCTCCAGCGCTCCCCCATGCATACTCCTGCGCGCCTTAAATATGTTATCCGCCAAAGCGGCGATAAAAATGAGCGCCAATACAATGCCCGGCAAAATGCCCATATGCCCGGTAAAGCCGAAGATCATCACCACGGCGGCCGCGCCGAGCATGAGAAGCGAGCGCAGCATGTAGTCGCCGCGGCGGATCACAGTGGGCATACACACCAGCGCAATGCCCATAATCAGGCCGATGTTAGCGGTGACGCTGCCCACGGCGTTGCCGATGGCCATATCCACCTTGCCCTCCCCTGCAGCCATGAAGGAAACCAACATTTCGGGCAATGTCGTCGCAAGGCTTACCACCGTCGCGCCGATAATAAACTTGGGTATGCCCGATTTTTGGGCCATCCAGCTCGCGGCATCCACAAAGGCGTCCCCGCTTTTGACGATGAGCGCCAAGCCGATCAGAAGAAGCAGAAGCGTTACGATCCACGACATGATAACGACCACCTTTTCGTACGTTATAACAAAACCACCGGCCCTCCGGCATCGCTTATGCCCGTTGCGCATTGCGTTTTATATTTGGATTTTCCATAAAAAAACCCACGCATATCCGCTTCGGCTATGCATGGGTAAAATAAAAACTCCATGCGTAGCTTGGGGCTACACATGAGTCTCGTTCTTTAAGACAAGCCAGGCCGTTGGGCCAGCGTGTTGACTTGCCACATGCTATGCATGCAAACTACTCCCTCACGGGTATTTTGTTGTGTGTTGACCATACCATATGCCCATTTTTATGTCAATCTATTAGCTTTTGCTAACATTTTTTACTTTTGCTTACATTCACTTATCGTTTGGCCTTGCTTTTCATGCTTGGGATATGAGGCCATCTACGGCGAAACGCACAACGAAATGTGCAAAAAGTGTGTTGTAAACTCTTTTTGCACCTCTTGCATTTTGCCAAACGCTGTGCTAGAATGATCGAGCGTTTGGAGCACAGTTGGCTGTCCATCGGGCTCCAAACATCACGCGAGGGGCCATAGCACAGTTGGTAGCGCGCTACGTTCGCATCGTAGAGGTCAGGGGTTCGAATCCCCTTGGCTCCACCAAATCTAAACCTCGTTATTGATACAAAGACGAGTAGCCGAAAAGCCCAGTAATACTGGGCTTTTTCGCGTTTCAAGAGCAAAACGACACACTTTAAGAGGCGTCGTTTTTCTGATTTTCATGCACCTGTTCGTGTAAGGATGCACCCCAAAGGCATGGGTGCATTTTTCCTGCTTGGGTGCATACCCTGAAACGATACCTTTAAGGCATCAGTAGGGCCTTGAAATATAGGAACCTAAACACAAGCGATATTCCGCATAGTTGCGCCATGCAAAATCGCCGCCCGCGAAAGGGATGGCGTTTTTTTGTTGCTTGTTTCGGATTTCAATTAGCTTGTTGCAAAGCTCTCGGTTTGCCCGGTCAAAAGCGGGAATACGCGTGCTAGCGCGTAGGCGCGGATGTAGAACAGTAAGTTTGGGTTTCTCACGATACAGACGGAACTCGCATAACATACTTTTAGGAGGGATTGAAGCTGTGGGAAGTAAATACATTTCATATAATAGCTTAATAAAGCATTCTTCTCCGATTTGTCGCATGTGCGATTGTCCTTGTACATGTCCGCCCGGCCCGCAAGGGCCTGTTGGGCCGCAGGGTGTTCCCGGGCCTCGCGGATCCGTTGGAGCGCAGGGACAGGCCGGTCCGCAAGGCTCTATCGGCCCACAGGGCGTTCGGACCACAAGGGCCGCAGGGTGAACCTGGCCCTCAAGGACAGATGGGGG
>JAVBNW010000008.1:0-48210 GCA_031551255.1 Eubacteriales bacterium | reverse complement strand
TTCGTTGCGGGCGAACGGCGATATAAAAGCGGGAATTGTCTGCGAATGTGATGAAGCTTGCTTTCCTTGGTGGTTACGCAAGGAAAAGCATGGTATAATGCTTGTGCCGCTTCGTGTGGCGAGCCGTTTTTGTCGTTGTTTTCCACGGTAGAATATATACAAGGGGGTATCGCTATGACGAAACCGATTATCGATGCCATGACCGATAAGATGAAAAAATCCATCGCGGTCTTTGTCAAGGAAATGGGTTCCCTGCGCGCGGGCCGTGCGACGCCGCAGTTGCTAGACCGCATCATGGTGCCCTACTATGGAACGCCGACGCCCATTGCCCAGATGGCAAACGTAGCCGTGCCCGAGCCGCGCGTTTTGCTGATTTCTCCGTGGGATCCGCAGACGCTCAAGGACATCGAGCGCGAAATCCTCAAATCCGATTTGGGTATCAACCCTTCCAACGACGGCAAGTCCATAAGGCTGGTGCTGCCCGAACTTACCGAGGAGCGGCGCAAAGATCTCGTTAAGCAGGTGAAAAAGCTTGCCGAGGAGTGTAAGGTGGCCGTCCGCTCGATCCGCAGGGATGCGGTGGAGCAGATTAAGAAAGAAAAAAAGGACAGCAACATTACTGAAGATGATCAAAAGCGCGGCGAGGATGAAGTACAAAAGGTAACCGACGCGCAGATCAAGGAGATCGACCGCTTGCTGGCGGAAAAGGAAAAGGAGCTCCTGACGGTTTGAGCGATAAGAAAGAGCCGCCCGAAATACCGCGGCACATCGCCATCATCATGGATGGCAATGGCCGCTGGGCAAAAGAGCGGGGCCTTGAGCGTTCTCAGGGGCATAGGGAGGGCGTCAAGGCGATCGAGCCGATCGTGACGGCATGCGATGGGCTTGGCGTTAAGGCGCTGACGCTATACGCATTCTCCACCGAAAATTGGAATCGCCCCAAGACTGAAATCGACGTTTTGATGGAGCTTTTGCGCGAATTTTTTGCGCTGAAGATTCCCGCGATGGTGAAGGCGGGCGTGCGCGTGCGCGTTCTGGGCGACAAAAAGACCATTCCGGCGGCGCAGCGCGCGCTGATGGACAGTGCGGAGGCGATGACCGCGCGCAATACGGGCATTGTGCTGAATATTGCGTTTAACTACGGGGCGCGATCGGAGATTGCGGCGGCTGCGCGTTCGCTTGCCGACAAGGCGCGCCGCGGGCAGATCGACCCTGAGGCGATCGACGAAAACGTTTTGGACAGGGAAATGTATACCGCCGGGCTGCCGCCCGTGGATCTCATGATCCGCACCGGGGGCGAAACGCGCCTTTCCAACTTTCTGCTGTATCAGCTGGCCTATGCGGAGCTTTCGTTCATTCCGGAATATTGGCCGGAATTTTCCGTACAGGTGCTCGCAAGGGAAATAGAAAAATTTGCGCAGCGGGAACGCCGCTATGGCGGCCTGGGTGCGCGGGAGCAGGCATGACCAAAAGAGTGATCACCGGCGTGGCCTCCATTGTGGCGGTCGGCGTTATCGTATATTTCCGCAATTGGGCGGGCGGCGCCGTGCTGTATGGAGCGGTTATCCTGCTATACCTGATTTCGCTCCACGAAATGCTCGCAACGCTCAGGGCCAGGGGGCTTAAGCCTTCGGGCTGGGCCATCTATCTGACGGGCGCGTTGTTGATGCCCGCGTACCTGTGGCGCGGCGCGCAAGGGCTCTTGCTCGTGTTCTTAATGGGTTCGGTGCTTGCGCTGTGCTCGGCGATCTTCATCAGAGACCCCAAAGAGGGGGATATGATCGCCACGGCGTTTCCGCTTGTATACCCGACCGTGCCCTTTGTCGCCTTTTTTATGATCGCTGCGTTGCCCGAGCCCTACAAGCTGCCGCTATTTCTCAGCGTGATCATTTCCTCCGTCATCAGCGACGTCTTCGCGCTGGTGTTTGGCATGGCGATGGGCAAGCACAAGCTCATTCCATCCGTTTCGCCCAAGAAGACGTGGGAGGGAGCGATCGGCGGCTTTGCGACCACCGTGCTTGCGATGGGCGTTTTCGGCTTTATTATTGGCGAGGTGCGCGGCAACGACGTATGGATTTGGCACTTTGTCGCGATGGGGGCGATCGGCTCGATCGCCACCCAGTTGGGCGACTTGGCGGCGTCGGTCGTGAAGCGCTACTGCGGCGTGAAGGATTTCGGCAAGTTTTTCCCGGGACATGGCGGCGTGCTCGACAGGCTGGACGGCATGCTGTTTAACGCAGTATTCTTATACATATACGCAATTCTGGTGATCGGAGGCGTCCATTGAGAAAAGTTGCGATCCTTGGCTCCACAGGCTCCATAGGTACGCAAGCGCTGGCCGCGATGCGCCGCCACCCGGATAGGTTTAGGGTGACGGCCCTCGCGGCCGGTTCAAACGCGGCGCTGCTCGAGGAACAGGCGCGCATGTTTAGGCCCGACGCGGCCCTGCTCGCAAATAGCGCGCCCGACTACCGCCCCCCTGATATACCCGGCGTTACCTGGCTTTTGGGCGAGCCCGCCTCGCGGGCGATTGCAGGAAGCGATACGGTGCTCAACGCCATTGTGGGGGCACAGGGCATGGAGGCCTCCTGTGCGGCGGCGCAAGCGGGCGTACGGCTTTGCCTTGCCAACAAGGAAACTCTGGTTTCAGGTGGAACGCTGTTTTTAGATGCCGTGCGCAAGGGCGGCTGCGAGCTCATTCCGGTGGACAGCGAGCACAGCGCGATTTTCCAGTGCGTCGACGGGAAAAAAGAGAGGCCGGAAAGGCTTATTTTAACCGCTTCCGGCGGCCCGTTTCGAACCTGGACAAAGGGGCAGATGCGCATCGCAAAGCCCGAACAGGCGCTTCGCCATCCGAACTGGGCGATGGGCGAGCGCATCACGATTGATTCGGCGACGATGGTGAACAAGGCGCTGGAAATCATCGAAGCCGGTCTCCTATTTGGCATGGGTGCGGATTCGATCGATGTTCTGATTCACCCCTCATCCATCGTACACTCTATGGTGAGGTATCGGGACGGCGCGCTGCTGGCGCAGATGGGGCAGGCCGATATGCGCACCCCGATTCTTTACGCGCTTTCCTATCCTGAAAGGCTGGATACGGGGCTGTCCGCGCCGGATTTGACCGCGCTTGGGCCGCTTGCGTTCGAGCCGCCGGATGAAGACCGCTTTCCCGCATTGCGCCTAGGTTACGACGTGCTGCGCTCGGGCGGGGTGTACGGCGCGGTGTTCAATGCAGCGGACGAGGTGGCCGTGCACGGTTTTTTGACCGGCAGATGCGGCTTTGCCGATATCTACGATTTGTGTGCGGATGCGTTGGCCGACGCGACGGCGGTCGCCCATCCTACGCTCGAGCAGGTAATTCGGGCGGACCAAAGGGCGCGGTCGTTTGTGGCGCGGCGCTTGGGCCTGGATAACCGCTGACTCATTCGGGCATTCACGCGCTCATCGGCAACCGCTTAGCCCTGCCGGGCAGATGATCCTGCGGCGCAAAGCATAATATCCGAAGTGGCAAGGCCACTGGAAAGAGGTAGCATCTTGTCGACGGTTCTTTGGATACTCGGCGCGGTCGTGCTGCTTGGCATCTTGGTCATCGTGCACGAGCTGGGCCACTATATGGCGGGCAGGCTTTTAAAGCTACCGGTGATCGAGTTTGCCGTGGGGTTTGGTCCTGCTCTTTTGAAGTGGACCCGAAAGGGCATTCAGTACTCGCTTAGAGCGCTGCCGCTGGGCGGTTACTGCGCGTACGCGGATGAAGACATCGACGGCGTCAAAGGCTTTAACGAGCATCCGGCGTGGAAGCGGCTTATTGCGTTTTTCGCAGGCCCCGCGATGAACCTGCTGATCGCCTATCTGCTGGCGGTTCTTTTGCTATCGACGGCCGGGTTGCCCTACATCGGCAACAAGATCGCCTCGGTGTCTCCCGGCATGCCTGCCGAGGCGGTGGGCATCGTGGCGGGAGATGCCATTCTTTCCGTCAATGGCGAAGAATCGCTCTCTCCCAGTGCGCTGATCCGCCAAAGCACCGGCGAGATCGAGCTACTGCTCGAAAACGAGGGGCAGACGCGCACCGTGAAGCTCGAAACGGTGTACGATGAAAAGAACAATGCGAACCTAATCGGCATCATGATGCAGCAGGATTATTACGTGTTCCCGGTCGGAGAGTCGTTCACGCGCGGCGTGTCGGCCTGCTACGACATGATGGCGCAGATGCTTACCTACCTTCGCGAACTGGTCGTAGGCAAACAGGATGCCGGCGAGCTTGTGGGCATCGTGGGCACGGTTACGCTGATATCTTCTCAGGCGCAGCAGGGCTTTGCGCAGAGTCTGCGCTCGGGTCTGGTTACAGTGCTCAACCTCGCGATCATGATTTCGCTGAACCTGGGGCTCATCAACCTTTTGCCCATTCCCGCGATGGACGGGGGCAGGATCGTATTTACGTTTATCGAAATGGTCGTGGGCCGCCCGGTGCCGCGAAAGGTGGAGGCGATCATCCACGGGGTAGGCATCGTGCTCCTATTCGGCCTGATGGGTATTTTGCTCTTTAAAGACATCTTCGGCCTGATTACGGGGACGCTGCCGGTATGACGCGCAGGGTGACGGCGGGCGGAGTCTTCATCGGCGGAGGCGCGGCCATCACCGTGCAGTCGCTGACAAATACCGACACGCGGGACGTCGAGGCGACGCTCGCGCAGATCGGCGCGCTTCGGGCCGCCGGCTGCGATATCGTCAGGTGCGCGGTGTTCGATATGGATTGCGCGCATGCGATGGGGAAGATCGTGCCCGAGGCCGGCATTCCCGTCGTGGCGGATGTGCATTTCGACCACCGCCTCGGCATAGCGGCGGTGGAAAACGGCGTTTCCAAGCTGCGCATCAACCCGGGAAACATCGGCGGCGAGCGAAACGTCGCCGCCGTAGCGGCGTGCTGCCGCGCGCACGGCGTGCCCATTCGCGTGGGCATCAACTCCGGCTCGGTGCAGCGCGATTTGCTTGAGCGCTACGGCGGCCCCACGCCGGAGGCGATGGTGGAAAGCGCGCTTTCGCACATTGCGATGCTTGAAAAAGAGGGCTTCTACGATATTGTCATATCGCTGAAGAGCTCGTCGGTGCGCTCTACCGTGGAAGCGTGCCGCGCGTTTACCAAAGCATCCGACTACCCGCAGCACATAGGGGTTACCGAGGCGGGAACCGTCTCCTCGGGCGTGATAAAATCCGCGGTAGGCATCGGCACGCTGCTGATGGAGGGCATCGGCGACACGCTGCGCGTTTCGCTCACGGGAGACCCCGTACCCGAGGTACCGGCGGGCATCGCGATTCTTAAGGCCTGCGGGCTGCGCACGGGGGGCGTGGAGATCGTGTCCTGCACGACTTGCGGACGCACGAGCATCGATGTCGAGGGCATCGCCACAGAGCTTGAGCGCAGGCTTGCGGGCATACGAAGGCCGATCAAGGTGGCCGTAATGGGCTGCGTGGTGAACGGGCCGGGCGAAGCCAAGGAGGCCGACATCGGCATCGCCGGGGGAAAAGGCGCGGGCGCGCTGTTTGTAAAGGGACGGCCGCCGCGCAAAGTGCCGATGGACAAGCTGCTCGACGAATTGCTGCGCGAGATTCACGCGCTGGATACAGAGCCGTAACTTTGCCGCCGCAAGGCGCGGGCTGTGAATGGAAATGTTTTATGCCGTGAAAGGGGAAGCGGAATGCAGCGGTTTCAAGATAGTTGGCGCACCTTGCTGGACGAGGAGGGTTATAGGGGCGTGCGCCTCGAGCGCGTGCTGATCGAGCCATCCAGACGCCGCATGGTTGCCCGCTTTACGATGGACGAACTGCCCGCGCCGGGGGTGGAGCAAGGGCTTCGCCGCGCGCTACTCAAGCGCTTTCCTCAGTGCGCGGTGCAGATCAGGATCGCCTGCCCCTCGCTCGCCGAACGCTTTTTAGCGTCGCCCGGAGACTATGCGGAGTATGTGACCACCCTGCTGCTGGATCGCTCGCCGGGCGCGGCGCCCTTCATGCGGGCGGCTGAATGGTCGGTAGAAGACGGCCGCCTCATTTTGCGCACCCGCGGCGCGGCTGGCGCATCCTACCTGACGGAGCGCGGCTGTACGCAGGCGCTGGCGACCATCCTCAAAGACCTTTTTAAGATGGACATGCCGGTCATGGCGCAGGCGCTGGAGCTTCCCGAGTATGACGACATAGAGGCGCGCGAAGAAGAAAAGGCGTTGCTGCGCAGAATTGTCGAGGAAAGGGAGCGCGCGGCGAAAAACGAAAAGGACCAGCGCCTTACGCAAGAGCGCGTGTTCTATGGCGCGAAAATTTCGGGTACCCCGTCGCCGATCGGAGAACTGACGGAGGACTCGGGCGTGGTGGTGCTCGAGGGAAGGTCGCTTTCCGTCGAAACGCGTCTGCTCAAAGGGGAAACGCGCTTACTCGTGAGCCTGGGCGTGACGGATTACTCGGGCTCGATCCTCGTCAAGGCCTTTATGGAGCCCGCCGACGAAAAGAAGACCGCGCAGCTCGCCGCGGGAACCGGCGTGCGGGTAAAGGGTGAGTGCCGGTACGATAATTTTGCCAAGGAGATCGCCATCGTCGCGAGGGATATTACGATCGTCCCTCTCAAGGCCCGTACGGACGAGGAGGAGCTCAAGCGCGTCGAGCTGCACCTGCACACGCAGATGAGCGCTCTGGACGGCGTCTCCTCGCCCTCAGCCCTGATGCAAAGGACTGCCTAGTGGGGGCAGGACGCCATTGCCATCACCGACCATGGCGTGCTCCAGGCCTACCCGGAGGCCTTCGACACGATGGGCATGCTAAAAAAGAAAGGGACGCCTGTAAAATTGATCCCCGGCATGGAGGGCTATTTAGTGGACGACGCGCAGTCGATCGTGCGCTGCGCCGACGAAGACCCGATCGATCGGACGTACGTCGTCATCGACGTGGAGACGACGGGCCTCGACCCGCGCGTCGACCGCCTCACCGAAATCGCCGCGGTACGCATACGCGACGGCGTGGTGGTGGACGAATACACGACGTTTGTCGATCCGGGCATTCCGATTCCTGAAAAGGTGGTAAACCTCACCGGCATTACCGACGACATGGTGTACGGCGCTCCTTCGCCCCAAGCCGCCATCGCGGAGCTTTGCGCATATCTTCGCCGGGACGACGTGCTCGCCGCGCACAACGCCCCGTTTGACGTCGCTTTTCTCGAGGCGGCCGCGCGGGAAGCCGGGGTTTCGCTGCCGGTCGCTTGCGTCGATACCCTTCCGCTCTCCAGAGCGCTTTTAAAGAACCTCAAACAGCACAAATTAAGCGCGGTATGCAAGGCGCTGGGCGTGCCGCTGAAGAATCACCACAGAGCTATACAGGACGCGCGCGCTACCGCGAAGGCCTTTGTAAAACTTTTGGATATGGCGAAGGATCAGGGGATAGAAACCCTCGCGGATTTGAACGGAAGCCTTGGGCAATCGGTTGCGGCGGGCAACGATTCGTATCATATCGTGCTGCTTGCTCAGAACGCGCAGGGCCTGTACAACCTATACCAGCTTACTTCTCTTTCCCACCTTTCGCATTTTTACCGCAGGCCCCGCATGCCTCGCAGCGTCTTATCAAAGCACAGGGAAGGGCTGATTATCGGCTCGGCGTGCGAATCGGGCGAGCTGATGCAGGCGATCCTGGGCAAGAGGCCGCAGGAAGAGATCGACGAAATCGCAAGTTTTTACGACTATCTCGAGATCCAACCGATCGGCAACAACGCATTTTTAGTGCGCGACGGGGTCATCCCTAACGACGAGGGGTTGCGCGATCTGAACCGTGCGGTCGTTCGCCTGGGTGAACGTCTTGGTATTCCCGTGTGCGCCACCTGCGATGTGCACTTTCTCGACCCTGAGGATGCGATCTTTCGCGAAATCCTCATGCAGAGCAAGCACTTCGCCGATGCGCAGTACCAAGCGCCGCTGTATATGCGCACCACGCGCGAGATGCTTGACGAGTTTGCGTATTTGGGCGAGGAGAAGGCGTACGAGGTTGTAGTAACCAATACTAGGGCGATCGCCGAGCGCATCGAAATGCCTAGGATGTTCCCGCCGCATCCCAAGGGGGAGACGACGTTTCAGCCGACGCTGCCCGGTGCCGAGAACATCATCGAGGAGACCACGTGGGCGGCCGCTAAAGAGATGTACGGCGATGAACTGCCCGTTATCGTCAAAGAGCGCATCGAGAAGGAGCTTGGGTCCATCATCGGCAACGGCTTCGGCACGCTGTACCACAGCGCGCAGTTGCTGGTTAAGCGCTCTATGGAGGACGGCTACCTGGTCGGCTCGCGCGGTTCGGTAGGCTCCTCGTTCGTGGCGACGCTCACCGGCATTACCGAAATCAATCCGCTCCAGCCGCACTACCGCTGCCCCGCGTGCAGGCACAGCGATTTTGACGTGGACATCGCCCAATACCCTTGCGGCGAAGACTTGCCGCCCAGGCTTTGCTCCGCGTGCGGTGCTGAGATGAAGCGCGACGGTTACGACATTCCGTTTGAAGTGTTCCTGGGCTTTGAGGGCGACAAGGTGCCGGATATCGACCTTAACTTTTCCGGCGTATACCAGCCTCGCGCGCAGGCGTATGTTAAGACGATCTTCGGCGAGAGCAATGTGTTTAAGGCTGGTACGATCGGCACGCTCGCGGAAAAGAAGGCCTATGGCGAAGTGCTTGGGTACCTTGAAAAGACGGGAAAGACGGCAACATCCGTAGAAAAAGAAAGGCTTGCCAAGGGCATCACGGGCGTGAAGGTGACCACGGGTCAACATCCCGGCGGCATGGTAGTCGTTCCGGCGGACTATGATATCCACTCCTTTTCTCCGATCCAGCATCCTGCCGATAAGAAAGAGACGGGGATCATTACCACGCACTTTGACTTCGGCTCGCTGCACGACATCCTGGTAAAGCTCGATATTCTGGGGCACGACGATCCGACGATGATCCACATGCTGGAGGAATTGACCGGCGTAAACGCGCTGGACCTTCCGCTGACGGATGGAAAGGTGATGTCGCTGTTTACATCCACCGAAGCGCTCGGCGTCACCCCCGAGCAGATCGGCTCCAACACCGGCACGCTGGGCATTCCTGAGTTCGGAACCAAGTTCGTGCGCGGCATGCTGGAGGAGACAATGCCCTCCACCATGTCGGAGCTTCTGCGCATATCCGGACTATCGCACGGAACAAACGTATGGCTCAACAACGCGCAGGATATGATCAAAGAGGGCAAGGCGACGCTCAAAACTTGCTTTTGCACGCGCGACGACATCATGAACACGCTGATGGCGCGCGGCGTCGTTGCGAAGACGGCGTTTACCATCATGGAGATCGTACGCAAGGGAAAGGGAAAGGTTGGGCTTACGCCGGAGATGGTTCAGGCCATGCGGGATGCGGGCGTGGAGCAGCACTACATCGATTCGTGCTTTAAGATCGAGTACATGTTCCCGCGGGCGCATGCGGCCGCCTATGTGAAGATGGCGCTTAGGGTGGCATACTTTAAGATCTACTACCCTTTGGCGTACTATACGGCCTACTTTACCGTGCGCGCGGACGAATTCGACGCGGCGCTCATGCTCGCGTCGCCAAATGAGCTCCGCGCAACGATGAAGGAAATTGAGGATAAGGACGACGATTCGGCCAAGGACGAGCGCGTGATCACGCTGCTTGAGCTGGTGCTCGAAATGCGCGAGCGGGGGTTTTCGTTTGCGCCGGTGGATCTTTACGTGTCCTCGGCGAGCGAGTTTTTAATCGAAGGGGATTCCATCCGCCCGCCGCTGAACCGCCTGCCCGGCGTAGGCCTGGCCGCCGCCGAGGCGATCGTCGCCGCGAGGGGGGAGGGGGAGTTTCTCTCCATAGAAGACTTACAGAACCGCTCTAAGGTATCCCGCGCGGTAATCGACATGCTCAGGCAGCAGGGATGCCTGCGCGGCATGGCGCAAAGCAGCCAGATGACTTTATTCTAGATTTGGTCGCATGGTGATGGCCACGCATTAAGGAGATAGGTATGATCCGCACGGCACGCGACGAAGACTACCCTCAAGTCTTTGCTTTGCTAAGGCAGTTGTGGCCCTGGCTCACGCGCGACATGGAAATCCAGAAGCAATCCTACCTCGCCTCGCTCGACGCAAATGGAGAATACGCCATTTGCGCGGTAGAAGGCGATAGGGTGGTCGGGTTTTGCGCCTTTTCCCAAATGAACAGCTATGTATGCAACGGGTCTGTCTTTTATATATCGACGCTGGTGGTCGATTCCGGGTGCAAAAGGCAGGGGATCGGCAGGCAATTGATCGATAAAGTTCGGGCAATCGCCCTTGAGAAGGGCGTCAAGAGCATCGGGCTGGACTGCGGGCCGCACAGAAAAGAATCGCATGCGTTTTATCAAAGCGTAGGCTTTGAGAAGGATGGGCTTTTCTTTTCTATGGGAGTGCGATAGGGTGAGATAGCCCGCCGCGGGGATTGCGTGCGCCGTTTCATCGGCGTTTTTTTAGAGATTGCCTTTGCTTTTTGTAAACGATATAATTTAGGCAAATTGGGTGTTGACAGGCGCGTCGTCTATGATGTATAGTAATGTGCGTCGCTTGAAGCGCGAGGCTGCAACGCGAATCAGCGGGGTGTAGCGCAGTCTGGTAGCGCACGTGCTTTGGGAGCATGGGGCCGGGGGTTCGAATCCCTTCACCCCGACCAAACGTGGCCCCTTGGTCAAGCGGTTAAGACACCGCCCTTTCACGGCGGCTACAGGGGTTCGAATCCCCTAGGGGTCACCATTTACTCAACTTGGGACATGGGCCTTTAGCTCAGTTGGTCAGAGCAGTCGGCTCATAACCGATCGGTCCGGGGTTCAAGTCCCTGAAGGCCCACCACCCATTTGGCCCGGTAGTTCAGTTGGTTAGAATGCCAGCCTGTCACGCTGGAGGTCGAGGGTTCGAGCCCCTTCCGGGTCGCCATTTGGTGGGCCAAAACCCCGCGCTGGCGTAGCTCAATTGGCAGAGCAGCTGATTTGTAATCAGCAGGTTGCGGGTTCAAGTCCCATCGCCAGCTCCAAACGATACCAAGCCTACGTCCCACGTGGAGGGATTCCCGAGTGGCTAAAGGGAGCAGACTGTAAATCTGCCGTCGCAGACTTCGGTGGTTCGAATCCACCTCCCTCCACCAACTTATGAGCGAGAATGGCGGAATTGGCAGACGCGCTAGATTCAGGTTCTAGTGTTCGCAAGGACATGCAGGTTCAAGTCCTGTTTCTCGCACCAAGCGCACATAATCCGAACTCGATACCGATAGGAGATGGGTTCGGATTCGTGCTATGCTTGAGTATTTGATACAAACAAAAATGCAGCCCCCGCCTTTTGTCTGCTAGGACTTAGTGGCTTTTGCCGTTCTTTCCTATAGCTCAGCCTGTTTCTTTTTCCATTCCTCAAACTCGAGCTTGCCCCGCTCGCTCTCGAAGAACTTCTGTATCTCCGGCAGCAGGCAACGGGCCAGCTCCTCAATTTCATGTTCTGGGATGTTGGCGCCGCAGTCCTTGCGCTTTTTAGGCATATGTTGACCTCTATATTTAATTATCAAGGTGCAATGCCCTCCGTGGGCAGGGTATAGGCTCGTATCAGCATCCCTCCTTACCGTTGATGGTCTTGTTTATGACGCATTGATATCTGTATTTTTCGATATGAGCTGCAAGCAGCTTTGCGATGGATGTGTCATCTTCAATCAGCATAACTCTGTATTCCATAAGGTTACGCCCCTTTCAAGCGGTTCTGGACATTAGCACACAGTTTATTATCCCCGGAAAGTGCCTTTCCTACATCTGATAAATGAGATACCCTGATTGAGTAGAGACCACAAATGGATATGCAAGCGAAAATCCTTCCGCATGATGCTGAAGGATTTAATTATGTTTGGAGGATACCAACCTGCCATAAAACCTGTGCCGTTGCACCGCTTTGGGGAATTTTGTTCGTTTTTCACTGTGCCGAGTATATGCTAATGACGACATTGGGTATAGTGTAATGCATGCTCTTGCCATGGCCGCAAATAAGGTACCCTGTCAACGTGATAATTGAAGGCATTTGTTCCCTCGGAATTAAGCCTTGGGCGGGCCTTGCCATCTGTAAGAATAGAGCTGATTTCGTCGACGTGTTGGACAGAGAAAAATCCTGGCGAGGCAAATGGCATATGCATCGTCATTCAACGCCGGTCTCGGCACAATTCCTTCCTGCAGTGCTCCGCCTCGCTTTTGGATGCCGTCATTGCATGGGAAAGTCAACGATTTTGCGTGCATAGACAAGTCAAACTTAATTATTCTCCGCCCCCTCAGGGAAAGCTTTCGCTTTCCCTGTTCCCATTGTGGCAAAAAGGGGGCATTCGTGTGAGAATATCGGATTTCTTTTCCTAGTTTCCCGGCTGGATACTCACCGCGCCGGAGGAGGTATCGATCGCCACGGAATGCTCTGAGCCGCCGATCGTGCCGCTGATATCGCCGGAGGTTTTGCTCACGGAACCAAAGCCGAGATCGATCCCTCCACTGAAGGTCGTGATATCGTAGCTAAATTCGGTCTCCTTGGGCAAGGTCAGGTTCACGCGCCCGGAAAAAGTGGAGATATCGATGTCCGCACCTTTGTACAGGCTCAACCCGACATCGCCTGAGGAGGTCTCTCCCGTAATGGAATCGCTTTTGAGATCCCCGATTGCCACGTTGGCCGAAAAGGAGCCGAACGTAAGAGTCGGCACGGTGACGCTCTTGCCGGTGATATTGCCGCTGGATGTGGTGAAGTTTCCAAGCCTATGCGCGCTGACGTACTCCATATCGAGCTTGCCGCTGAACTGATCGGTAAACAGGCTGCCGGCGCTCACTTGCATGAGCACGATGTTTCCGCTGGAGGTGGTGATCCCCGCGTCTTCTTCGATCGTGGCGCCGGTGAGTTCCACCTTGCCGCTGAATGTATTGACCCTGAGCGAGAGCGCGTCAAGCTGCGTAACGTTTATATTCCCGCTGGACGCGTCAAAGATCGCTTCCATTCCCCTAAGGGCATTTAGCGTTTGGTTGCCGGAGAAGGTTGTGAAGGAGAGGAGGCCCTCGGAGTTAAGGTCGGATGCGGTGATGCCGCCGCTGCTCGTGGTAATGGCGATGGAGTTTGCCCAAATGCCCGTTGCCGCCATGTTTCCGGAAAAGGTATCGGCCTTAAAATCCTTCATGTGCTCGCGCGGGACGTATATCGTAAGCGTGCCCCGGATTTGCCCGCCGCTAAAGCCGCCGATGATTAGGAATGCCTGCTGCTCGTGCCGTTCGCGAAGCGTGATTCCGTCGGCCTGCACAAGGACCTCGATGTAGGGAAGCCTTCCGCTGCTGTCGGGGATTCTCGTACCTAAGAAGCTGGCCTCGAGCGTTTGCTTGTCGTGGGGCTTTAGATCCACATCCACGGCGGATACGTCGATGCTCAGGCTGGAATCGGCGGGGAGGGGAAGAGACCATTGCTCGCTGTATTCCTGCGCGTTCGCGCCGCCGATCTGGCCGCTGCGAATATCCGGGACGATTTGCGTAAGCGCGAGCACCCCCGTGATGGCCGCCGATACGGCGAATACTACGACAAGCGCGATGACAAGCGGCTTAATGCTCCTGCGCATGTTGCTTCCTCCTTCCGGAAATGATTTGGAGATTGGCCTGTATGTAGCGAACGAGCGCCTTGCCCATCGAGCGGCCCGCGTAGAGAATGCCGATAAACAGCAGCGCTCCCAGCGCGGCGATCGCGATGCCGCCGAATACGGTGGCCAGGGGATAGGCGATGGCTACGAAGGCAAGCGGTACGACCATGTTGATGAGCGTCAGCAACGAAGAGAGGATGCCCGCAAGGCCCATGGCCACGCCTGATATCAGCAGCGAAAGCCACACGGCGAAGACGGCGGTGCCTAGGGGGAGCACGAAGATCAGGTTGAGCATTCCCATTCCGATGCCTGCCCAGACGGCGCGCATGACGTTGCCCATGGAGGGTTTGTCCCTTGCGGCCTCGGTCGCGAAGGTTGCCCGGTATTCCCGCGCAAGGATTTCGGGCTGGCCAAGGCCCTGTGCGAGGGTCTCTTCCGAAATGCCGGCGGCCGCTCCATCGGTAAAATGCGCTAGGATATCCTCCACGATCTCCTGCTTGCGTTCATGGGGTAGGCCGCCGAGCTTTTCGGTAAACCTGAGCATATAATCCGCCCGCGTCATGCGCTTTCCCTCCCTTCGATGATATCGTCCACGCCCTTGCAAAATGTTCGCCATTCGCCGAGCAGTTCCATGTAGTTTTCTTTGCCTCGCTCGGTCAACTTATAGTACTTGCGCGGCGGGCCTTCCGTCGATTCGACGAGATAGGTGTTCAGCAGGCCGTCGTCTCGAAGGCGCTTGAGCAGCGGATACACCGTGCCCTCCGACATGGAGACACTGCGGGAAACCTGACTCACCAGCTCAAAGCCGTAGCAATCCTTGCGCGCAAGAACCGCAAGCACGCATAATTCCAAGACGCCCTTCTTAAACTGTGCGTTCAAATCCGTACTCCTTTCGTCTGGGATGTCTATCAACCGTTTATTGTGTAGTACCTTGCAAAGAAGTATAGATCAATGTAATGTACCTGTCAATACATTATACCGTTCAATAATGGAAAATGCTAATCTTTCGAAGCAACCATGCCGGGCTTCATCGAAGTGTTTTATTTTTCCATCTTCCTCGCCCAGTATTCTCCCCACGGCTTACCGGCCCATATGGGCGACAAGATCCACGCGCACCGAAAGGCGCTTTCGCTCATCTGTACCTATTTTTAAAGTCGACGACCATACATCCTGTCCATATACCACAAAAAGCTCGCGTTGCACGAGCTTTTTGCGGTTCATTTTATACGGAAAGATCATTTCATGAGAGTAAGCAGGTTTGCGCTGAGTGGCGCTCGATGTAGGATGCACTTCCCTTTACATTGGCGTCGTTACAAGAATCCGATCTGAAAACTCATCTCGCCGACAATGACGATTGCGCCTGAGCGCTTTCCGAGGCGTCTTTATATCTTTCTGCCCTCAAGCAGCTGCGCATCCAACCACCCCGACGCCGCGAATTGATCGCCATGCGCCACGAGCTCGGCGTGCAGCGCGCGGCGCAGCCCGGCAAGGCATGCCGCCATCGCGGGGTCGGCAATGCGGTTGTTAAGCTCGGCAGGATCGCTTATAAGATCGTAAAGCTCGTCGGTATCGGTGAGGTTCCAAACGTACTTCACGCGGCCGTCGGTGATCATGCGGCTGTTGAAAAAGCCGAACTGCTGCCCGTTGCCCGAGGCTGTAATATGCTCGCGACCGCCGCCGCCAAAGCCTGGCAGGGGCTGCCCGTGCGGGTCGGGCAGGCGTTCCGTGCCCAGTAGATCGCAAATCGTGACGGGTAGATCTAGGCAGTTTGAGACTGGCTCGGCCGACCCTCCAGGCGCGATGCCGCTTCCGGCAAGAATTAGCGGTACGCGTACAATGTCGTCGTACAGAACATAGTGCTTATCCAGCATGCGGTGGTTGCCGCACATATCGCCGTGGTCGGATGTAAGCACGATCAGCGTGTCGTCCAGCCGCCCGGTCGCTTCCAGCTCGCTCAATAGATAGCCTACGGCATCGTCGAGCTGTGCGACCATCTCGTGATAGCGCGCCACCTGCGGCGCCATATCGCGCCACGGCATCTCCTCAAGGTTCCAGTTGACGGTTTGCTGTTTGTGGCAGTATGGTTTGCCGATAAACGCATCCTCGTACCCCGGCCACATCGGCACCGAGGCGGGGTCGACGCTGCCCGCGAAGGGCTTTGAGGGCCGGCAGGGCAGGTGCGGCTCGCCAAAGTCGAGCCAGAGGAAGAAATCGCCGGGCGTATCGCGCGCAAAGTCGGCGGCACAGCGCGCCAGATAGTGACTGCGCGCATCGCAAAGCGGCAGCGGGCTTTCGCAGCCCATCCAGCCGCCGGTAAAGCAAAGATCCGGATAACGCCTCGCAATGTCCTGCTCATACTCCCGGATGCCCGCAAAAAAATCAAAGCCGAAGGCTTGCGGCCCATGCGTACTCGAAACATCCCACTTGCCGACGAAGCCGCAACGCCGCCCGGCATTGCGCAGGCGCTGAGGCAGGGTGTCGCCGGGGCCAAACGGCGGCGTGGGAAAGAAGCCTTCGTTCCCGTATGCGCCAAAGGACTCGGGGTGACGGCCTGAAAAGAGCGCACGCCGCGCAGGCCCGCATACGGGCAGCGGCGTATAAGCCCGTTCATAGGCAACGCCGCCACCCGCCAGCTTGTCGATGTTCGGAGTCTTCGCCATGCCGCCCGCGTAGCCCGGCACGTCGTGCCGGAGCTGATCGACCAGGATGAAGACCAGATTCCTGAAGCTACCAGACATACTTGATATCGCCGTGCAGCGCCGGCAGCGCCTCGGGGATGACCAGCGCGCCGCCCTCTTCGTAGGAGCGCATGGCCGCGAAGGTGTACGTAAGCGTGGCCAGCGCGTCGCGGCCCGACGCGCGAACGTGCTCGATCGGAACCTTGTTGGTCAAGTCTTCCAGCCACGCGTGGATGCGCGTGGGGAACGTCGCGCCAAAGTCCTTGATGCCGGTATCGAAGATATCGGGGGCCGGGCTGGCCATGCCGGGGTCCTTAACGGTGTCGATATCCCAATACAAAAGCTTCTCCACGCAGTTTTCTATGCAGAACGTTCCGCGGGTTCCGGCGTGTTCGTAGCTCCACCAGCCGCCCAGCCCGAACATCGCGTCGCCGCGTTGCGAAAGCAGATAGCCCACGCCGCCGTTTGCGAAGCGAACGTGGATGGAGTTGATGGAGAGCATCGGATCTCCGGCGGTGCGGCGAACGCCGGGGCGGTCCATGAAGGCCTGCACCTGAACGATATCGCCACAGAAATGGCGCATCACGCTAAAGGGATGCGCGCAAAACGCCTTGACGTGCGAATAGGGCGTTTGCCAGCGCGGGGTGCCCGCGCCGCCGTACTTCTTTTCACTGCCGTTAAAGCCCACCTTGTGAATGCAATAAACCAGCTCGCCGATCTTTTTGTCCTTGATCAGCCCATCGGCGCGGTCGGCGGTCTTGGTAAAATAGTGGTTCAGGTTGCAGCCCAAATACAGCTTCTTTTGCGCGGCGAACCGCACCAGCTGCTGCGCATCCCTAAGGTCGGCGCAGATGGGCTTTTCCACCAGCACGTTGCGCCCGGCGTCCAGCGCTTCCATCGCCGGGTCGAAGTGCATGGAGCCGTTGTCGTAGCCCGATGTGCACACCGAAACCGCCTCGATTTCCGGGTGCGCGGCAAACATGTCCTTTTGCGAGGTATACCAGGGAACCGACATCGCCGTCCCCAGCGCCTCCGCCTTTTCCGGCACGATGTCGCATACCGCGATAAGCTCGGCCAGCGCGTCGTTCTTATAGCACGTTGCGTGCGTCTTACCGATGCCGCCCGCGCCGGTTACAGCCACCTTAAGAGCCATGAGAAGACCTTCTTTCTAAAGTTTATTCCGTAACCTGCGCCACGCGCACGCACGCGCCGCCTTGCTTGATCGACGCGATGGCGGCGTGGATGACGCGCTGGGCGGCCAGGCCCGACGCGCCCGAGCCGTCGATGTCCTCGGGCTTGACGCCCGCGATGATTTCCTCTACGAAGCAGCCGATCCGGTCGCGGAAGGTATCGTCAAAGTTCGAAAAGCCGCCGAAGATCGGATTGGTATACACGCGCTTGGTAGGATCGCCCGCGGGGTAGAGCGTGGCCTCGCGCCACATATCCTCGAAGATCAGGCGGCCCGCACGGCCCGCTACCTCGCAGCGCTCCATCGGGTGCCCGCGCGCGATGTCGTAGCTGGAAGTCAGATGCCCGACCGCCCCGCACGCGAACTTCATATTGATGGAAGCGGTGGAATAGATGTTGCGCCCGCTCGCCATCATAGCGTAGGCCTGCACCTCTTCGATTTCGCCCATGAAATAGCGCATGATATCCACGCTGTGCGGGTTTAAGGCCTTAAGATGGTAATACGGCGTTTCCAGCGCCTCGGGCCGGCCGATCCACAGCGCCATGTTGCAAAAGAGCAACTCGCCGATGAGCCCTTCGTCCTGCCACCGCTTTGCGGCTCTGGCGGCGGGAGTAAAGCGGTGGTTGAGGTCTATGGCGTAGCGTACGTTCATTTCGCGCGCGGTGCGCACCATCTCCTCGCCGTGGCTAAGATCGTTGGAGATGGGCTTTTCACCCAGCACGTTGCACCCGGCGCGCAGCGCCTTAATCGTGGGCTCGTAGTGATCGGAACTGTATTCGAAGCCGCCGGTGGCCACCGAAACCAAATCGGGCTTTTCCTTTGCCAGCATTTCGGCGGCGTCCAGGTAGCCCGGCACGCCGTGAGCCGCGCTGCCTAAGCGCATGCGGTCCTCCTGTCGGTCGCAGATCGCAACCAGGCGGCAATCCTCGCGCTCGCGGTAGATGCGCGCGTGCAGGTTGCCGATATGCCCCATGCCGATGACGCAAACTTTCAGCATGGCTACTCCCCCTTCAACGCCGCCTGGAGCTTGCGCGCGGCCTCGGGGTCGCCGATGTGCATGGTGTCGTAAGCTTCCTTAGAGGTAGCAAACGCCCCGCGGCCATCCACCCCGTGCCAGTTGAGGTTGGTGGCCATCGGGTTTTTACGGCCGGTTTCGGCCTCGCGCCTGGCGATGAAGGCATCCATGCGCGCGGTGAGCGCACCTACGATCTCGGGGGCTTCCTCTGCGATGTTATGAAGCTCGTCGGGGTCGGCATAGTGGTCGTACAGCTCTACCTCGGGCTTGAAGTGAAAATCCGGCTCCAACGCGCGGATGAGCTTGTACTGCGGCGTGCGCCAGCCGTGCTTGCGCATCCACGTGCATTCGGTGATGTAGAACTCCGGCTCCATCTGCCGCGCCTCGCCGTGCATGCGCCCGAACAGGCTGCAGCCCGTAAAGGCCGGGCCTTCGGCCTTAATGCCCAGGATATCAAGAATTGTGGGGGTTACGTCCTTGAGCTGGCAGATGTCGCCTATATGCGCTCCGGCGGGCACGCGGCCCGGCAGCCTTAACACAAACGGCACGTTCAGCGTGCATTCATACAGGCCGTGATGGTCGTAATAGCATTCGTGCAGGTCGAGGGTCTCTCCGTGATCCGAAACGAAGACCACCAGCGTTTCATCCTCGATGCCCAGCGCGTTAAGCTCGGTTAGCAGGGTTTGTATGCAGGCATCCATGTAGGCGATCTCGCCGTCGTATTGCGCGTTGATGTATTCGCTGTCGGTGCATCCCGGCGGAAACCAGGAATAAAAGTAATCGCAAAAGGGCTTAAAATCGTAGCATGCCTTGAGCGAATCATTTGTAGGGTCGAGCTCATTTCCGGCGTAGAACATGCGCTCGTACGGCGCCGGGGGCAAGTAGGGCGAGTGCGGATCCATGTGGCGCAGGAACAGAAAAAACGGCTGATTCTGTGCGGCCATGCGCCGAAGCTCGGGAATGGCGACGGCGTTGAGGTTTTCGGCCTTGTGCGAGCGCCCCTCGGACCAGGCGCCCCAGCCCGAAAAGCTTAGGTAGCGGTCGAACCCGCGGCTGGCCGGGTTGCCTTCAAAGCCTACGCAACTGGTGTCATAGCCTTCCTTGCGCAGGATCTCGGCCAACGTGGGCACGCCGGGCGCGATGCCGCCCTTGTGGCGCAGGGCCACGACATCGGTGCCGAAGCAATCTTGCCCCGTGAACATGCATGCATAGCCCGAGGTGGTGGGGATGCTGGCGCTAAACATTTGCGTAAAGGCCGTGCCGCCGGCGGCGTATTTGTCGATGTGCGGCGTGGTCTGGCGACCGTAGCCGTACAGGCTCATGCGATCGCGCCGCAGGCTGTCGATGCCGAAAAACAGCACGTTGGGCTTTTTAGGCAAGGCGATCTCCTCCTTCCAAATAGGGCCTATTCCTACAAACGCTCAAACTCGCGCAAACACAGGCACATGCATGCGCGGTTTTTGGACGCTTACCTAGCGCACGCCCAATGCTTTAAGGCACGCGTTCATATAGCCGTAGCTTTCGGCGGCGATCATGGCGGCATCGGCGTAGGACTGCGCCGGGCCGATGACCTCCAGGCAAACCGGGCCTTCGTACTTTGCTTTTGCCAAGGCCGAAAAGTAGCCGTAAAGGTCGATCTTCCCTCGCCCGCAAACCTGTTGCGCCGGGCTGCCGGGCGAAGGGCCGCCGTCGGGGCAGTCGCGGATGTGGATGTGCTTCACGCGCGACAACACCTTAGAAAGCGCTTCCTCGGGTTTTTCGCCGGCGCGGAAGATATGGCTTGGGTCCATATCGATGCCGAAACTTTCTCCGGCGATCTCGCGCATGGCGCGCAGCGTCGTGGGCGTACTGTAGATGGCCGCGCCCACGTGGGCCTTGCAGCACAGCGCGACGCCGTGGCGTGCAGCGTCGGCCGCCCGGGCGCGCAATGTGGCGATGGATTCAGCCAGCGAATTATCGTCGTCCATCTTGCCGCCCGGCCCCACGTTCACTACCGGGATGTCCAGCGCCGCCGCGGCGGCAAAGGCTTTCTCAAGCCGCTCGGCATCCAGCGAGGCGACCTCCATCGACAGCAGCGACAGGCCATATTGCTTGGCGAGCGCCGGAATTTCGGCGGTCTGCGCCCTCCAGTCATCCAGCACGAGGTGCTCGCACATGCCCTGGATTGCCGAGAGCTCGACGCCGTCGTAACCCGCCTTTTTGATGGCGGCAAAGGCCTCGCGCAGTGAAAAATCCTTGAATAGTACCGTGTTGACGCCCAGCTTCATATCATCTTGACCTCCCCTTCTTCTGCGCCATGCGGTGCGCAGGAAATCGCGTTGCATAAATTATAACATATGCGCATGGGAAGGACATGCAAATCCTTTTGATTTTGCGCTTCGTATAAGCATTTTGCTTTGCCCGTCTGATCGGTAAGGTCTATAATGAAATCATACTGAAAACTATGAAGGGGGAGGCGTCGACATGAAGCCCATCGACATCGGCGTCGTATCGCGCAGTTTTCCCACGCTTACGCACGCTAAGATTGCCCGCATGCTTAGAGAGGCCGGCGCGGCTTCTACCGAGCTGTGCCTTAACAGCGCCGACACCGCCTATTGGATCTACAATGGACGCTCCGACCTTACATCCCTCACCGACGCCGCCTTTGCCGAATATGTATCGACCTATCGCGACGAAGGCATCGACGTGCCCGCGCTGGGCGTGTTTACGAACCTCATCCACCCCGACGATGCCGAGCGTCGCTTAAACCTCGCTTATTTCGAGCGGCATATGGAGCTCGCGGCCAAAAACGGCATCCCCTTTCTGGCCACCGAATGTGGATTCACGCCGGGGCAGCGAGGCATCAACGCCGATCGCTATGAGGATGACTTTAGCCGCCTGAGCGAAAGCCTGGCCGAGCTTTGCCGGCGCGCCGAAGCGTATGGCGTTGCGCTGGCGCTGGAGTGCTGCGTCATCGACGTCGTACCTTCGGCCAAGCGCGCCGCCGACCTCAAGCGCCAGGTGGGTTCCGAACGGCTCAAGTTTTTGCTGGACCCTGCCAACCTCATCGCCAACAGCTCCGAGTGCGATATGTTCGATTATCTCGCGCCGGATATCGCCTATTTCCACGGCAAGGACCGCAAGGTGAACGACGCCTACGGTCGCTGTGTAGGCGACGGCGACATCGACTGGAAGCTTTTTTTGCGCCTGTATCACGAGCGCTGCGAAGGGCGCCCGTTCATCCTGGAATATGTGAACCTGGAAAATTTCCGCGAAATCATGGCAAGGATAAGAACATTTGATGAGACTACGAGAATATGAGCGACGGCGGCCTTTCGTTTTGAGCAATAGCGCCTGGATCCTTAAATGGTGGGGGAGACAACACGATGCGGCCTGTGCATTTGAAACGCGACAATGGCTGGAAAGCACTGCCCGCTATTGCAACTCTTTATTATTGAAAATTCCCAGGTAGACTTTGCCCCCACCTATACAAGCAGGCGTATTGCCGGGAAATCGGTAAGTCTTAGCTTTTCTCGTTTTCATGGAATCATTTTGTACGACATCGGACTGCTTGCAATATGTATCGTAGGAGGCTATAATAAAATGGAAGTGAAAAGTTAATATTCGCATACCTGATGCATGGGACTTGGTTAGTGGTCGGTGGCTAACCGGAATCAAAGTGTCATAGGGATGCTCCTTGCCGACAGAGAGGAGCATCCCTATGTCCATATTTGTTTCTGGCACTGTAACTCGCCGGTTCTTTTTGTATAATACGGCATGCGAAGTGAGCTTATGTCATTATGAAGGCGATGCGACGCGCACTCTTGACGAATGCGAGCAAATTGCCCACGAAGTGCAAAAAAGGCTGGATGTTTTCGATCCGGCGAGCGAGCTTAGCCGCTTGAATGACGGCTATATACCCGCCCGCCCGTATCGTATCTCCGAGCCTTTGTTTTTGTTTTTGCGCGAGCTTGCGTCCTTCTCTCAGCAAAGCTTTGGCGCATATGACGCGACGCTGGGCGCGCTCATGTCGCTATGGCGCTTTACCGCGGCCGACCCCGCCGTGCCGACGCAGGAGGCGATCGAGGACGCGCTGTTTCATACGGGCTATAAGTATCTTGCGTTTGACGCCGAGGCTTGCGCCGTCACTGTGCTGCGTCCGGGCATTCGCCTGGATGCGGGAGGCGCAGGCAAGGGGTATGCCGTTTCGCTTGTAGCGGAGCACCTACGCAGTTGCGCTGTTCAATCCGCCTCGGTAAACTTCGGTGGAAATCTATACGTGCTGGGCGAGCGCCGTGCGCCCGGTCAGAGCGCCCGACCGTGGAAAATCGCCATCCAAGCCCCCTGGCGCCCTAAGGGCGAGAACATTGGGCATGTGTCGCTTGCGGATCTTGGCATCGCCACATCCGGCGGCTACGAACGCCATTTCACGCTGGACGGCAAGGTGTATCATCACATCCTCAACCCTGCCACCGGCTATCCCGTCCAAAATGAAATACAATCCATCAGCATCGTATCGGACCGGCCGCTGATGACCGATCTTATGTCGACCGCCTTTTTCGTGCTGGGGCCGGAGCGGGGCGACGAGCTCGCGCGCGCGCTGAGGGCGGATATGACGCTTGAATACGTTCTGATCAAGGAGCACGAGGTTTTAGTTTCCGCGGGGTTGATGAAGCGCTATCACCCGGCGGCGGATAAGAATATACCCATAAGGAGTGTGCGGACATGAGAGAACAACTCATCTGGAACAGGCGCGACGAAGTGGATTGGCTCAATTACACCGTTCAACCCCCTCTGGGCATCATCCGGGGCGATTACTACCGTGCGGATAAGGAATTCGGCGGTTCGCCCGATGTTAGGGGCCATATGGGCTCGCTGGAAGTCGTCGTGGACGAGGGAAAAATCGTATTCGTCGAGTTCAACGAGCAGGCGATGGAAGACTACTACAATCAGTATTTCGCCGGGAAAGACAAGCGCCGCTCGGATTATGGGATCTGGCAGGCATCCAAGACCAGCCGCATGGAGCTTGGCGTCGTGCTGGTAAACGGCATGCGCCATGTGGAAGACCAAATTATGAGCAAACAAACGCTTGAAGGGGATTTCGATCTTCTTACCGGCGCGTCGGGCAGCATGAGAAACATGGTGCCCATGGCCAAGGAGCTCGCGGCCGTCATTGGCGCGCCGTCGGGCAAGCGCTTCTTTGGCATCGCCGAGGATTTCGGCTACGGCCTGACAGGCTGGCTGCGCGTCATTACCCAGGGCGATACCATCGTCTCTTGCCGTTACGACGAGATCTTCGCCGATCATCAAAAGGATATCGTCTACCCCGTGCTCAAGCAATACTATAGGCAGTCCAAATACCATTCGCCGTGCTACGAAGATCCGGTTAGCCCCGGGTGGGATCGCCATGCCTGGAACCTCAACTTTTCTTCCCTCATGGACAGGCTTGAGAAAAAGATATGCGAGCGACAGGATCTTTTGGCCATCGACGACCTGCCCTATATGCAGGGCGAAAACTTCGGCGCGATGTGGGACGGCAAGGCATACGAAGGCCGCGCGGTCACGAATTCCGGCGCGGTGCGCTACCCCACGTGGGATAACTACCTAAGGCTTGCCAAGCAGCTGCTCGAAGCCATGCCGGCATCTATGCGCCGGTGAGAATAAGGGGGTATGGCTGTGCAACCTAGAATTTCCGATACAAAAGTCTTATCCTGTGCGCCGGTGAAGGGCGTCGACGGGGCGATGTGGAAGTGCGTTGAAATCGAGGCGCCGGGCATTTCCTTCGCTCCCGGCCAGTACATCATGGCTGCGGCAAAGATCGGCGCGGTAAACTGGCCCTCGCCGCTGATGATTCAGCAGGCGAGCGCATGCGGTGTTATCGCGCTCATCCATCCCAACAGCCCGCTGTATGTGCTAGAAGAGGGCGCGCTTGTGACGGTGTGGGGCCCGTGCGGCACAGGGATTGCGGTCGGCGAGGAATCAACCGTTCTTTTGACCGACGGCCCTGGTTGGCTGCTGGTCGCGCCCTACGCAAAGGCCTACCCTTCTCAATGCACGGCGCTTTTATACGGCGCCGCCGCGACGTCCGGCATGCACGAGGGCATCTCGGTGTCGTCCATAGACAGCTTCGCCAAGGTCTCTCAAGAAGAGACCGTCAAGAGCGCCGCGCGGGTCATCGTCGCGCTGCCGCTCAAGGAGCTTTCGCAGCTCCTAAGCGCGCTGCCTAAGGATATCGCCGGCAAGGTTTCGGTTTTTGTCGGCACGCGCGTAGCCTGTGGCCTTGGCGCGTGCAAGAGCTGCTTTATCACCGGCGGGGGCGTATCCTACGGCATTGCGGTTTGCAAGGAAGGGCCGTTCCTCAAGGCGCCCGATATCGACTTTGCGCGCGACCAGGACAGTCTTTTACACTATGTGTAAAGAGAAAAAGGAGGTGTACACATGCCAATGAACGTGAGCTGTACGGCCGGGAATCGGGTATTTTCCCTTAAAAACCCTGTGATGCCCGCGCCGGGCAGTTACGGAAATATCGTAGAATACCGGGATATCGTCGATCTTTCCAAGCTGGGGGCGGTGGTTCCCAACTCCTTCATGATTGAGGACGGCGTCCCCTCGCCCCGGGATAAATACTGCGTGACGGACTGTGGCTACCTAAGCAGCTACGGCCCCAACAACGTAAGCCTTGGCACATTCATCGATCAGTACATGCATCTTTTACCGGACGGCCCGGCCCTGATCGTAAACCTGAAGGCCAAGACTATGGAGGACATGGCCGCGATGGCGGCGATGTCCTCGAAGGTCGATCGCATCGAGGGCATAGAGATCAACCTGAACTGCCCATACGGCGGAGGCGGCCCGGCGTATTGGACGGATGCCAAGCAGCTGGACCGGCTCGTGCGCATGGTGCGCGAGGCCGCGGGAAGCAAGCTTCTGTTCGCCAACGCGCCCGGCGGGGATTACAACATGAAGGCCATGGCCGACGTATTGCAGCCCGCGGGCGTGGATATTTTCGTGCCCTTCAACTGCGTAAACGGCATTGCGGTCGATGTTCGCAAGCGCACATTCCAAGGCGGCGGCTATTTCGGCGCGGGCGTCAAGCCTTATACTTTATCCAGGCTTCGCGAGGCGGTTTCGGTGTTCTCCATACCGGTCATCGGCTCAGGAGGCATCACCAGGGCCGAGGATGTGATCGAGTACATTCTGTTGGGCGCCTTTGCGGTGCGGATCGGCTCTTCCAACCTAATGCGCCCCGATTTCATGCAAAACCTGCTGGATGATTTGGCGGTGTTGATGGATGAACTCGGCATCGATTCGCTCGATGCTATCAGAGGATCGGCGCGCCAAGCCCATGCTGGTTTCTTTCGAGAATGATGTTTCCTACTGCTGCAGCTGGAATCTGCTATGGAGTGTTGGTAGTACTAAAGTTTCGTTAGTTTGACGAAATAAACTCTGATAGCGTCAAGAACGCAGATTACCACGTAAGGCTGGGGGACATGGATTTCGACGGCGTCACCGATGTGGCGATCCTATGCTCGCAGGGCGTGCGCGAAATCTTCTACGACTGTTGGCTACATGACGCGAAGAGCGAGGAGTTTGTAAAGAACGAGGAGCTCAGCGCGCTGGGCGATCCTTCGTTTGGCGCCGCAAGCAAGACGATTACGGCGACGGAATCGATCGCCGCCGGCGAGTGGGTCGAATCCCAATACAGGTTTGAAAAAGGCAAGCTCATTCTTATTCAGAGCAGTACATTGATAGGAAGTGCCGATGGGCAAAACATCGCGCTGTCCGTCGAACCGCAGGATATGACTTGGGGAGACGGCCTTTCCTATCCCGACGGCCGCTGGTGGAGGACGTATGACGATACGGGAGAATACACCGTAGACGAATTCCGCACCTCGCTGCATGGAGACGGCGAAAGCGCCGTGGAAAGTTTTATTCTTACGATGATGCCCTTCGCGCACGATTTGGATATCGGTTGGGATGAATACGCCGCCGAAAAGTTCGGCGGCGAGAAAGGCACCTGACTGTATATTGGCAAGATGATCCTAGCCGCCGAGGTCGATTTCAACTTCATCGTTTCCAATGCCATCGATTGGATCGACGAGGATAAGGCCGAACGATGGCTTGTGGACGCCGTCGCCTATACGGAACTGACCGCCGAACAGCTGACCGACCAAGCGCGTTCATCCATAGTCGACGCCGCGCTGCTAGGCGACACGATCGACGGCCAATCCGGTCCCTGCGACGGGCTGCGCCGCGCGAAGCATTTTATGTTGCACCAATATACCGAAGGCGATCCTGAGACATTTTCCTTCTTTTACGACGGCGTTATCGCTGTTTCGGGGCAAAGGTGTTATGCCGTTACCTTCGACAACGGCACGACGGGCCAGCAGCGCAAGTTTGCCGTCGATGGCCAGGGCATCTTATACGAGCTAAGGATCGATAACGTGTATGAAAAGATTGCTTGGTCTTAAGCTCAACCTATGCGGAGGCATATCCGACATCGTGTTCTGACGAAAGCTCGTATGCGCGATAAATGCCTTTGTGTATCGTTGTACATCTTTGGGGTTGGGTTGCTTTACCTCGTTGCTTTAGTTTCCGGATGTAATACAAACAGAGCGCTTTGCCGCATATACGGTTGAAAGGCAATTTATCCATGCGGCCGGCTGGTTTTCATGTTTCATGCAGGATCACCATATCTTATCATGAAAAAATGAGTGGGGATGATGGCATGACCGACATGACTTTGAGTAAATATGCGGCATTTGGCATCTAGCGGGCAAACGCACGTGGTCCACGCAGTTGCCTTATGGCCCGCTCCTGCACGGGGGTCCCTGTGGTGCCTGCCGCCCGGGCCGCAAGGCCATCAAGGGTCGATAATATATGCACAACCGCGTAAACCCGCATGAATACGGGGTTTCTCAATCTCGAAAATGCTATATGATCTTGATAATCGCGCTGTACGCCACTTAAAAGCCGGACATGCTTTCGGGCGGCGTATTATAGTGGGCCAACCCCGAAAGCAGCGCAATCGAGCGGATTTTTTCCCGCAAGGCGGCATCGAGCTCCAGTCAGCGTAGCTGCCGGCTACGCTTTCTTACGCCTCCTTGCCCTGCGACAAAATCTCTCGCTCGCCTGCCCCGTTTTTGAAGTTGGCCGACTATAGTTTTCATGGTGTTTCTATTCCGTGTTTGTGCTACGGAGCTTTTGTTTTTTTCCGAATTTAGGGAAATGGGCTCATCTGGGTGATGCTCAGTCTGTCGAGGGAATGGGATTACGGCTTCGCCGGGCTCGCGCATACCTATCGGGACGGTCTGAACAGTATTCGCCTTGCGGTCGAGGGGCGGAAGCACAGTGCTAATCTACGTCGCCGCCGCCTGCAAAACTAAAAAAGGCAGCTTGCCGATAGCGGGTGCACGATCTTGGAGCTTCCCGACCCACCAGCGTCGCCATCGCAGCCTAAGATATTATCTTCTCATCATAATCCAACCCTTTATAAAAAGTTGATAAATAGAAATAATAATGATAAGAGGTGATGTGTATGAAGCATAAAATTTTGATAGCAGACGATGAACCTGGGGTCCTTTCTCTGCTGAAAGACTATTTTGATATTAATGGGTATACGGTCTACACCGCCCGCGACGGCGAGGAAGCCGTTCGGCGGGTCGGCCATGCTCCCGACATAATTTTATTGGATATCAATATGCCCAAAATGAACGGATTAGAGGTTTGTAAGAAAATCCGAGAGCATATTTCATGCCCGGTTATTTTCTTGACAGCGCGTGTTGAAGATGTGGATAAAATCATCGGGTTTGTCTCCGGCGGCGATGATTATGTTACAAAACCCTTTTCAATTGACGAGCTTGGGGCTCGTGTTGCAGCGCACCTTCGGAGAGAAAATCGACGCACGGGTAGTACGCAGGTTCGGTTTGACGATGATCTGGCGATTGATTACGCGGCCCACACAGTACTTTTAGGAGACGAAGCAATACCGCTTGCGAAGAAAGAGTTCGAAATCATTGAACTCCTATCACAGAACCGGGGACAGGTGTTTGACAAGGAACGAATCTATGAAAGTATCTGGAGTTATGACGCAGAGGGCGACAGTTCTGTAATTGCGGAGCACATTAAGCGGATACGGGCAAAATTCAAGGCGTCAGGTGCAAAGGATCACATTGAAACCGTCTGGGGGGTGGGATATAAATGGAAGTGAAGCAAAAAAAGCATCCCCTGAAAAATTTGTCACTCAAATGGAGCTTTGCCCTGTACATCACATTATGTATCCTGTGCGCGCTTGCGTTATCCCTAATTCTTTCAGGGCTTTTTAGCAGACTGCAAAGTGATATCACCGAGAGGTATGAAGCAATTTACCATGACGAATTGGCCCGGCAAGGCGACATTGTGGTGGACGGCGAGGTCATACAAGAAGGAGCGATCACGTTTTACACCTCAAGCATTTCCGATAAGTTTTCACAGGCGGATTCGCGCTTGTACAATTTATATGGATTCATGGCTTTTATGATCGTACCGCTTGTCTGCTTCGCTTGCATTTTGTTTACAGGATTAATCTTCTTTCGACGCAAACTCAAGCGACCTTTGGCAACCCTGGATGCCGCGTCATCACGGATTGCGGATGGCGATCTCGATTTCAAAATAACGTATGACAGCAAAAACGAATTGGGACGTTTGGCCGCTTCTTTTGAAAGCATGCGTCATTCCTTAGAGGAAACCAATCGTGAAATGTGGCAGATGATGGAGGCTCGAAAGCGTTTGAACGCGGCTTTTGCCCACGATTTGCGAACGCCTCTTACCGTTTTGCGCGGTTACTGCGATTTTCTGCTCAAATATGTTCCGGATGGGAAAATCAACGACGAAAAGGCTTTGTCCATGATATCTCTCATGGAGGTTTATGTAAACCGTTTAGAGGGCTACACGGATTCAATGGCATCACTGCAAAAACTGGAAGAAATTGAGCCTGTGCTGGAGGCAGTCCCTTTTAGCGATCTTTGCGTTAAAATCAAAAGTATGGCGAATCAACTCAAGGACGATAAGATACTTTGTTTTGATGATCAGGGCGAAAATGAAATATTTGTGGATACAGGCCTAATCCTTCAAGTCTGTGAAAACTTAATCGCCAACGCCGTGCGTTTTGCAAAAAACATAGTTCGGTTGTCCTGCAGCATAGAAGGGAATCGCCTGATGATCTCAGTTTCTGATGACGGTCCCGGCTTTACGAGGGAAACGCTGAAAAACGCAGCCGAACCATACTTTCGCGGAGAGAAGGATGAGGTTGACACTGATACTTCACATTTCGGCATTGGTCTATACATTTGCCATATCCTGTGCGAAAAGCATGGTGGCACGCTTACGCTTGAAAACACCACCGGCGGAAAGGCGACCGCAGTTTTCGCATCTTCATTTGTGTTAAAATAGAATTTCACATAGATAGAAAGTTTATAGACGCCAGGTACACTCTCTTTATATAAAGTAAGGAGAGTGATTTTTTTGAAAGAACCAAGCATTCATGTCAATAATCTCAGCAAATCATATGGAAAGAGGCAGGCACTGAGCAACCTGAGCATTGATATACCTGCCGGCATGTTCGGTCTTTTAGGCAGAAACGGCGCAGGCAAAACCACATTGATGAAAACTATTGCTACGCTTCTGGCAAAACAAAACGGAGAAATCACCGTATGCGGCATTCCCGTGGAGCGTGCGGCGCAGGTGCGGAAAATCATCGGCTATCTGCCGCAGGATTTCGCCATGTACGGCGGTATGACTGTCACGGAAGCGCTGGATTATCTGGGTTTGCTTTCCGGAATGTCAAAGTCTGGGCGGAAAAAGCGCATAGCTTTGCTTTTGAATCAGGTCAACCTGGGTGAACACAGCCGAAAAAAAGTGCGGGCGCTCTCGGGAGGCATGAAGCAGCGGCTGGGTATCGCCCAAGCACTGCTTCACGATCCAAAGGTTCTTATTGTGGACGAACCCACGGCGGGGCTTGATCCGGAGGAGCGGGTGCGCTTGCGCAACTTGCTTTGCGAGGTAGCAGAGGATAAAACGGTGCTGCTCTCCACTCACATCGTGGGCGACGTGGAGGCAACCTGCGAAGAGATCGCTATTCTGGATGCCGGCAGACTATTGTTTGGAGGAACGGTATCCGGGCTTTGCGATTTAGCAGATGGCGCAGTTTATACGGCGGAGGTTTCGCAAAGCGATCTGCCGAAAATCCGGTCGGCTTATACAATAACAGCCACTGTTCCGCAAGGAAAGCGAAGCCTTGTTAGGTTCCTATCGCCCGACCACGTCCCATCCATTGGCAGTCCGGCTGTGCCTAATGCGGAGGATGCCTATATTTATTGCTTAGGCAAAGCGAATGTAGGAGGCGGCTTTCATGACGGTATATAAAAAAGAACTGGCTCGCGTACTGAAAAGCCTTGTTTTCCTACTTACTGCATTTGGAATCGTGGTTTTCATATATTCTCAGGGGGTTTTTCCGCCGAGCGGCAGTATCGCCAAGCCTGAACCCGGCATGCAGAACTACGGCATGAAGGCCTCTAGCGACCCAAAGCTCATCATGCCGGAAGCGGCGGATTCTTTGTTCCGTGAGTATTCGGCAAATGAATATACGACGTATCCTCACGGCTTCATAAAAAACGTGCGGCTCGGCCAGTCCGACAAAGAGAAAATGAGCGGAATCATTGCGCAGCTGTCGATAGATACGCCGAGTGAAGCAAAGGAATCCGGCGGTATCCCGCCAAGCGATTGTGATTCGGTCAGTATCGCCGGCGACCACTTACAACAAAATGCCGATGGCAGTTTTCAAATCATGATGCCGGACGATGTGGCCGCTCCTGCCGGCCTCACAGGTTTTGTTTTCAATGCCAACATCACATGGGAGCGATTCTATGGGTTGATGCAGCAAGCGGACGAGCTGCTTGGCGGAGGCTCGGACTATTCCGAAACATGGATCAGCCATCGGTTTGGGCATATAGCCGTTACCTATGAAGAAGCGCTGGCCGATTATAAGCTTGCCATCACCAGCGATCGCTATTCCGGCGCTCATGCCCGCCTTTTTAGCGATTACGCGGGCATCATTCTCGCGTTGCTGCCGGTGTTTCCAGCGGCATTTCTGTGTCTGAAAGATCGGAGAAGCATCGCGCCGATGCTGTATACCCGCCGTGTTTCCTCATCACGTTTGATTATCTCTCGATATCTGGCGCTTGTAACGGCGACCATGTTGCCCATCTTTCTGATGGGTGCGGTTTTGACGATCATCCACGGGGCGGAATACGGTTTTTCAAACATCGATCTTTTCGCATACGTAAAATACATGCTGCTATGGCTTCTGCCTACGGCTATGGCCTCAACCGCCATAGGTTTTTTCTTCACGACGCTTACAGGAACGCCGATTGCCGTTGCCGTTCAACTGGTCTGGTGGTTTGTGGACACGATGGGCGGCAGCTCTGCCTATTCGTTTTTCGGTACTCGTCTTTTACAGCTCATACCCCGGCACAATGCGCTGGGCGAGACGGGAGCGTATCTGGATTATCTGCCGAACCTCATACAAAACAGAATCTGCATCGCTCTCATTGCAATCGCATTGGTTGCCTTGACTGTTGCCATATTCAGCATGAAAAGGAGGGGATTCCTGCATGCCCCAGTACATAAGCATCGCAAAATGCAATCTGAGATTTAATATGCTGCCGTTCATGTTAGCGGCTCTGGGCATCCTTTTTACAACGCCGGTTCTGTTCGGCGTGACCGCGCTTGATGCCCAGTCGGCGGCATATCCTCTCGAATTGTCGCTGCCCTTTATTGGCCTTGTTCTATTAACGCCGGTTTATTCGCCGGAACAAGATAACGGCATATTCGGTACGGTGGCGTCCCGCAAAATGCCCTTCCTGCTGATCTATATGATGCGGATTGTTTTATCGGTTCTGCTAATGCTTGTCTTGATATGCGCCTTTACAGGTTTTATGGCAGTAAGAGAATCCGATGTGACACTGTTACATGCTATGGCTTCGTTCGCAAACGCGGCATTTTTGGGCGGGCTTGGCATATTGACCGCATCCATCAGTGGCAATACGATAATGGGCTATATGCTTCCGGCGCTGTACTATGTTCTTGACTTGATGGGTGGCAATATGCCTTTGACGCTCTTTTCCATGATGCGAAGCGGGGAAATTACAGGCAAAGCAACGCTGCTTTGTATTGGCTTGTTATGCGTTGGGGCTTCTATGGCCATACGGTATGCTCTGGCAAAAAGATGATGAAGGGGCTCGCAGCATTCTGCAGCAACCTAAAACATGAACTTTTCAAGACAGGACAATTTGCGTTCCTATCTTTTTGCCCAAAGGAGATAAAACGTCTTGACAATATTCGTAAGAGGGCGGATTAGGCGACACCGTGAGGCCGCGCTTACTTCAAGCGGGGGCCTACTGCGAGCGCGTACTCTTCATCGATACGGCCTTCGATGGATATAAGATCGCTTCGAAGGGCGCAGGGCAGTAAACCAAGGTGGTAGTGACACGGCGGGCGGCGGTTTTCGAGAGAAAGCGCCGTTTTTATGTTGAAAGTTTTTTGAATTTGGCATATAAAGCACCTATAAGCTGATCGCTTGTACGGATAACCCGTAGCGGATATATTGAATTGCAATCATGTTTTTCAGCACAAATGCTCTCGTACATTATAAGTCCTTTCAGTCGCCGATGGCGTGCGGACAAAGTTGTCTGTACATTGCCACGTTTTTCACAAACGGAAGATGCTTTTGTTGAATTATGTAATATTAATTGCTATAATATTGCAATTGGGCCTCGATGAGGTGAAATCATGGACGGCAGATGTGGATATAACGACCCGCTCAAGGCAAGCCAAAATAAACTTTGGAAGCTTCTGATCGACAAGGGCATCAAGGGTTCCGATCTGAGCAAATCCTGCTGGGCTGGCAAGTGGGACATTAACGAAAATCAGGAAAAACGAAACCGTCTCTATAGAAACCATGCTTACAATATGCGAAGTAATTGAGTGTGATTTTTCGGATATTATTAAAGTAATCCGAAAGGACAGTTAATCATGAATGAAAAAGCTCAAAAAGTTTTCATTACTTTTTTGATCTGTTTGCTAGCTTTTGCGTTTTTGCCATTGGGCGGGTGCCAAGCAGCTTTTGCCGCGTCAAGTGACGACGGCTATATCAACAGCTATAAGGCCATCCCCGGCGTGACGCAGGATGAGATTGACGCGATAGAAAAAATCATATCCGAAAGAGACGCCTTTATCTATGGCAGTGCGCTCACAACCGAGTTGTTTCCCGATTTCAACGGGGAGCTTCAAGGCTTTACCGTCGAATGGTGCGAGCGCTTATCCGAGTTGTTCGGCATAGAGTTTGTTCCTGAAATATATGAATGGGACGAGCTGATGAAAAAGCTTGATGACCATCAGATCGATTTTAACGGCGACCTCACCGCGACAGAAGAACGCAAACTACAGTATTCCATGTCGGGCGTCATCGCCGAAAGAGTGCTCAAGCTGTTTACAAACCGCGACACCGACCTCATGCAGCTCTCAGGCGAGAGGAAGCTTATACTAGGACGTTATGCTGGGACAATTACCGGCAATAATATGAAGGACGTCTACAAACACGGCTTTGAGCTGATCGACGTCGCGGGTTACGACACCGCGGCGGAAATGCTGAAAGACGGCAGGATCGACGCGTTTGTAGAAGAAGGAAATTCTGAAATCATCTTTATCGACTATGATTACATAAAGTCAACCGAGCTGTTCCCCCCGTCATACAATCCGGTTTCTATGGCTACGGCGAACCCGGTTCTCGCCCCGTTTATTTCCGTTGTCAACAAATATATCGAAAACGGAGGTCTGTCGGAGCTGACGCGGATGTATCTTGAGGGAAACGGCCGGTATGCGGCGCATATGGTCATGCATTCCCTTACCGGAGAGGAGCAGGATTACATCAACGACCTGATACGGACGGGCCGAACCGTTAAAATCGCGGCTGAGGCCGACAACTATCCTCTGAGCTTCTATAACGAGCGAGACGGCGTGTTTGAAGGCATCGCCATTGACATGCTGGACAAGGTAGGATTGCTGACTGGGCTCACCTTCGAGAACATCAGCGCAAAAGATGAGGCATGGCCGGAAATCCTTAGTATGTTGCAAAGCGGCGAGGCGGCCATGACCACCGAGCTTTTGGAAACAGACGATAGAAAGGGACATTTCCTGTTCGGCGCCGAGCCGTACTCGACGGACAGGCTGGCCCTCATCTCGCTTCTGGATTATCCGGATTTGGATATTTCGCAGGTGATGGGCCTCAAGATTGGCGTCTACCGGGACACGGCGCACGGTGAGATTTTTAGGGAATGGTTTCCTGATGCGAATATTCAGGAGTTTGATTTAACAGAGGAAGGCTTTGAGGCGTTAAAGGCAAAGAAAATCGATCTTCTGTTGGCCACCCGGTACTTGTTACTCTTGGAGACGAACTATTATCAGGAAACCGGCTTTAAGGAGAATATCTCCTTTAACTATCCGATTGAATCTACCTTAGGGTTTAATAAGGATCAGCAAATATTGTTTTCCATCGTTACAAAGGCGCAGAAGTTTATCGATACCGGCGAAATCACCAGAAAATGGACTTCAAGGGTATTTGACTATTCGCTGCAGATTTCAAATAACAATGCGTTTTACCTATCCATATTTCTGGTGCTGTCCATCATCATTCTCGCGCTGGTTGTCGTCCTGTTTATTGGCAGCCGTAAAAACAGGCGCAGGCTTGAGCGGACTGTCAACATTCAGGAAGCCTTTATCAATTCCGCGGCAACGATGATGAGCGCGAAATCCTTGGACGGCAGAATCATTTTTGCCAACAAGTCGCTCTGCGATACCGTGGGGCGCAGCCAGCAGGAGATTGTGGAGTTGGGGCCGGATTGCTTCGATCCGCCTGAAATCAACGCCGAGTCTGCTGCGGCTTATACGGCGGCGTTGGCGGACGGGCTGGACTGGCGGGGCGAGAGCAAAATCCGCCGCGCGGACGGTCAGCTTTTTCCGGCAAGACAATATGTGTTCCCGATCAAAAGCTCTCAAGGCGATATCATCGCGCATGCGACAATTTTTGAGGATATCACCGAGCAAAAGAAGATGGAAGAAATGAATCAGTGGCAGCTAGCCATTATGGAGAGCTCCACCGATTACATCAGCGTCGCCAACCTGGAAAGGCATATCATCTACAACAGCCCCGGCGCGTACAGGATGCTCGGTTATGATGCTTTTCCCGAATCGGACGAGCTCCCGATTGGGAAGAACCATCCCACGGAATACTCAGAAACCGTCAACAAAGTCGGCATCCCCACCGCCATCCGGGAAGGCAGCTGGATCAGCCGCGGTGAACTCAAGAGGGTAGACGGTTCCCAGATACCGATTGAGCAGACTATTTTCCCGGTCTATGACAAACAAAGACAAGTCATGGGCTTCGGCACGATTATGCGCGATATCAGCAAGACGGTGGCAAGCGAAACGGCACTTGAGGAACAGCTCTCACAACAGCGGTTTCTTTCGTCTTTTTCAATCAATTTTACGGCGGCCACCGAATTTGAGGCTTCGGTCGGAACTGCGCTGGATTCACTGATAAGCTTTTTGAAAGCGGACGAACTGCGAATCTATTTTGACGACGCCGAAAACAAGCAGATTATCAGTAGGTTTGAAGCAGTGCGCGATCCGGCGTTGGAAAACCCACAGAAAGTCATGTCTTATGCCGAAAGCGCGGACATCTATGCGCAGATTTCTAAAAGACCGTTCTTCGCTTTCCATGACGGGATCGATATGCCCGAAGCGCTGAAAGGGTTTTCATCCGGCAAAAAAAGCCTTCTATTTGTTCCGATGCGCGTAAACGGCGCGATGGTCGCTTGTCTGATCGGAGGTAACTACAACGAGTATGCGCAATGGGACGAAAACACGCTCAATATCGCGGGCGTCGCCGTCGGAATCATCGGCGGGGCGTTTGTGCGCAACCTAAATGAGAAGCAACTCATCGAGGCCACCCGGCGCGCCGAGGAGGCGAGCGGCGCGAAGAGCGAATTCCTGTCCAGGATGAGTCATGAAATCCGTACACCGATGAACGCCATTATCGGTATGACCACAATCGCCCAGGGCGAAAGCGCTCCGGACAAAATACAGTATTGCCTGAAGAAAATCGACGACGCCTCCAAGCATCTGCTCGGGCTTATCAACGACATTTTGGATATGTCCAAGATCGAGGCTAACAAACTGGAACTGGCGCCCGAACCCTTCAATCTCGAAAGGACGCTTGAAAACATCTTTAACGTCGTCGCGGTCAGAGCCGAGGATAAACAGATTCAGCTGCGCGTCGATATCGGCCACGACGTTCCCTCCGATGTGATTGGCGACGAGCTGCGCCTGTCGCAGGTTATTACAAACCTGATGTCGAACGCGGTGAAGTTCACGCCGGAAAACGGCGAAATCAGGCTCGGCGTCAGTCGGATCTCGGGTGCTGGCGGCGACGGCTGCGAGCTGCGGTTTGAGGTGACCGATACGGGTATCGGCATGACGCCAGAGCAGCAGGCCAAGCTGTTTCGCTCTTTCGAGCAGGCGGAGAGCACCATTTCGCGCCGGTTCGGTGGTACGGGGCTCGGGCTCGCGATTGCAAAACGGATTGTTGAGTTGATGGGCGGCGAAATTGGCGTTGAAAGCGAGATAGGCGAAGGCAGCCGCTTCTTTTTTACCGTGAAGCTCAGACACGCGGAAAGGTCGAAGGTTCTTCGCGGCGACAAGTCGATGTACAGCGGCGTGAAGGTTCTTGTGATAGACGATGAGCAGACAGTGCTCGATTACTTCAGCCGCGTGCTGTCCGGCTTCGATATGGCGCATGACCGCGCGAATAACGGCGCGGAAGCGGTATTGATGGCGGAGACCGCCATTTCCGAAGGGCAAGGATATGACATCGTCTTTGTGGATTACCTCATGGACGGACTGGACGGCATAGAGACGGCGCGAAGAATCAAGCGGCTTGCCGGAGATACCGTGCAGGTCATCATGATCTCCATGTCGGAGTGGAACCGCATTAGCGCGGAAGCGACCAACGCCGGAATCGTCCGATTCATCTCAAAACCGCTGTTCAGCTCCTCTATTCTGGACGCAATCAACGAGTTGGTTATTCATAAAGATACCCTCAAAGGCGGCGAGGATGGCGTGGGACACAGATCGGCAGCTTTCAGCAGTTGTCGGATGCTGCTGGTGGAGGATATCGAAATCAACCGGGAGATTGCCATGGCGCTGTTGGAGGATACAAAAATCCGAATAGATTGCGCTGATAACGGTCAAATCGCCCTCGACATGCTTTCCGATGACCCGGATCAATATGACATTATTTTGATGGATATGCAGATGCCGGTCATGGACGGGCTGGAGGCAACGAGGCGGATTCGCGCGTTGGATGCTGCTTCCGCCAAAACCGTGCCTATTATCGCCATGACTGCCAATGCCTTTAAGGAGGACGTTGAGACATGCAAAGAGGCGGGGATGAACGATCATATCGGAAAGCCGATCAATGTGGATGATTTGCTGCGTAAGGTAACGAAATATTTGAAAGGTAAAGAGGACAGGCGGTAGCTTGCCATCTTTCATTAGCCGCTCTTTGAACGCCTCCATGCCCTCCGACTGTAAGTAAACTCCGATATGCTTGTTGAACCCAGCAAAACGCACCAGCCATTTTCTGTTCAAGTCATTGATGGGTATACTATCCATGGGCCAAAGCGTCGCGATCCGATTCAGGATCGCGGCGCCTTTTTATTCGAAAGGATTGTATGTTTTCGCTTTAGTAATACCATACGTCGCCATTTTCCATGCCGCCTGCAGAATAGCTAGCCGCCGGAAACGCAACGGCAGCGGTTCATCCCATATATTCTACACGCGGTGCTGTTCACATCGTATAACGCAATGGGGCTGCCTTTTCTTCCGCTCCGGCTGGATCGCCAGGATACCGCCGCGCCGGATCGCTTCTGCAAAAGCGGTAACGGCGCGTTGTTCGCTTCCGGGGCCTTGTAGGAGGAGGGTATCGGCCTGCCCCGCGGCGTGCCTCCATGCTCACCGTCGTCAAGCTTACGGTTAAATGGCGCTTCATCCATGTGGCCGGCTGGTTTTCACGTTTCATGTAGGATCACCATATCTTAATCGTGATAAGAATACGTGGAGATGATGGCATGGCCGACATGACTTTGGGTAAATATGCGACGTTTGGCATCCAGCGGGCAAACGCACGTAGTCCGCATAGTTGCCTTATGTCCCGCTCCTGCGCGGGCTCCTGTGGCACCTGGCCGCCCGGGCCGCAAGGCCCGCCTGGCCCACAGGGCGTTCCGGGGCCGCAAGGCGCGACGGGCCCCCAAGGCCCAACCGGCCCAGCCGGTGCGGATTTCGCATCGGCGCGCTTGGGGCGCACGGGCATTACGCCCTTTCAACTCGATCCTTCGAACCGTACCGCGCTCATAACCTGGGAAGTTGTGACCTATGATCTGGGCCTGAATGTGGACATTTCTAACCCCGGCGCGCCGAGCTTTCCCGGCGGACAGGGGTTGTACCATATTTTTGCGAACGTGGCGGTGGGCTACGGCGGCGCGCCCCCCAATGAGCAAATTCTGCTGGATGTCTACGTAAATGGCGTTTTTATCGCGCGGGATATCGAGTATACGCCCGCCGCCTTGCCGTTTATCCAGCTATTTCAGTTGTTTGCCAGCTTGCCTTCCTCCGATCCGACCATCGTGGTGCAGGTGCAGCTGACATATCCTTTCGGGAGCGGGACGGTCAGCGGGTTCATCTATCCGGACGATTCCAACCTGACCCTGGAGAAGCTGTTTCGGCCATAATATTGACTGAATTTAAACCTTATCTCCGGTTCGAAAATGCGCGCATATTGGTTCACACCATACCCAAATGAAGGTGCACGGTAAACCGCCCATCTTCATATGTCGCTTGTATGGAGCAATTTTTATGAGCGTCCACGATGCTTTTTACGGAGCATAGCCCTTGGCCGCTATGGTTGGCCTTAGTTGTGAAGCCGGGATCGAAGATACGCGTGATATCCACCGCGCCGGCGGTACTGTTGGTCAGCGTCATATGAATGCGATTGTCCTTTTTCTCGCAGATGACGCTTATGTGCTTTGTTTCGGAGAAGGCGGCGGCTTGAACCGCATTGTCGAGCAGGTTGCTCAGGATGCGGCACAAGTCCAGGTCGCTCATCGCGGCATGGGCCAATGCGTCCATTCGTTGGATGGCGATGGAGACGCCGTATTCGACCGCCATATCCGTCTTAATCTGTAGGAGCGTATAGATAGGCATCCGATTTCGCAGCGATTCGACCATATCAAGGTCGATTCCCGCCTTTGTGGTGGTCTGTACAACCGATCGATGGTATTTGCGCAAACCTTCGATATCCGGCAGCGCCAAATATCCGCCATAGGTTTGCAGGATGTTGTAAAAATCGTGCTTGACCTGGCGAAACTCCGTATTGACGCGAAGCAGCGATTTGATGTATAGTTCCGTCTCCTTCATCTGCCACTCAATGGCCAAGCGCCTGTTTTTGTAGTATTGATCGAGCAGGGAAAATGTCTGAAAGACGATTAAGAGAAAATAGATCAAGATCGAGATCCAACCTGCCTGTTCTCGATGATAGAGCGAAAACGCAATGCGGACGCTCACCTGCATGATATAGGATGTGGACAGGAAAATCATGGAATGTATCAGCCTTTTTGCGATGTTCGTTTGTGAATAATTATGCGGCAACACGAGATAGTGCTTTGTTTTCGTCATAAATCTTTTTAGGACGCCGTAGCTGGCAATGAGAAGCACATTGGTAATCATCATGGCCGGGATGTCCGAACGATACATACCGCCCGTGAGGAGGGTGGGGGGGAAAATTGCCTCCCACACACTCGAAATCTGCAAGAATGTTAGTCGCGCGAGAAATTGGGCCATCAATACCCATTCTATGGATATCAGCACCATCCCGCTCGGCGCCTTGAATATAGTGCGGTAAATCGGGTAGTACAGCAGTAAAACCACGGGCAGCGGAAAAACAATAAAATTGTAGATCATTTCATCGATATCGCCGAGCACATAAAAGTAGGCGGCAGAATATAGGGGCAGCACCTGAATAAGCGCCATCAGGAGCGTTCCGCAGAGCAAGTTGCCTATTTTTATGTTGCGTTTTGTAAGCATGAATGTCTCGGCGACGAGAACGATATTGGTGAGCATGACGCTGGCAGTGGAAAGAAGAAGGGAAAATGCCTGCATTTGTAAATATAGTAATAGCGTCCTCATCCGCCATCCCTCCATTATTTACCAGGTCGTTGAGCGCAAGCGAATAGTCGGGCGCGCTTCATTCTCTTTTCAGCGAATATTCGCAGTTTTAAGCACACACCCTTCGATTCATTGCCGAAATGCCGCTATGCTTTTGTAAGCTAATGCAATGCCCTTGGGTAGATTAGGGTAACCATTTCTTTTACTGTGAAAACATTCGGTTTTTTATCAATATATGGAACCGCCGCGCATACTTGCGCCATTTTATCATTCTCTAAAATATCTTTCAACGCTGGCGCCTTTCATTACACATGCTACGTGAAGATGGAAATTTGGCCTGCTTAACATGATCGGCTAAATTATAGGTTATCCTCAATCCGGCGCGGTGACAATTATGGCCTTTTGAGGCCCCGAATCCACATTTTTCGGAAGGAAGGTACGGAGTGTGCTTGCAATGGCGGAGGATATTGTTTACAATAAAATAACTACTGCAAATGGGGGGAAGGGACTTGAAAGAGATATCAATTCTATGCCTTCCGCTACCTATGCATCCTGTCGCGGAGGATGAAATTCTTCGCAGAGTGCGCTCCAGTGCCAGGCCGGGGCTTGACTTTATCATGTTGCCCGAAACCTGCACCGGTGCTGAACGTATGCATGAGCCCGGCGATTTGTTTTTAAATGGTATGGCACAGCTGGCGCGAAGCTTTCACTCGCATATATGCTGTCCGGTCGGCATGAAAGGGTCTGCGGGGGAGCGGCTCAACACCGCACTGTTGTTTGGTCGGGATGGGGAAGTGCTCGGAAGGTACGACAAGCTCTATCCCTACTGGGGCGAATTTGATAAGCAACCTCCGGCCACGCCCGGACGCGCGGCGAAGGTTATCGAAACCGATGTGGGCAAAGTGGGCCTTGCCATCTGCTTCGACGTCAACTTCTCCGGCATGTGGGAAGAGATGGCGCGGCAGGGCGCCGAGCTCATCCTATGGCCGAGCGAGTATTCGGCGGGCGTATCCCTAAGGGCGCATGCGCTCAACCACCACTACGCCGTCGTCAGTTGCACGCGGTTTCCGGACTGTACCCTTGTGGATATCGACGGCCACGAACGCGCATATCACGTGGCAGGGCCGGCCGCCGCTTTTGAACTGCGATTTGATATGGACAGGGTGCTTTGCCATCGCAACTTCAATGCCGACAAGATTGCCAAACTATCTCGCGAGCATCCGGAAATATCCGTAGATGTATACGAGCGGGAGCATTGGCTCATGCTCTCCGGCCGGGGCGAGGCTTCGGTACGCGAGCTGGCCCGGGAATATGGAATCGAAACGCTGTGCGACTATAAGGCCCGCAGTCTTGTGGCGATCGATGCGATGCGCCCGGCCGATGGACGATAGTTCTGCACACTCTTTAGCTTGTCACTGAGAAGTGCGGATCCTTGACATGACTCATACATGCCGGATTGCTTTTAACATGGAGAAAGAAAGCAACCCGTCATCGCCCAGAGGCCTCCGGGAAAGGCATACCTTGTGTAATTTTCGGCAGTTTTCCTTTGCTGGCTTCGCCGTCGACTAGAGGCGCCGCGCTTTTGTAAGCGCGGGCGCCTTTTTGCGCGGTAACGGCAAGATATCGCGTTACCGTTTCGACATTTTGTTTTCGTACATGACGCCATCTGCGGCGGTGACAACGGCATCTACGGTTGTATCGGCAGACAAACCGGCGATGCCGAAGCTTAGGGAAAGCGTATAGGCAAGCCCGCCGGTTTGGTTGGTCGCATCAAGATCCTTTATTATATCGAGCATCACCGACTCGGCGGCGCCCGCATCGCAATCGAACAGCACGAGGAACTCGTCGCCGCCCCAGCGGCACAACATATCGGAGGGGCGGATGAAGGCGCGGATGGCCGTGACGGCCCGCTTGATCATATCGTCTCCCATTTGGTGGCCGTAGCGATCGTTCACGGCCTTGAGCCCATCCAAATCGATAAAGCACAGGCTATATGTCTTGCCGGAGAAGCAAACGCTGCTATGCGCATCCTGCAGCGCCGCATAGCCGTATTCTCTGTTGTGGATGCCTGTTAGCGAATCTATGGTGGCGAATTGACGCAGCTGCTCTTCATAGTCCTTGCGATAGGTGATGTCTACTGAGGTTTCCATATGCATGCGCGTGCCGTCGATCCAATCTATGATCGCATCTTTCGACCAGAACCATCGGCCTGTAACCGTGTTTTGAAATTCCCATTCGTAATCATTGCCCGCGCTATTTTCATTCAGCAGGTAGGGGACGGGGCAAAAGTGGCAGGGGCCTTGCATATCCTTTTGCAAAACCTGCCAGCACTTTTTTCCGATGATGTCGCTCGGATCGAGATGAAAGGCCTTAGCCAAGGTTCGGTTGATAAATTTTAGTTCGTAAGTCGCAAGGTCGCTGACATAGATAATGGAATCGGTGTTGTCCGTAATCGTCTGTAGAATCTCCAGGCTGCGCTTTGCTTCTTTTTCAGCGTTTCGGCGGTCGATCAATGAGGATATGACGCTTGCGATGCTGCGCATGATTTGAAAATCTTGAAAACCCCACGCCCGGCAGACCGCGCAGTCGTCAAAACCGATATAGCCGAACGGAACGTTCGCGTGATAAAGGGGTAATATGGCCAGCGCCTTGATGTCATCCGAGGAGAGGATCAGGCGATCGGCATCGGGTAGGTTGCGGATGTCATCGCTGATATATGCTCCGGATTCGCTATAGGCGGCACTGTGCTTGCAATGCGCCATGCGCAGATTTTTAAGATCTTCGCGCGTAGGAGCAATGCCGGGAGCGCACCACTCGTATGTGTTGCGGTTTTGCGAATCTTCAAACACATATGCGCGGCTAACGCCGATATAGTTGCCGATGATGGACAAAATGGATTCGATAGATGCATCGACGTCGCTTGAGTGATAGGATGCATCCAGGATGGAAAAGATAACGTCGTTGATGCTGCCCGCTTCGCCATAGCCGCTCTTTTCGCGCAAAATATACAGCAAGCAGTAATCCCGCCCATCGTGCGCCACGACGTTCGCGGAGACAAAGAACTGCGATATGGCCCCGCCCTCGAGCATGACCGTCGTGGGATACCATTGCAGACGCCCCGCGCTGAACAACGCCCGCAACATAGTCTGCCGCTCGTCTTCGCTATGGAACTTGAACAATTGCCCAAGCGGCAATCCTTGCATGGCGGATACGCTGTGAGACGTCGATAAGGATGGGGCGAGCAAAATGACGGCGCTTATGTTGGCGAATAGAATGGTCATTTCATCATTTTTTTCGCATACAATCACGGGGAACTGCAAGTTTTTGTAGATTTCGCGAAAAATGTCCAGCGACATGACACGTCTCCTCGAACCAGAATGCAGAAAATGTTTTTAGAAAGGCAAATGAATAAGTTCAGTATACCATAGAAAAGCCGCGATGCCAACTTGTGTATAAGCTTTTCAGGGGTCAGTATGCGAACGCCATGGTGGAAAATTCCTTTACTTTGCATGAAGAAACGGGTATGCTACACAAGGACAAGGGGTGAGAGCATGTTGCTGTCGGTGATCGTTCCCATGTATAACGAACAGGAAGTGCTTTCCGAGACATATAGACGCCTTACGGCAGTATGCCAAGCGGCCAACTGCGATTACGAGCTGATCTTTGTGGATGACGCAAGCGCCGACCGCACGATGGAAATCGCGAGGGAACTGCAGGCGGTGGACGCTCATGTGCGCCTGCTCTCCGTCGCCCGCAACGCAGGGCAGATGATCGCGCTTACGGCGGGGCTCGATCACGCGCGCGGGGATTGCGCCTTTATTATCGATGCCGATCTTCAAGATCCTCCCGAGCTTTTGCCCCAAATGCTCGAGAAGTGGCGCGAGGGCTACCAGGTGGTCTACGGAAAGCGCATCAAGCGCAAGGGAGAATCGTTCCTAAAAAAGCTTACGGCATCGGCTTACTACCGGCTCGTCACCGCCGTATCCGGCTTTCCCATCCCCAAGGATACCAGCGACTTTCGCTTGATCGACCGCGTGGTGATCAATGCGCTCAAAACCATGCCCGAGCACAGCCGCTATCTGCGCGGCATGATCGCCTGGGTTGGCTTTCGCCAGACGCCCGTAGAGTTTGTCAGGGAAGAGCGCTTTGCGGGCGAAACGAAGTATACGCTCAAAAAAATGCTCAGGCTCGCGGCGGACGGGATTTTTTCGTTCTCGTCAAGGCCCATCGCCCTGGTGGGCATTGTGGGATCTGTGTTCGCGCTGGGCGGCCTTTGCTGGTGGTTGGGTTTGTTGATCGCTTTCCTGCTGGGGGCGGGCGCTCTTGGAACGCAGGGCATCATTGCGTCCATTATCGCCATGGGGGGCTTGATCCTGCTGGGCATCGCTCTGCTGGGGGCGTATATCGGCCGCATATTTGAGGATGTAAAGGCTAGGCCGCTCTATTTTATCGCGGAGAAACGCGGTTTTGAGGAGGAAAAACTATGAAGGATCCACGGCTTACTCAACTGGCGCACAACCTGATCAACTATTCCGTAAGGCTTCAAAAGGGCGAAAGGGTGCTGATTGAAAATACGGGGCTTGAAACCGAATTCGTCGGCGAACTGATTGCCGAAGCCTACAAAGCGGGCGGTTACCCCTATGTATGGTTGCGCGACGCCTCGGTGACCCGCGCGATGCTCATGGGTATTTCCCCGGAACAGGCCGATTTTTGGAGCGAGCAAGACGCCGCCTTTATGAAGGGCGTCAAGTGCTACATCGGCGTGCGCGCCGGGGACAACGCCACCGAGCTTTCCGACGTGCCGAGCGATAAGATGAAGGTGTACTCCAAGCATTACGGCCAGAAGGTGCATTCGAAAATTCGCGTGCCGTCGACGCGCTGGGTGGTGCTGCGTTATCCCACGCCATCCATGGCGCAGGCGGCGGGCATGTCGACCGAAGCGTTTGAAGACTATTACTTTAAGGTATGCTGCCTTGATTACGGCAAGATGGACAGGGCCATGGATGCGCTTAAGGCACGCATGGAGAAGACCGACAACGTGCGCATCGCCGGCCCCGGCACCGACTTTACCTTTTCGATCAAGGGCATTCCGGCGGTGAAGTGCGCGGGAGAAATGAACATCCCCGACGGTGAGATCTTCACCGCGCCCGTCAGGGACTCGGTGAACGGAACCGTTACCTTCAACACCCCTTCGCTGCACGACGGCGATACGTTTGAGAACATATCGCTTACATTTAAAGACGGCAAGATCGTGCAAGCAACCTCGAATCTGACGGACAAGCTCAACGAGATCCTCGACAGAGACGAGGGCTCGCGCTATGTAGGCGAGTTCGCGATCGGCGTCAACCCCTACATTACGTTTCCGATGAAGGACACGCTGTTCGACGAGAAGATCGCCGGCTCGTTCCACTTTACCCCGGGCAATTGCTACGACGAGGCGCCCAACGGAAACTCGTCTGCGCTGCACTGGGATATGGTGATGATTCAAACCAAGGAATACGGCGGCGGCGAGATGTTCTTCGACGGCGAGCTGATCCGCAAAGACGGCGTATTCATCCCCGAAGATTTGCACGTACTCAACCCCGAAAACCTAAAATAGGCCATGTATCCGTTCCCCGCGGCGCTTGGCGCCGCGGGGATTTTCATTTTGCATATGGTTTAAATGACATCATGGGCATTCAAGGAGAAAGCGCAATGAAACAAAGCGGCGTTTGCGAGGCGGCATGCTCGCAGATCGACATCACGCCCGATTTCCCAACGGCTCTTATCGGCTGTTACCGGCCCGATCCTGTCTCACAGGGGGTGCTTCACCATCTTTTTGCGCAGGCGCTGTTGTTTCAAAGGGATGGCGAAACCTTCTGCCTGGTTGCCATCGATAACCTGGGGCTAACCGTCCGCCTTGCCGACACGCTACGCTTAAGCGTGGCAGCCTGCCTAGGCGCCGATACCGCCCACGTCATGCTCAATTTTTCGCACACGCATTCCGCTCCGGAGCCGACGCGATATGCGCAAAACGGGGAGAGGTATTTTAGCTTCCTATGCGAGAAGATCATCGAATGCGTTGAGAACGCGAAGACAAACGTATTGCCGTGCAAGGTCGCTTGGGCGCTGACGACGGCAGATATTGGAGAGAACCGGCGGGACGGATGCTCCATTACCGACAACCGCCTTGGGGCGCTGATGGTTGCCGACGCAAACACCGGCAAGCCCATCGCGGTGGTTACGAGGGTTGTCGCCCACGCGAACGTTCTCATGTGGCAAAATTTTAAGATCTCCAGCGATTACTTTGGACTCGCCCGCGAGGAGCTTACGGCCTTTTTCGGGTGCCCCATCGTCGTCTTGCAGGGCGCGGCGGGCAACATAAAGCCCGCCGGCGTAGCCGCGGTAGGCGGAGGCAATCTTGACGACCTGCACAGAATCGCGGGCATTTTTATCGCTGCCGCGAAGCGCCTCAGCTTTGCGTTGACGGATGTATATGATATCCGGATGTTTTCAAAAAATATGACCTTTCATTCCGACATTCCTTCAAAAGAGGAAGCCGAAAGGGTTGCGAACGGCTCTTCCGGCGCGGAGGTTCAAGAATGGCTGAAAGCTTGTGAAGACTTGCGGAGCAAAGGGGAGAGAGTCCAATCCCGACCCGCCGAGATTAGCTTTTTTAAGATCAACGAGGGATGCTTTTGCGGGCTCGCGGAGGAAATCTTCTGCGAACTCGCATTGGACGCGCAGATCCGCACACACAATTCCCTCTTCTTTTTGAATGGATACACGAACGGATGCACGGGCTATCTTGCCGGCCGGGCGGAATGGCGCAAAGGCGGGTTCGAGGTGTATCAAAGCAACTTTATTTACCATAAGTATGAAGGGCATCTCATGCCGTATTGGGAGGAGACCGCAGATCAAATCGTCGATTTGGTAGTGAATGAGTGGGAGCTCGTCGGGTCGCACTCCGCTACATACCCCGATAACACTGCGGTGTCATCGGGGTATGTCCGCTTCGTGGCCCCTCCTCTTCCTCAAAATCACTGCGGTGCTTTTGAGGAGTAAGACCGACGAAGACCGCGCGCTCCCGCATCCTAGCCCCGTCGTTCTTCTTACTCCTCAAAATCGCTTCAGCGGTTTTGAGTGACGTCGGGGTACCACTGCGCTTCATAGCCCCGATGTTGCGACGTCGGGGCTATGTCCGCTTTGTGGCCCCTCCTGTTTCCACAAGACGCTGAGGCGTCTTGTGGAATTTAGAAGAACTGGATCGGCTACATTAAGAGAGGCAGAAAAGAAGAGGAGTGGTAAAGTAAAGAAGGAGGGGGAATCCATGTCAGGAAAGCGTCCACGGCGAGAATACACGGAAGAATTTCGAAAACAGATGGTTCAGCTCTACCAATGCG
>JAVBNW010000003.1:0-45338 GCA_031551255.1 Eubacteriales bacterium | reverse complement strand
GCGGTTCAGAGCGTAGTGCGGCCCGACGAGTTATATGGGCACGATGGGCAGCCGCAAGATGCCCAGAAGAATTAGGATGCCCGCCGGAACCAGGCGCAGCGCGAGGCCGCGAAGCTTTATGCCCTTTTGCCCGGCCAGATTGCCCCCCCATACCAGCACAAAGTGCGTGGCGGCCATCAACAGGGCGACGGGCAGAGGCGGCGCGCCGTCCAGCGCCAGAGATGCGGCAACAAGCGACGCATCGGCCGCAACGCTCAGACCTACCGCCACAGCTTCGGGAAGGCTGCACAGCCTTGCCTCTTCTCGGGCCTTCCCGTCCGACTTAAGAGAGAATAGACCTACGGCCACCAGCACGGTTCCGCCGATCCAACCCGTCAGGCCGCCCATGGATTCGGCAAGGAAAGCCTTGACGAGCGACATGGAGATATATACGCACACAAAAGCGGTGAATGAGATTACCAGCAATAGCCTAAAGGGGATCTTCACCCGGCGAAGCCCCAGGGCGAAGCCCGCGAGCATACCATCAACGCTCACGGCGAGCGCGATCAAAAGCATATCCAAAGAACCCACCTCTCAGCCAATGTATGCGGCGAAAAGAGGTGGGGTGCGTATGCGGTTATATGCGGGGATCGCCGTACCTATATCGAAAAAACTATAAATTGACGCTCCAACCGTGCGTATCCGCGACGCGCCCGTATTGGATGCCCACGAGCGTGTCGTACAGCTTGCGCGTCTTTTCGCCGATCTGTCCATTGCTGATGACGATATCCTTGCCATTCCAGTGCAGTGCGCCTACGGGGGAGATGACGGCCGCGGTGCCCGAGCCGAACGCCTCCTCAAGCTTGCCGTTTGCGGCGCCGTCGAAGATCTCCTGGATCGGAATCTGGCGCTCCTGCACCGGCATGCCCATTTCCTTTGCCAGCTCAATCACCGAGCGGCGCGTGATTCCGTCGAGAATCGAGCCGGTGAGGGGCGCGGTGCACAACTTGCCGTCGATGATAAAGAACATGTTCATGGAGCCGACTTCATCTACATATTTGCGCTCCAGCGCGTCGAGCCACAGCACTTGCGCGTAGCCCTTCTTTTCCGCCATCACCGCGCCATACAGAGATGCCGCGTAGTTGGCGGCCGCCTTGGTAAAGCCGATGCCGCCGCGCACCGCGCGCACGTACTCGTCCTCCACCCAGATCGAAATGGGCTTAAGGCCTTCGGCGTAATAGGAACCCACCGGCGAGAGGATAATGAAAAACAGATAGGTTTTTGAAGGCTTTACGCCTAAAAAAGCATCGGTGGAGATCATTGTGGGGCGAATGTACAGCGACGTGCCCTCGTTGCGCGGGATCCACCCCTTTTCGATTTCAACAAGCTTTTTAAGGCCGGCAAGCGCGAGGCCCTCGTCGAGCCTGGGCATGCACAGGCGCTCGGCTGAATCGCTCATGCGGCGCATGTTGTCGGACGGGCGGAACAAAAGAATCTCGTCGTCCTTATTGCGGTAGGCCTTCAGCCCTTCGAAGATCTCTTGCCCGTAGTGCAGCGAGGTCGTCGCCGGGTCGAGCGACAAGGGGCCGTATGGTACGATGCGCGGGTCGTACCAGCCCTTTTCGTCGTCGTAATCCATCATGAACATATGGTCGGTAAACAGCCTGCCAAAGCCCAACTTGCTCTCATCCGAGGGCTTGGCCTTTGGGTTTGGGTTCTTTTCAAAGCGGATATCGGTCATGGGGTTCCCTCCTCAATATCGTATAGCCCTCAGGCCTTGAAACGAACATATGCGGCGCAAAAAAACGTTTTCGCCCAGTCTGCGCCCGTTTTAAAGGTGGCGACCATGAAATGCGAACATCCATCGACTAGAACCGCTTGCCTGCCGGGCATGCTATCGTCCTCCTTTGCGCTCATAACAAAGCCGAGGCGTTTGCCCCGGCTGATCATGCGCGCATCGGGCAGACGCCAAGCGGCACATGCCCCGATACCTTCGGAACATGCGCTATGTGCGTACTACCGTGCTGTTTGTGAAAGTCAACATCGCAACAGCCTCCCAGTGCGCCCATCATACGCTGCCTGAGGCATTTTGTCAATGCATGTGCCGCCGCCTATTTTCGTATAAATTGAAAAAATTCTAGGCCTTCTCCATCCGGCCCCTGGAAAAAGACGTTCTTGATGCCGCCCAGGGCATGCATCGTCATTACTTTGGAGGCATCCACGCAAATACCGTGCTTGCACGCGCTTGCAACGGCCAGGTCGATGTCGTCAACTTCCAGCGCGATGTGCTCGATGACACCCGATGTAAGCTCCTCGTTGGTATTTGCGGGCCGCTCCATCAGTTCTATGGCGCAGGAACCTAAGCTGAGAAACGCCAGCCGCATATCCAAATTTTCCTGCGCGTCCAAACGGAACCCCAGCCTTTGATAGAAATCCAGCGATTTTTCCAGGTTGGAAACCCACATGCCGATATGTCCCAGCCCTTTGATATTGCCTATCGTCATGCAAGCGCCTCCTAGTCGATTTGCGTTTATGTGGTGAAGTGTAAAGGAAGGATGTAGCGCCGTCAAGCGTGGTTTTGACGCAAATGCATTTGACTCTGCCGCTTCTTGCAAAACATCCCAAGCTTTGTTACTATGAGCTGGTATTATTGGAGGCGATTGGCATGACGCGCATCGCGATCGACGTTATGGGCGGCGACCATGCTCCCGAGGCCGTTTTGAGCGGCTGCGAGCAGGCGCTTGCCGCACAGGGAAATCTCCATTTGGTGCTTTGCGGCCCGCGAGAGGCTATTGAAGCCCACTTTACAGGCAAGGACCAGGCGAGGATTACCATAGACCATGCCCCCGATGTGATCACCAACCACGATTCTCCCACCCTTGCGGTTCGCAGAAAGCTGAATTCGTCCCTCGTACATGCGCTGGATATGGTGAAGCGCGGGGATTGCCAGGGCATGGTTTCGGCAGGCTCTACCGGTGCGCTGTTGTCCGGAGGGGTATTTCGCGTGGGCAGGATTCGCGGCATACAGCGGCCGGCGCTCGCGCCGGTACTGCCCTCGACCCAAGATCCGTGGCTGCTGATCGATTGCGGGGCCAATGCCGACTGCAAGCCCGAATATCTGGCGCAATTTGCGCTGATGGGTTCGGTGTACATGAAATCCGTCATGGGGGTCGCCTCGCCACGGGTGAAGCTTGTGAACGTCGGCGATGAAGACGAAAAGGGCAACGAGCTTACCAAGGCCACATTCCCTCTGCTTCGGCAAATGCCCATGATCAACTTCCAGGGCAATATCGAGGCGCGCGATATCATGGCGGGAGCGGCGGATGTGGTGGTATGCGACGGCTTTGTCGGCAACGTGATTCTCAAGCACACGGAAGGCACGGCCATGGCGCTGATGAAAATGCTCAAGGATGTGCTCATGCGCACGACGGTTTCCAAGCTGGCCGCCGCCGCGCTAAAACCGGGGCTTGGGCAGTTTAAGGCGCGGATGGACTATACCGAATACGGCGGAGCTCCGCTGCTGGGGGTAAAGGGCGTGTTGATCAAGGCGCACGGCTCTTCCAACGCCCGCGCGTATTCTTGCGCGATCGGCCAGGCGGTGCGCATGATCGCCGGCAATGTCGTAGAGACGATCACAGGCGAGCTCGAGGGCATGTTGCCCCAGGATAAATAAACCGTACCATGCAGGAGGGATACCCATGTATGAAAAAGTTGCCGCCGCCATTGCAGACCAGCTCAACATCGACCTTAGCACCGTTACCGCTGAATCGCGGCTCATCGAGGATCTAAAGGCCGATTCGCTGGATGTCGTTGCGATGATCATGGAAGTGGAGCAGGAGTTCGACATCCAAATCCCCGACGAGGACATGCTGACGCTGCGCACCGTGGGCGACATCGTCAACTACCTCAGGGACAAAGCCTGATCCGTGAAGGACCTAGAGCGCGCGCTCGGCTATGCGTTTCGCGATGCGCAGCTTGCGAAGCTGGCGCTTACGCACCCTTCCCACGCGGGAGAAAACGGCGGAGAGCACAACCAGCGGCTGGAGTTTTTAGGCGATGCGGTGCTCCAACTGACTATGAGCGAAAGGCTGTATCGCGAAAACCTACGCATGGCGGAAGGGCAGTTGTCCCGGTTGCGGGCGCGGAGCGTAAACGAGGCCGCGCTTTGCGTTGCCGCCCGGGGCATAGGGTTGGGCGGCTATTTGTTGTTGGGGCACGGCGAGGACATGACGGGCGGCAGAGACAAGCCCGCCATACTTGCCGATGCCATGGAAGCCGTGCTGGGCGCAGTGTATTTAGACGGCGGGCTGGAGGCGGCTAGGGGCGTAACCGCCCGCCTATTGCCCGTCGCGCCCGAGCAGTCGGCACGCGATCATAAGACGGAGCTGCAGGAAAAGCTGCAGCTCAACGGCGGAACGACCCCCTGCTACCGCATCGCCAGAGAAGATGGCCCGCCGCACAGGCGCATCTTCACCGCCGAGGTTTTGTGGGACGGCAGGGTGATTGGCGAAGGTTCGGGCGCGAGCAAAAAGGTGGCCGAGCAGGAGGCCGCGCGCGCCGCCATGGAAAATTGCAAAATCGATTAAATGGAGAAGGGGAGCGCATGATTCTGCGCGTTTCGGGCGCGTCCGCTCCTGGCAAGGTGGCCGGGGCGCTGGCGGCTCGGCTGAAGGAAGATAGGGTTGTGCATATGGAGGCGGTGGGCGCAAGCGCGGTCAATCAAGCCGTCAAGGCGTTGGCGATTGCCCGAGGCTATGTGGCGCCGGGCGATCTTGTTGCGACGCCCTCGTTTTCCGATGCGAATATCGACGGGCATGAGAAGACGAAGATCTTCTTCACGGTGGAGATGCGCTCTTCGAGCTAGGCAAGCGTCGAATATAAGGAAAAGAGCGACGAAAGCCTCCGGCGGCCAGCTTCTTGAAGAAGCTGGGCAAGAACTCTCACCCAGAAAGCCTGTGCGCAGGCATTCCCGGGATGGGGATTCAAAAGGGCATCATGTCCTTTGGTCGCCCAAGGCTCTCCGTACGCTTTGATCAGCGCTTACCTAGAGCTTCGCTTGTATATGCGCTGCCATTTTGCGCGCATCGTAGAATGGCCCGTAGTGTTAGAAATAGCTAACATTATGACCTTTCTTGCGATGCGTAGAATTTTTCGTAGGAAACCAACGGCAAAAGGCGGCTGTTTACGGGTGCGTTGCGCTTATGTTGACGGATCTAGAACTCTTCAAGCTCTTTTTCGGAGACTTCCGGCGCGGGATATTCCGCGATCGATTTCTTGGGCCTCGTGGCCCGGTAAATCACCAGACCCGCGATATCGGCAAGCGCCCAGCCCAGGGGAATGGCCCACCACACGCCGTCTACGCTGCCGGTCGCCGCAGCGAGGGCGTAGGCGATAGCTACGCGCGTGCCCAGAGATACGACGGATAGGATGAGCGACACATGCGGCATGCCTATGCCCCTGAAGTAGCCGTAAAAGATCGCCAGCATGCCGATCAAAACGTAAAAGCAGGCGACGATGGAAAGGTAGCGCGCGCCGACGGCCAGCACTTGGGTTTCGCCCGGTGCAATAAAGATGCGCAGCAGCGCGCCGCGCAGCAGCAGCACGACGGCGGAAACCAGGATGCAATACCCCAGCACGGCGAAAACTGTAAAGCGAACGCCTTCGCGGACGCGGCTTTGCTTTTGCGCCCCCATGTTTTGGGCGATATAGGTCATCAGCGCGCCGCCGAAATCCTGTACGGGCAGGTGGATGAACGCGTCGATCTTGCCGCAGGCGGCAAAAGCCGCCATGGCCGCGACCCCGAAGGAATTGATGAGCCCCTGCACGAGCAGACCGCCGAAGTTCATGATGGATTGCTGCAGGCACGTCAGGATGCTATAGCGCGCGACGGGAAAGAAAATATCCCGATCAAAGCGTGGCCTCCAGCTCATCTCGCGCAAGAAGCTAAGCTTTTTGCGCGCATATCCCGCGGCGCATAGCGCGGAAACCGCTTGTGCGATGACCGTTGCGATGGCCACACCGCGCGCTGCCATGCCAAAGCCCAATACGAATAAGAGATCCAAGGCGATATTCACCAGCATGGAAATCGCCAGGAAGAGCAAGGGCGCGTGCGAATTGCCGACTGCGCGCAACAGAAAGGCGGCTGCGTTGTAAAGGCATGTAAACATAAGGCCGGCAAATAGGATGCGCAGGTATGCCTCCGCATCCGGCCGTATCTCGGGCGGCATGCGGTAGACCGACAACAAAGCGGGCACGAAAAATTGTGCGGCTACTGTTAAAGCGGCGGCGACGATCCCGAGAAATGCTGCCGTTGTGGCGACAGTAGCCTGAAGGCGCTCGGTGTCCCCCGCGCCGTAGTGGCGCGATATGACTACGCCTGCGCCCATGCACAGGCCGATGATGATGGAATAGGCGACGAGCACGACGGCAAACGAAGAGCCGACGGCGGCGAGCGCTTCCTTGCCGGCAAACCGGCCAACGACGATCGTATCCGTAACGTTATAGGCCTGCTGAAGTAAATTGCCCGCCAATAGCGGCAGCGCATATCGTATGATGACGCCCATGGGTGATCCCTGTGTCATATCTTTTTGAACATTCACGCCGTCGGCTGCGCCTCCCGTTCAACTTTTTGCGTACTTTTTGGTATTGACTGTATTATACTACATATTTATATTGTGTGCGTTAGGTAAAGATGGGGAAAAGAGAGATGAAACTTTCGATTTGACATTTGTAAACCCGAATGCTATGATGGGGGCGCTTAATTTATAACTTGATTTTCACACAGAGATTTTGAGGTGGAGGTGGGCTTTCACGTGTCGCAAAACGCAACGCGCGCTGTTGCGCCGGTACCGATGAGCCGGCGCAAAGGCATAGTAGGTGTGCTTTACGAACTTTGGAAGAATAAGTCGCTCTATGTTATGCTTTTGCCCGCATGTGTACTTCTGTTTCTATTCAATTACATGCCTCTTTTCGGCCTTGTACTGGTCTTTAAAGACTTTGACTTTGGCCAAGGCATCTTTGGCAGTCCCTTTCAAACTCCATGGTACGGCAACTTCATATTTTTGTTCAAAAACGAGGGAACGTTCAGAGCGGTGGGTAACACGCTGATTATGAACGCCCTTTTTATCGTATTTGGCACAATATCTGCCATATCGCTGGCGCTGCTGCTCAACGAGCTTTACATTTCTTCGGTTAAGCGCGTGGTGCAGTCCTTCACGCTGCTTCCGCACTTTATCTCAACGATCATCATCAGCGTATTTGTCTATCAGCTTTTCAGCGATGAAACCGGCATGGTCAACGGCCTTCTCAGAACGTTGGGTCTCCCGACGATCCACTGGTATGAGTCGCCGCAATATTGGCGGGTGATCATGACGTGCATTCACATATGGAAATCGGCAGGCTATAACTCCGTCATCTACCTGGCCACGATTTCCAGCATCGACGGCACGTTATACGAGGCTGCGGAGATCGACGGCGCTAAGCGCTTCCAGCGCATCTGGTATGTAACGCTGCCGCTGATTCGCCCCACGATCATCACCATGTCGCTCCTGGCGCTGGGCCGCATTATGAACAACGACTTCGGCTTCTTCTATGCGATCGTCGGCGACAACGCGCTTTTGTTCCCCACGATGGACGTCCTTGATACCTTTATCTATCGCTATCTTCGCAGGATGGGCGACTTTACGATGGCCGGCGCTGCGAGTTTCGTGCAGTCCGTCATCGCGGGCATCATCCTGGTTACCAGCAATACGATCGCGCGCAGGTATGAAGACGGCGCGTCGCTGTTTTAGGAGGTGCGCAAAAGATGACGGCAAAAACTGTTATGAGGCCTACGCACATCGTGCGCGACAACCGTTTTTTCACCGCGTTGATCTACTTGATCTGCATTGCGTTCGGCGTGCTGTGCATCACACCCTTTCTGCTGATGCTGGGCGGTTCGTTTATGCTCGAGGCGGATATCCGCAAGTACGGCTATCAGATCATCCCTACGACGTTTTCCACCTATGCGTATGAGATTTTGTTCATGTTCCCCGGCCGCATCGCCAGCGGCTACCGAGTCACCACCATCGTTACGGTCGTCGGCACGATCGGGCACTTGATCGTATGCTCGCTGGCCGGTTATCCACTGGCGGCGAAATCGGTGAAATACCGCAGAATCTTTCAGGTCTACATCATCATTACCATGGTGCTCAACGGCGGCATGGTGTCGTGGTATTACATCATGACGAAGATGCTGCACTTGCGCAACAACATTTGGACGATGATTTTGCCGATGCTCGTCAGCCCCTTTAACATCTACCTGATTCGCAACTACTACGCCGGGATTCCCGACGAAATGGCCGAATCGGCGACGATCGACGGCGCGGGGCAGCTGCGCATCTTCGCGCAGATCATCCTGCCGCTCTCCAAGCCCGTCATCGCCACGGTGGCGCTGTTTATATCGATCAACTACTGGAACGAATGGTTTAACTCCATGATGCTTAACGACTTGCCCGAATACTTCTCTTTGCAGCTGATCCTCCGCTCCATTGTATCGCAGGTGCAGTTCTTAAAGAGCAACACCTATGCATCGGGCATGATCGAGCTGTTTGACAACCTACCCGGCGAAGGCGTGAAGACGGCCACCGCCATGATCACCGTCGGCCCGATTATCATTGTGTATCCCTTCATCCAGAAGTATTTCGTCAAGGGCATCATGGTCGGCGCCGTCAAGGGCTAACATCACTTGATTTCATTTTCGGAAACGCCCAAGGGTGCTTCCGGATACCCCATAAGAGAAAAGGAGGAGAATTATGAAGAACCGCATTCGACTTTTCATCGTGCTGCTGGTCGTGGTCATGGTGGCCGCGGCTTGCGGCGGCGGCGGACAATCGCCCGCAGCCGGCACGAGCGCCCCCGCCCAATCGGCCGATGCCGCGAAGACGGCGGCCACCGGCGGAGCGGCCGAGCCCGCGAAATCCGATCTTGACAGAGCGCTGCTCAAGTTCGTGTTCGGCGGCCCCGGCTACTCCGCGCAGGAAGATGTCTGGAAGAACGTTTCGCAGGTCGCAGGCGACCGCCTCAACGCCGATTTCCAGATCACCTTCTACCCCTGGGGCGACGAGTACGTGCAGAAATTGCAACTGCAGATCAGCTCCGGCGACGACTTCGACCTGAACTTCGACGGCGACTGGATGGCCTACAACACGCTGGTTAACAAGGGCGCCTACCTGGATCTTAAGGACCTGGCTCCCGTGTACATGCCCGAGTACTACAAGTACATGGAAGAAACCGGCATGCTCAAATCCACGTTCGTAGGCGACGGAATGTACTGCGTACCGTGGACGCCTCTGTTCAACCCGCGCCCCTGGTTTACTTGGGACGACGAGTGGATCGAGAACACGGTCGAATGGGATGAGAGCACGATTTCCACCATGGAAGACGTCGATGCCTTCTTGCAAAAGGCCAAGGAGCTCAACCCCACGAGCGAGCACCATCTCTTTGAAGCCGTGGGCGACTACGACGTCGTGTCCATGCTTCAGCCCAAGTACAACCTGTGCAAGTGGGATTTCCACTACCTCACCTACGACCTGACCGACCCCACCGCCAAGCTCATCCCCGAGGAGCAGACCGAGCTGTTCCGCGAGGCCGGCATGTGGGCGAAGAAGTGGGTTGACGAGGGAATCTTCCCGCGCGACGCTTACACCAACAAGACCGCGCACGATACCCTTGGCCGCACGCACAAGTACTCCGGCCATGCGATGTACGAGTACATCGTGGCCAACGACGATTACCTCAAGCCCAACAAGCACTATGCACTGCTGTATCCGGATGGGTACTTCGCCAACAAGAACCCCGTTAACAACCTGAACGCCATCAACAAAAACGCGAAGAACCCCGAGCGCACGCTGATGTTCCTCGATCTTCTGTGGACGGATCAGGAATTCTACAACGCCGTTCTGTACGGAATCGAAGGCGTGACCTACATCAAGGACGAGGCCACCGGCCAGCTTCTGTTCCCCGAGGGCATGGACAACACCACCACCAACTGGATGGAGTGGAACAGCCAATGGGGATTCTGGCGCATAGGCCACATGCAGCCGACCGCGATGCGCACGGCTGAATCGTGGAAGCTGAACGACGAGTTCATGGCAAAGCCGCAGAACGTAGTCGCCCAGCTCGCCGGCTTCGTGCCGAACACCGACGCGATCAAGAACGAGATCGCTACCCGCGACGCGCTGTACATCGAGTTTGGCGCGCTGATCGAGTACGGCCTCGTGGACGACCTTGACGCGGCGATCGAGCAGTACATCCAGAAGCAGAAGGACGCCGGCCTGGATAAGATCCTCGAGCATATCCAGACGCAGGTCGATGAGTTCCTCGCGAGCTAATGCCCACAATCGCCACATAACCAAAGGCCTGCTACGGCAATACCGTAGCAGGCCTTATTCTCTAAAGATACGGTGCGCGGTATCGTTTGACAACCCCGATGAGCGGTATTATGATGAGGGCAAAACAAGCTGGCGCCGGGCGCGCCGGAGGTGCGGATGGACAAGGTTTTGGCGGTCGATATCGGCGGGAGCAAGGTTTTATGTGGCGTAGTGGATGAAAACGGCATTGTGGGCAGGACGGCGCGCGCGGAAGTTCTTCAGGGCGCGGATGCGCACGGGCTCATGGATTTGGTGATCGACTGCGCGCTCCAGGCCATGCACGGCGAGGCGGTACGCGCCGTGGGCGTAAACATACCCGGCCTTGCGGATTCGGAGGCCGGCGTGTGGCTTTACGCTCCATTTTCAGGGATTGAAAACATTCCGGTGGCGTCCATCCTAAGGGATGCTTTCTCATTGCCCGTGGCGACTGAAAACGATGTGAACGCGTGCGCATTGGCGGAGATGCGCTTTGGATGTTGCAAAGGAGAAAGGGATTTTTTGTGGGTCACCGTGTCTACCGGCGTCGGGGGCGCGGTGGTTATGGATGGGGCTGTGCGCAAAGGCGCCTTCGGGAATGCGGGTGAGATAGGGCATATCGTCGTGGAGGAGGACCCTGCCAAGGCGCTTATGTGCGGGTGCGGAAGGCCAGGTTGTTTGGAGGCGATGGCGGCGGGGCCGGGCATCGCAAAGCGCTACGGCGAGGGATTATCCGCCAAGGAGGTCGCTCAAAGAGCGGCAGTGGGAGAACCAAAGGCCGCCGTCGTTATGGAGGAAACCGGGCGGTATCTCGGCGTTGCCCTTGCCGCGTGTGCCAACGTGCTCAACCCCGCGAAAGTCGTACTGGGCGGGGGGGTGTCGGAGGCATTTTCGACATTTCAGGCTGCGCTTGGGCGTACCCTGCAAAACAGACTGTTTGTGCAGAGTAACCCCCACTTGGAGATCTGCGCGACGCCTTTGGGTTATCGGGCGGCGTTGCTAGGCGCGGCGGCAATCGCGCTGTGCCGGGCGGTATAGTTGACATGTGCCCAAAGCTAGAGGAGGAAAGCTGTATGGATTTTGTGCGTACGATTGCGGGCTATACCCAAGGCCTTGCTGCCAAGGTGGAGGCCGCCGACTGCGCCGCGGTTTCCGCGGCGGTGGACGAGCTGTACAACGCGTATCGGCGAGGCGCGCGCATCTTTACGATGGGCAACGGGGGAAGCGCTGCTACCGCGGAACATCTCGCCGCGGATTTTGAGAAAAATGCCTTTATCGGCAAAGCGAAGCCCAAGATTATGTCGCTCGCGGGGCAGGCGGCCAAGATCCTCGCCTATGGAAACGATCTGTCTTTTGACAGCGTGTTCGCGGAACAACTGCGCGCGCTCGGTTCCGCCGGCGATGTCGCAGTGATGATCTCCGCAAGCGGAAACTCGCCGAACATCGTGTGCGCGCTGGATGCCGCGCGGGAAGTCGGCATGACGGTCATCGGCCTGAGCGGCTTTTCGGGCGGGGCGCTCATGGAGCGCGCGGATATTTCGGTTCACTTTTCATGCGATTCCTACGAGATGGCCGAAGATCTGCACAGCGTTACGTGCCACCTGTTCGTATTGTGCTGCAAGGCCATCGCCTGACGAAAGAACGGTTAACACATCCGTTATACCTTGGAATTCTCCGTGGCGGGCTCGCGCCTGTTCATCAGCCAAAGTGCGAGCAAAATGGCCGACAGGCCGCCGACAAACTTGGCCAGGATGACGGGGAACACCATTTCGGGGTTGGCCCCGCCGACGAAGGCGAGCACATCGCCAAATACGAACGAACCGGATACCGCGAACGCTATGTTAAGCAGTTTGCCGCGCTCGTTCATCCCGTCGAGCACGTTCCACACCGGTATGCTGCTGGCCAATTGCGTGAGCAGGCCGGTCGAGGCCTCGGGGTTGATGCCGATGTGCTTGCCCAGGCGTTCCATCGCCTTTCCGAGGCGGCGGTTGAGGAAGTGGATCATCGGAAAGGCGCCGGTGAGCACGATGGCGATCAGCCCCACGAGCAAAAGGCCGGTTTCCAGCGGCACGCCGCCCAGCGCAGCGTCGTATTCCACCATTTTATTCAGCAGCGGTATGCGAAGCCCCGTAAGATACTGAAAGATGGCGATGCCGGGGCTTACCGTCACGATAAAGGTTACGCCCTTGCCGAATGCCGAGAAGAGTTTGAGCATCAAAGCGCGTTTGGCGATCAGGCCGATCACCACCACGGCCGCCAGCAGGATGACCGGCAACGTGTTGATCAGCAATGCCTTCATCGAAAGGGGCGTGCCGGTGGCGTTCATCGCCAGCCCTCCGGCCAGGCACCCGAGCGGTAGCGTGGCGATGCCCACGAGGATGCCGGTCGCCAGCAGGCCGTGATCTTCTTTTTTGATCATGGTAAGGGCATAGGGGATGGTGAAGCACACGGTTATGCCCATCATCGACGCGACGACCAGCCCCGCGTAGTTGCCCACGGCGGCATCGGCGCCCGCCAGTTGGGTGGCCAGCGCGTAGCCGCCCATGTCCAAGGCCAGAAGCGACGCGGGAAACATCGCCGGGCTCGCGCCGATGAGGGAGTATAGCGGCGTGACGAGCGGCGCCAGCACAGCCAGCAGCACGGGGGAGAGGGATACGATGCCCACGACCGCCAGCGCCAGGGGGCCCATGGCGTGAAAGCCCTCCTCGAACTTTTCCCCGTAGCCGTTTTTATTGCCCCGCAACTTGTCGACCAGGCCGACGATGGTAAAAACCGCAAGGATGGTCATGACCACCTTGCTGACCGATATCGTGGTGAAAAAGTCTTTTACGGAGTTTGTCAGTGCGCCGATATCCGTGACGCTTGCGATCAATTCATCGAACACGTTTTTGCATCCCCTTTGCGATCCTTGCCGCGAAAGCGGCGAACATACGGGCCGAGCATAGTTGATAATACGGGAGGTATGGCCATGAAACTTGCCTTTTCGACGCTGGGTTGTCCGGAATGGACGTTTGAACGCGCGCTTGAGCAGGCCTCGGCGATGGGGTATGACGCGATCGAGATCAGAGGAATCGGCGGGGAAATGCGCGTGGAGAAGCTTGCGTTCCTTAAGGCCGAAAACCGCGCGAAAACCGGAGAACTTCTAGCGGCGCGCGGGCTTTCCATCTGCTCGCTGGATACGTCGGTCAAGTTTGACTCGAGCATGGACAGGGAGGAGGCTCTTGCCGAAGGCCGCGCTGCGATGGACCTGTGCGCGGACATGGGCATTCCCGCCATCAGAGTATTCGGCGACATGCTGCTCAAGCCTTTGGAGCAGAGCGTCGACCTGATCGCCTCGGGCATCGCTCAGCTATGCGAGCACGATAGACGGGTGAACGTACTGCTGGAAACGCACGGAGATTACAATACCCAAGAAACGCTCGGCCCGGTGATCGGGGCGCTGAAGGGCCATGCGAACTTCGGCATTCTTTGGGATGTCGCGCATACCGACCGCGCCTATGGCGACGACTACTTGCCGGTGTACCGCATGATGCGGCCGTATATACGCCACATGCACATCAAAGACCATCGGCGCGCGGGCATGGAACTGTGCCTTTGCGGCGAGGGGGATATTCCGATCCCTAAGATCGTGCGCACGCTTCGCGAGGATGGCTATAGCGGCGTATTTTCGCTCGAGTGGGAGAAGCGCTGGCATGCCGAGCTTGCGCAGCCCGAAGAAGCTTTTCCGGCTTATGTGGCGTACATGCGGGGATTGTAGGCCTGGCGGCAAGGCGATTATAGCATAACCCGAGCAAAAGAGGGGCCTCGCGTCCTCTCTTTTGCATTTCTTTGAACGAGTGTTTGGTCGGGGCGTGCCCCTGATCTTGGGGCTATGCGGACGATGCCGCGAGCAAGGGGCCTTCCAACGCGCGGCGTACGGTGAGGCTTAGGCAGCTGCGGTCGTTGAATAAATCAAGGGTCGCGCCGGTATCCAATAGTTGGATGATCGGCCGCATCGCGTTGGCGTTGTCGATTACGGCGGCCAGGCGGTTATCGGAAAGTTCAATGATGCTGCCCACCGGGTAAAGCTCCAACTTGCCAAGCAGGGCGGTAACGACGTCGTAATCAAACGCCGTGCCGATTTCGCCCATGAGAAGCTCCACCGCCTCGGCGGGCTGCATGGGCGAGCGATACGAGCGATAGGAAGTCAACGCGTCGTATACGTCGGCTACTGAAATAATGCGGCTCATCAAGGGGATATCGCGGCCCTTCAGGCCGAGCGGATAGCCTGTGCCGTCGTACTTTTCATGGTGGCACAGCACCGCGCGCCAGAAGTTAGGGTCGCCGATCTTTTCTTTCATTAAATACTGGTAACCTTCCGCCGAGTGTTGTTTGACGAGGCTGAATTCCCTCGCATCAAGGCGCGAAGGCTTGTTGATGATTTCGACGGGGATTGCGGTCTTGCCGATATCGTGCATCATGGCGCAGCGCCCTACAAGGTTCATTTGCGGCTGGGAAAACCCGAGGTTTTGCGCGATTGCGATGGCGAGCACCGCGACGCTGAGCGAATGGTGGTAGGTGTATTCGTCGTAGCTTTTCAGTTCCGCGATATTCACGAGCGCCTTTTTTTCCTTCGTGACCGATTCGACAAGCTGATCCACGACCGTGTCGAGCTGCTTTACAACCTGTACGGCCGTGGTCATATGATGCTCGCTCTCGGATTGTTTGGCGAGGGAAAAGATATCCTCTAAGTTGCCCAGCGCCTCGTCGCGCAACTCGTTTGTGATGACGGGCTCCGCCTTGGGTACGATGACCTGCCGCTGCCCGTCCTCGCCGGCGACGCGCACCTGGGAAACCCTATGATCGATCAGCCTTTTGATCATCGCCGCTGTCAGCACGGTGTGTTGTCCCGCGAGCGTCAGCGCGCCATCCTTGGATAGGACGGCTTCGGTGAGGATCATTCCTTCTTTGACGTCGTAGACCGACAGCTTACCCAAACACATTCACCCCTTCGCGGCGCGCCGCATAAAAGCCGCCCGCCGGGCGCAAACGAGGACTGTTAATTATGATATGTTTCGACGGAATACAAAAACACGAGTCGTTTTACAATATGCATGAAATCATGTTTGCAAAGACGTACAGAAAGGCCATTGTGCAAAGCGGTGTCACTACACGGATTATAGCACAGAATGCGGTTATTTCAAGTAAAAAAGCGCGCGCTTTGCGGCCCGGGGATACTTGTGCGCACGCCCGGAAAGGAAATGTGGCAAAGGATGTGCGGCTTTTGCCGCACGATCGTGTTGACGGAGCGTCCAAGGTATGATCATGCCCGCGTCCGAGCCGACATATGGTATCGTATGGTTGATAGAAAAAAAGTGCTCGCGCGCAATACGGCGATTATGGCGTTGACGTCGCTGGTTCTCCAGGGCATAGGAATGGGCTACAGCGCGTTTTTGTCGGCCCGCATAGGCGCGCAGGGCGTAGGGCTGTACCAATTGATGATGTCGGTTTACTTCATGGCCGTGACGGTGGCGACATCCGGCATGCATATCGCCGCAACGCGGCTGGGCGCGGAGGCGCAGGCACACGGCGAAAGCCTAAGGCGCGTGCTGAGCACATGCCTCAGGGTGAGCGGCGTCATGGGGCTTTTCGCCTGCGCGTTGCTATTTACCCTGGCGGATAAAGCGGCGCTTGTGCTGGGGAATGCGCAGGCCGTCTACCCGCTGCGCATTCTTTCGCTGGGGCTGCCGTTTGTTGCGATGTCTGTGCCGCTGGGCGGCTATTTTACCGCGCGCCGCAAAATGGGCATATACGGTATGGTGCATATCACCGAGGAGCTACTCAGGGTGGGCATGACAATCCTCGCGCTTCGCTTTTTACCGGGCGATTCCTATGCGATTCTTGCGGTGGCATTCGGCATTGCCGCGGCAAATGCTCTTGGTTTTTTCTTGATGCTTGGGGCGTGCCTGATCGATGTTGACGAGCGCGGCGAGCCTGCCACGCGCGGCCTTTTGCGCGGCATTGCCCGTATCGCCTTGCCCAGCGCGGCGGGCGTATGGTTGCGCTCGGCGCTTGGAACGGTGGAGCAGATGCTCACCCCGCTAAGGCTTGGCAAAGCCCCGGGCGGGGAGCATGCGTTGGCGGATTACGGCCTCGTCAGGGGCATGGCCATGCCCATTTTATCGTTTCCCTCAGCCCTCGTGGGCGCGCTCGGCGGCATGTTGGTTCCGGAGCTTACGCAAATGCGCGTATTGGGGCAGACGAACGGGATACGCCGCACGGCGATGCGGGCGATTCGGATTACGCTCCTATATTCGTTTATCGTAGCGTTTTTCTTAATGATCTTCGCCGGGCCGCTTTCCCGGGCGCTATATAAAAACGAACAGGTAGCGTCGGTTTTGCGCGCGCTCGTGCCGCTGATTCCGATGCTGTATCTAGATTCGATGGTAGATCATATGTTGCGCAGCCTGGATCAACAGGTGTATTGTATGCAGCTCAATACGCTCGATTGCGTGCTCAGGGTACTGTTCGTATGGTTCTTATTTCCCGTAGGCGGCGTGGGCGCGTATATCGCCCTTATTTATGTGAGCGAGGCGTTCAATTTTGCCTTCAGCCTCAAGAAACTTTTGCAGGTTGTTCAGGGTGATGCGGGTAAAGAAAAGTGTAAAAGACGCTGGCACAGGCGCAAGGCCGCTGATTTGCACGGCGCGGGCGAGCAAACGTGATTTGCGCGCGCGATGGTTATGAGCACTTGTTATACCACCTGATGGCGTTTGTTCTTATAGTTAATCAGGCAGTTAATCAGGAAAGGCAGAGAAATTGTCGGATGTCGTGCATTCTTTAATTTTCCACAGTGAAAAGCATGTTATGCCATCCATAATTGTTACGCGAAGCGGTAATGTGCGTTTTCTCTATTTACTTTTTGGGCAAGCTCGTGTAAAATCGATATGAAGGGCTGTATGCCTTTGTGGCGGGTTGTGGGATAGCGCCGCAAAGGCATTATGCTGCTTGCGTTTCTTATACAGAAACATCAAAAGGAGGAAAACCATGCTGAACAGAAAGAACCTCGCTCGGATTCTCGTGGCGCTGTTGCTGGCGGCCCTCGTGGCCGGCTGCTCGTCGCCCACGCCTTCGTCCACCGGTGCTGCCGCGACGACCGCGGTGGCCTCGACGGCTGCGGCGGAAACTTCTGCGGCTCCCGCGGATGCTACGCCTGCTGCGGATGAAGAGAGAACCCCGGTAACGCTTAAGATGCTTAGGATGACCGCTGCTACCACGACCATCGATCCTTGGAAAGACACGCCTGTCGGCAAGCTGCTTGCCGAGAGGACGAAGGTCGACCTGGATATCGAGTTCCTCGTGGGCTCCGACGTCCGTCAGAAGGCCGCCCTGCTGATCGCCGGCGGCGACTATCCCGACATGATGGAGACCGGCGACGCCTCGGGCGACTTCTATGCCGCCGGCGCGTTTGTCGCGATCGAAGGCTATCTTGAGCAGTTCGCCAACCTTGGCGCCTGCTACACCGATTCCCAGAAGAAGCTGATGACCCAGGCCGACGGCCACATCTACTGGCTTGGCGGGCACCCCAGCGAGAACGCCGTTTATCCCGCAGCCGGCTACTACCTGAACATGGATCTGCTCAAGCAGAACGACTATCCCATCGTAAAGGATTTCTCTGAGTGGCAGGATATGATCATCGCCTATGTGAAGGACAATCCTACCACGAACGGCCAGGCGACCATCGGCATTTCCGAGCCCACCGAAGCGTGGCGCGCGTCTGCGGTGCAGTACGGCGGCTCCCGCTTCCTGGTCGGTTACCAGAACGACGGCCTGACCGTCGTCGACCCCGATACCCTCGAAGCTAAGGTTATCATGGATCAGGATTTCCAGAAGCAGTTCGTGTACATGATGTTTAGAATGTGGAACGAAGGCTGTGCCGACCCCGAGATGTTCATGCAGACCGATGAGCAGTATCAGGCGAAGATCGGCTCCGGCCGCATCGCGGGCCTGTACGACCAGAGGGGCATGATCATCAACGGTATCGATGCGCTCAAGGTCACCGATCCTTCCCGCATGCTGGTTGCGTTCCCCGTGGTTCTGCCCGGCGTTACCACCGAGCGTTACCGCGGCCCGCGCAGCTTCTCCGGCGGTTCCGGCTTCGGCATCACCGTTTCCGCGAAGGATCCCGAGCGCGTAGCGCAGTTCATGGATGACCTCTCCAAGGAAGAGAACCAGATCGTCATGCGCTGGGGCGTCGAGGGCGAGGATTGGGCGTATGCCGCCGACGGCACCCTCTCCAAGACCGAGGCTCAGTGGAAGGATTACACCAACGTCGAGCACAAGCAGGTCAGGGGCATTGGCCAGTTGCCCTGGTTCCACTTCTTCCCGAACCTGAACGTGCTGCCCGAGAGCAACACCGTCGCCAGCCCCGACAACACCGAAGGCTTCGTGCAGAACGCCTACTTGGATTATGAAGTAGAGTTCCTGTCGCACTACGCGGATCGCGGCTACACCTCCTTTGTAGGCTGGTTTAACCCGTCCTATGCGGCGATGTACGAGCCGGGCTGGTCTATCCGCCAGCGCATCGACACCACCGACCCGCGCAAGATCGCCGGCGAAACCGCGCTGGAGCGCACCCTTGAGTACATTCCCAAGCTCGTGCAGGCCGGTACCGACGCGAAGTTCGAGTCTGTTTGGACCGAGTTCACGTCCGGGCTGCCCACGGATGACCTGAGGGGCTACGAGGCGCTGGCCTCCGAAATGATCAAGGAGAGCGCCCCGCTGTATAAGTAAGCGCTTGATTTGACAACACGCGATTGATTGAATCGGGGGGCCGCTCCCAGCGGGGGCGGCCCTTTCTCACAAAAACAAACGTAATGTTTTGATTTCGGTTGGGGAATAAAACCATTTTGTTTTGCCTATTCTGCGTAAAAAAGGGGGCTGTGCTGCCTATGACGACGCAAGCTAAGGCGATGCGCAGGTCGACGCCCGGGCAGGGCGGGGCGGCGGAATTTTTCCGCACGCTGTGGAAGCAGCGGCAACTGTTCGTGCTGACGCTGCCGATAGCCTTTGTTATCGTCTTTTCATATTTTCCACTATGGGGTTGGATCGTCGCCTTCCAGGACTATAAGATCGCCAAGGGGGGCGTCTTTGGCCAAGAATGGGTAGGCTTTCGGCAGTTTGTCGATCTGTTCGGCGATACGAAGTTCTTGCGCGCGCTGCGCAATTCGCTGGGCATCGGCGTTTTGAAGATCATCTTTTCGTACTTTTTTACGTTGCTGTTGGCGCTGCTGCTGAACGAGGTGCGCGTCACCTGGTTTAAGCGCACGGTGCAGACAGTCAGCTACTTGCCTCACTTCGTTTCGTGGGTCGTCGCCGCGAACCTGATGTTCGTGATGCTGTCGCCGGAAAGCGGCATTGTTAACGAATTGTTGCTCAGGCTGGGAATCGTGAAAGCGCCTGTTCCCTTCATGGGCATGCCGAACATCTTCTGGATCATCGTAGCGCTCACCGAGGTGTGGAAGAACTCGGGCTACGGCGCGATCGTATACCTGTCGGCGATGACGGCCATCGACCCTTCGCTGTATGAATCGGCGGATATCGACGGCGCGAGCAGGCTGCGCAAGATCATCTCCATCACGCTGCCCTCCATCGCCCCCACGATCAAAATTCTGCTCGTGCTGTCCATCGGCAGGCTGCTGTCGGTAGGCTTTGAGCAGGTATATGTGCTCAAAACACCCTCCACCGTGGATATGGCCACGACGCTTGAAGTGTACATCTACGACTTTGCGATCAAGTACGGTCTGTATTCCAAGGGGTCCGCGATGAGCATTTTCAATTCTGTCGTTTCCATCATACTGATTTTCGGCTGCAACTTCGTCGTCAAGCGCCTTGACGGCGAGGGCATCATGTAGGAAAGGGGGCATAGCCGATGACGACGCAAGTGGAAAGAAAGAGCAAGCCCAAGCTCGGCCTGGTTTCGGCGAAGACCGAAAACATTATCTTCGATACGATCAACACGATTCTACTGCTGTTTGTGTGCGTGATAACGCTGTACCCTTTTCTGAATACCGTTGCGATATCGTTCAACGAATCCGTCGATGCCGTGCGCGGCGGCATTTACCTGTGGCCCCGCGTGTTTTCGTTGCGCAGCTATGAAATGATCCTTCTGCGCACCACGGCCATACCGCGCGCCGCCATGATTTCGGCGCTACGTGCGATATCCGGCACGGCGCTGAGCATCCCGCTTTCGATGATGCTTGCCTTTGTGATGACGCGCAGAGACTATATTTTGCGCGGCGCGGTCACAAAAATGGTGCTGTTTACGATGTACGTTTCGGGCGGCTTGATCCCTACGTTTCTGACATTCCGCGCGTACGGCCTGATGAACAATTTCCTGGTTTACATCCTACCCAGCGCCATTTCGGCGTTCAACGTGCTGGTGATGCGCTCGTTCATCGACGGCATACCGTTTGAACTGACCGAATCCGCCAAGATCGACGGCGCGAGCGAGTACCGCATCCTATTCACGATCATCTTTCCGCTGTCCATGCCGGTTATCGCCACGATCAGCCTCTTTGTAGCGGTCAGCCAATGGAACCAGTGGTTCGATACGATGCTGTACTGCTCCTCCACCAAGAGCCTCAGTACGCTGCAGTACGAGCTGAAAAAGATCCTCGACTCGGCAAACTCCATGACGGCCGGCGATACGGTAACCATGGAGGCGTTAGGCTCTCAGGATACCGGCGGAGGTCGCGTGACGACTCAGACTATCCGCGCGGCCATGACGGTCATCTCCGTCGTGCCCATCGCGTGCGTCTATCCGTTCCTGCAAAAATACTTTGTCAAGGGCATGACGCTCGGCGCGGTGAAGGGATAGCCCTTATCCGGTGCGATGTTTTGCCTTCCGGCAAGCGGCCGACGGCGCGGGTTATGCCGCTCTGCCGGTCGCTTTTCGTCGCCGCGAGGTTTTGTGGTATAATGGAGCGACCCGGTCGGCCTTATAGTTGGCCAAACCCAAAACCAAAGTAGACGAGCGGATCTTTTTCCGCATGGCGGCGTCGAACTTCAGTCAGCGTAGCTGCCGGCCATGCTTCCTTCCGCCTCCTTGCCTGTGAAAAAATCTTTCGTTCATCTGCCTCGCTTTTGAAGTTGGCCGACTATAGGATGCAAGGCGGCGACCTGCCCGGCCGAACAAATGATACGCATGGAGTGAAGATATGGATCGGGACAACGAAAAACTCTCCGCAAAAAATGCGCAAGGCTCCGGCGAAACGCTGGAAGGAACGCAAGATTCCACCGAGAGGGGAAGAACGCTTTTCGTCAATGCGGACGACCTGAAAAGACCTTCCAAGCGCCGCGAAACGGGCAGGGCGCGAAAGGCATTGTACGCCTTGTGTGCGCTCGTGCTCTTGTCGGGCGCCGTATGGGGCGTGGGTAAGCTCGCCAAGCCGGTCATCGAGAACCTGCAACGATCTTTTAATAATGTACTTTTGACCGATCGAAATGTCGAGGACGTTCGGCAGGTGAAGATCGCGATGAAAGACGGGCAGACGCTTACGATCACCCGCGAAGGGGATGTCTATTCCGTAGCCGAAATTGCGCCGCAAGTGCTTTCCCAAGCGAATTGCAACAGCGCCTTTATCAACGCGGCCCAATTGCTCGCCGAAAAAGTTGCCGCAAAGGACGCGACTGATTTTCAAGGTTTTGGCCTTGCGCCGCCCGCATCGACGGTGACCATCGCCTTTCACGACGGAACCGATTTTGTGCTGGAAATCGGCGATAAGGCCCCAACCAGCAACTTCTATTACGCCAGAGAGGCCGGGAGCGACACCGTCTATCTTATGAAAGGCCTTTTGGTGAACATGTATGCCGGCGGCGTAGGCGCGTTTCGCGATTTGGCCTCTTTTCATATCGACACCGACCTTGCGGTGGGCTTTGCGCTGGAGACAAAGGGCAAAGCTCCGATGGTTTTCTCCTATTCGCCCAAGCCTGCGGGGTTCAGGTTTTCGCAGTGGCAAATGGACGAGCCCTATATCGCCGACATCGATACGAACGCGGCGGAGCAGTTTCTTGCGGCTATGAGCGAGCTTAAGTTGACGAGCTATGTGGATACGACGCAGGATATGGACAAGTACGGGCTGACCGAGCCCAACCGGGCCATTCGGCTTTATAACGAAGGCGGCGGAGAGTTTTTCATGGCCGTCGGGGGCCGCGACGGCGGAGGGAATGCCTACGTGCGCTTTGACGAGGGGGAGGATGTATACCTCGTCTCTTCATCCGCCATCGCCTTTCTCGATCGGGCGAGCGCCGCAAGCATGATTTCGCAGTTTAGCAACATTCATTCAATCACGGGCCTGACAGAGCTAGCCGTTCAAATCGACGGGGTGGAAACGCGCTATACGGTTGACCGCGCGCAGGCCGAGCCGGTTTACAAGAAAGAGGGGCGCGCGATGGATGCGGAGGCCTTCAAAGAGGCCTTTCAAAGCGTCAATACGCTCATCGTCGCCGATTTGATCGCCCAGGATGCCGTGGCTTCCGATGCGCCGGTCGTGCTTAAGCTTACGTATGTATTTGACAACGGGGATACGGGCGTCGTCGAATATGTCGATTGCAACATCAACGATTATGCCGTGCGCAAAAACGGCACGGTCGGGGTTGTCGTGCGCAAAGATGCCGCCGAGCCGATGTTCGCCATGTGGCGCGCGCTGCAAATGTAAGCAAGATCTGCTTTATAAAGGCCTTTGACGCCCGTGAGTTTAGGCCTACGGGCGTTTTGCGGCATGAATCGAGGCGGTTTTCTTCGCTACATTGAATGAGCGGCCTTTTTGTGCTATGATATAATTGGTTAATTTCAAAAGCAGAGCATTCAAGCGGATCTTTTCTCGCATGGCGGCGTCGAGCTCCAGTCAGCGTAGCTGCCGGCTACGCTTCCTTATGCCTTCTTGCCCTGCGAAAAACCTCTCGCTCGCCTGCCCCGTTTTTGAAGTTGGCCGACTATAACAAGACTTCTTACATTTCTTTTTCACCTAAATTGTTCATTGAAATTCAATTGAATAGTTTTCAGGGTTGTCGATGGGGTGATAGCATGGATCATGAACAGTATTTGCAGTTTGCAGCGATGGCATTTGATTGGGTTTTCGAGCTGAATGCCGTCGGCGTCGTGCTGTCGGCGCGCTCATTTGGGGGCGAGGAGGCTGGAGCCTACCTTGGCCTGCCTGCCGAGCACTTTTTGCCGACGGCCTTCCGCGAAAGATTCGCGCAAAAGTTTGCCAAGCAAAAGGAGCGCGGCGCCGCGCGGTTTAACTTCGTCTATACGGATGAGGCGCACGGGCGTTTTGAAATGCTCGTGGAAACAACGCAAGAAGAAGGGCCGTGCCGCTATCGCGCCGCCGTGCGCAACATCGACAGGTTTTACGAAGGCAAGCCCGAGACGCTGGGCGAATATCAACTGGATATTCTCGAGGCGATGGATGAATATGTAGGCATTATGGATGTACACGGCAACGCGGTATACAACAACGAAGGCGCGCGCAGGCTGCTTGGCTACGAAAGCGACGGGCCGCGCTACTTTGCACTCGATGCCGTGCATCCCAAAGAAGTGATCGATAGGCTCATGGCCGAGCATTTGCCCGCGTTGCAGCGCGAAGGTACGTTAAGGTTCGAGAGCATTCTCCTTCACAAAGACGGCTATGCCATCCCGGTAGATCAGATCATCTTCGAACTGAAGAATGAGTCCGGCGCCATCATAGGCTTCGGCACCATCGCCAAAGACTTGCGTCAGGCGCAGGCCACACAGAAAGAATTGGAACAACGGCTGAGCCAGCAGGAGCTGGTGGCGGCGATTTCGATGAACTTTGCATCGGCAGACGATTTCGATCTGCTGATCAACCAGGCGCTTAAGATGCTTACGGAGCACATCGGCGTGGATAGGACATACCTTTTTAGGGATTGGCCGGAGCTTAGCGCATTTAGTTGCACCCATGAGTGGTGCGCTGAGGGCCGCCTGCCCATGATCGACGCCTCACAGCGCGTGCCCTATGGTGGCGACCCTGCCGCATACGGCGCGCTGCTTGCGCGGCCCTATGTCGCGACGACGTCGCAGCCCTGCCGCCCGGACAATACCCGGGCCCGCGAGCTTTGGGTATCAAGGCGTTCATCAACGTGCCCATCTTTGTGAACAAGGCGTTTTGGGGCTTTTTAGGCGTGGATTGCTTCGAGTTTAGCAAATCGTGGTCCGCCAGCGAGAAGAACCTTCTCAAAAGCATCGCCGGTATTTTAGCGACCGTATTTGAGAAGCGTGAGGCCAAGGAAGACCTTTACGAAACCGAGCAAAAGTTTCGCAGCGTGTTGGAGAACGTGCCCGCCGGCGTATTCTGGAAGGGCGCCGACCTTCGCTACCAGGGGTGTAACCGGCATTTCGCCGAGTTTATGGGCGCGCCTGACGACGAGATTTTCGGCATGACGGATTTTGAGGTGATGGACAACAAATGCCTTGCAGATAGAGTTCGCGCCGAGGATATGCGCCTGCTTCAGGAGGGCGGTTCGATCGAGGACGAATACCGCCTGGAAAGCGGAAATGGCGCCACGCGGTGGGTGAGGGTTAACAAGCTGCTCGTGCGCGGAGACCGCGGGCAGAATCAGGCTCCCTACATACTCGGCGCGCTTAGCGATATTACCGAGCGCAGAGTCGCCGAGGAGAAGACCAGGGATGCGCTTGCGAAGGTGCAGAGCATCGTGGATCATCATCCGGGCATGATTTGGGGCGTGGATGCCAATTCCATCTTCACGCTGTTCGAAGGGCTTGGGCTTAGGGCTGTAGGCATAGAGCCGGGGGCTTTTGTGGGGCTCAATGCCAAGATGATCTTTACCGGCGAGCTTTCACAGTTTGCCGAATACATGCAAAAGACGTTTGAGACGGGCGCAGAGGTGTTTACTGCGGAAATCGCAGGCCGATTCTACCATTGCAGCACCACTTGCCTTATAGATGCGGACGGCAACATCACCGGTCAGATCGGCGTATCCAACGATATTACCGAGATTACCATGATGCAGCGCAAGCTCGAGGCTGCCATCGAGGCTGCGGAAAATGCGAGCCGCGCCAAGAGCGACTTCCTCTCGCGCATGAGCCACGAAATCCGCACGCCGATGAACGCGATCATCGGCATGAACGCCATCGCGGCAAAATCAAACGACCTGGTGAAGGTACGCTATTGCCTGGATAAGATCGAAGGGGCGTCCAAGCAGCTGCTGGGCATCATCAACGACATTCTTGATATGTCCAAGATCGAGGCGAACAAGTTCGAAATCGAGTCGTACGAGTTCAACTTTGAGAAGATGCTGCTCAACGTCTGCAACGTGATCTCGGTCAAAATTGAGGAAAAGAAGCAAAATTTCGTGATTGACATGGAAAAGACCCTTTTGCGTACCGCGATCGGCGACGAACTGCGTCTTACGCAGGTAATGATCAACCTTTTGACGAACGCGTCGAAGTTCACCCCTGAAAACGGCAAGATCATCCTGAAAATCGCCTTTGCCGATGTCACGAACGACCGTTCGCGCCTGAGGGTGGAGGTGCGGGACAATGGCATCGGCATTTCTGCGGAGCAGAAATCGCGCCTGTTCACGTCGTTTGAGCAGGCGGATGGCGGCATCACCCGCCGCTTTGGCGGCACAGGGTTGGGCCTTGCGATTTGCAAAAAGATCGTGGAGCTAATGGGGGGGAAGATCTGGGTGGAAAGCCGGGAAGGCGAGGGTTCCAGCTTTATTTTTGAAGTGGATCTTCGCTGGGGCGGCGAGGAGCCCCGGCTTTTACCTGTGGCGAAAACCGCCACTTCCGCGGCGCGCATTCTCGCGGTGGACGACAGCGAGGATGTCCGCATCTATTTTGAGGAGATGATGAAGAGCTTCCACATGCGCTGCGACGTCGCCGCGAGCGGGGAGGAAGCTATTGCTATGGTGCGCGACGCGGCGGATGCGGGCGATCCCTACACGATCGTGTTCGTCGATTGGCAGATGCCCGGCATCGACGGCGTAGAGACCACCCGCCGCATCAAAAGCCAGGGGGGGAGGCACATCGTCGTCATCATGATCTCCGTGGCTAAGTGGTCGGAAATCGACGACGCGGCGACCAAGGCGGGCGTGGATCAATTTTTGCCCAAGCCGCTGCTGCCCTCCGTTCTTTTGAACACGATCCTTACGAGCATCGGCGCTCCGCCACCCAAAGGCGCGCCCGGCGATGTCGAAACCGCGTACGACTGGCAAAACAGGCGCATCCTGCTCGCCGAAGATGTGGAGATCAACCGCGAGATTTTGCACAGCATTCTGGAGGACACCCGCGTGACGATCGACGACGCCGAAAACGGCCGGATCGCCTGTGATATGTTTGCCGCGGATCCGGAACGCTACGACGTGATTCTAATCGACATTCAGATGCCCGTGATGGATGGGTACCAGGCGACGGAAGCGATACGCGCGCACGCCCACCCTAGAGCCGCCGGCGTGCCGATCATCGCCATGACGGCCAATGCCTTTAAAGAGGATATCAACAGATGCCTTTCCGTGGGCATGAACGACCACGTCGCCAAGCCCATCGACATCGACGATTTGATGGGCAAATTGGCCGGTTATCTACAAGACGACAAGATGGCATAAAGATCGTCGCGCCCCTTTTGTCAGTCGCTAAATTCCCTGTGTTCCAGATGGGCAAGCCCAGCGCTTAGGGCTGAGGGCAGTTCCTTGTCATATAGAAGATACAGCTCGTGCAGCGCGCGCGTGCAGTACAAAAATAGCAAGTTGTGCGCGTCTTCCATACCGCCGCCGCTGCCGTCAAGCACCGCGATGACCCGATCGAATTCCAAGCCTTTGGATAGGTACAGAGGCAGGATGTTTACCTGCCCTGAGATCGTGTCGGTGGTTTCTGTCAGCACGCCGGCGCCGATGCGCGCGCCGATGGCGGCAAACAGCCGTAGCGCGCCTGAGCGGGTCTTTGCCAAGATGGCGGTGGTGCCGTCATAAGGTCGCTTATTTATGATGGCGACAATCGCCTTTTCAAGGTTTTCGCTCTTCATTAACACGGGGGTTGCGCCTTCGCGTTCATAGTATGTCATCCTTTGCCGATGCGCGATCAATGCCGCTGCCAAAGCGCCGATCGGCCCCGTTGAACGGTAGCTCTTATCCAGCGGGAAAGTCGTCAAATCGCCCGGATACATGCGGGCGAACAGCCGCGCATCCGCTATGCCGATGGAAGGCAATACCGCCTGGTTCGTATCGGCAAGCAGGGTGAATACGGCCCTTGGATACATGGCGCGCAGCAAAAAGTGCTGCAGTACGCCGTAATCCTGTGCCTCATCCACGAGCACGTAGCGTATGCCTTCCTGCTGCCTTACCCTACCCATACAGGCCGCCACGCATAAAAGAGCCAACATATCTTCGAAAAAGAGAGAGTCACGTCTCATTCGCTGCGAAAACTCATGTTCCAGCGCGGGAGGCAGGTTGCAGCGCCGTGCGTAGGCGCTCACCGCCCCGGCGAGCATGCGCCGCTCCTCCAGGCCGTTGTCCCTGCGCAGTAAAGCCTTATGGCGGGCGATTACGTCGCTAAGCAGCCGGTCGATATGGCCGACGATTTCCCCTTCCGTGTATAGATCGATTTCCGACCTCGCCACGCTCTCCTCCACGCGTTGCCGTATCCAATTCGCGTTTCGCGCGAAATAATCTTCGCATTGGGATTGGATATAGTGATCCATCCTTTGCAGGCGCGCCCTGTAGGTCGTAACGCCTCCGTCGCGCACAAAGGCCTCGAACGCCTCCTTGGTCGCGATGGTTTCGTCGTCAAAGACGATGGGCATCAGCTTGATGGGGATTTCATCCACAAACGACACGATGTGCGTAAGAAAGGGCGTCGAATACAGTTGGGCGATCCAGCGAACGCGGGTATCTTCCTCGCGCGCGGTAAGCAGGTATTCCACCTGATCGAAATAACCGCCTATGCGCAGGCCGCCGGGCACAAGAGGGGCGATGATGTCGGCAAACACGACGCGCTGGATATCCGCCTCGTAAAGATCGGGTAGTATGCCGGCGATGTACTCGTTAAACGCGTGGTTGGCCGATACCGCCACGATTTCCTGCGAAGACAGCCTTCCCCTGCTGTGGTAGAGCAAATAGGCGATGTGGTGTAAACCTACCGATGTCTTGCCGCTTCCCGCAGGGCCAAGCACCAGCATATTGCGCGGCGCCAAAAAGCGGATGGCCTGGTTTTGTTCTTTTTGTATGCTCTCCGCAATGACCTTGAGCGTGTGGCCCGCCTGCCGGGAGAGTATTTCGCCCAGGATATCGTCCTTTACCAGCGCGTTAGCGTCATACATGGCCTCCATAATGCCGTGCGCGATGCGGTACTGGCGCTTGAGCAGCATTTCGCCTTCTATAACACCCTGTGGGCTTTCATAGTGCGAAGGGCCGCAGTCGAAATCGTAGAACATGGAGGCGATGGGGGATCGCCAGTCGTGCACGAAAAACTCCAACGCTTCGCTGTCGATAAACGCGCGCCTGCCGATGTATACCTTGAGCAGCTCTTCCCGATCCTGAAAGTCGATGCGCCCAAAATAGGGGGACGCAAGCATGGAGCGAAGGCCCAGATACTCCGTCTGCACGATGTTGTAGGATCGCTGGTGGGCATCCACCACGCGGTTGTGCGCCAGCAGTTCTACGGCGTCATCCAAATCGCGTACGATGTGCCTCCCTTCCTCCCACAGCCTTTCGTGCTCCTTCGCAAGCGAATCGTTAGATTCGTCCAAGGATCGCTCGGCGGCCTCGATTGCGTTGGCCAGGCGCTCTAGCACGTCGGTCAGATAAGCTTTCTCCAGGGTCTCTTGCGTGCCGTCCATACAATACCACCCTTCGCCGGTTTTGAGGTTCATTGACTATAGCACAACGCTGCGCGCAGGTATAGTCTTGTATTGGCGGCGGTTTGTTGCTATACTATAGGTGGAAAGAGAGAAGCACACCGGCCAAAGGCGGGTGTGCTTCTTTCTTGGGCGCCGCTACCGCAGCAGAGTGTCGAGCGCCTTGAGCTGAGCCTTGAGTGCCGCTTGGTCGACGCTTGGGTCGCCAAACTGCAAAACGAGCTGCGCCCTTAGGCGCTCGTTCAGCAGCCGTTCGGAAGAGAGCGCATCGCCCTGCGCCAGGTGGGCCGGAGGGGTTGGATCCGCGTAGAGTTTGCCCCCGAAAACGTTCAGCGAGGCCGTTGCGACGGCCTGCGAAAATGCACTGTCGTGTGATACGAACAGCAGCGTGCCCTCATATTCCGCGAGCAGCTCCTGCACGGCCTCAATCGAGGGCATGTCGAGATAGTTCGTAGGTTCGTCCAGCAGCAGCACATTGCACGGCCTAGCCAGCAGCATGGCCAGCGAGAGGCGTATGCGCTCGCCGCCGCTTAATACGCAGGCTGGTTTGTACACGTCGTCGCCCCGGAACAGCAAGCGGGCGAGCAGGCTGCGCGCGGCCCCCTCGTTTTGGACGGCATCCCTGAGCACGTTGTCAAGAGCGCTCTTTTCAAGGTCTGTGTCGCCCATTTTCTGCCGAAAATAGCCAAAGTGCGCCTTGGGCGCGGTCCAAATCGAAGAATGTCCTTCATAGATCAGGCGCAGCAGAGTCGTCTTGCCCGCGCCGTTTTCGCCGGTCAGGGCTATCCGCGCGCGGCTGGGCAGTTCAAACGCGGCCCCGTCAAAGATCGCGCGCTCGCCGTAGGCAAAGGATAGGTTTTCTGCGCGCGCTATACAGCGACCCATCGGAGGGTCCGTCAACGAAAAATCTAGGCGCATTTTGGGCAATTCTTTCGGCCGCTCCTTGACCTCCAGCCGCTCCAAGCGTTTTTCCACCGCTTTGGCGGCCTGTGCCAAGTTTTTCTCCTTTACATCCGGCTTTCTGAGCATCATAAGTGAGCGCATCTTGGCCTCGCTGTTGCTCATCCCCTTGGGGTTCTTCGTCATGCTTTTCGCCTTTTGCCGCTTTTCGCGGGCGACCTGGGCGAGCCGCTCCCGCTCCTTCGCATACTCTTCGTACTCGAACTGCGCGCGCTCCTTTTCCGCCTCTCGCCACGCTCTATAGGCGCTGAAGTTGCCCGGATAGGTTTGTGCTTTTCCATCGCGAAGTTCAAGGATGACGGTACACTGTTCATCGAGCAATGTGCGGTCGTGGCTAACGATTACAAGCGTCTCCACCCTGCGAAGCTCCCTTGCGAGCAACTCGACGCCTCGGCTGTCCAAGTTGGCGGTGGGTTCGTCCGCGAAGAGCAAGGCGGGGTTTTTTGATAGAGCCTGGGCGATCTTCACCCGCGTATCCTCGCCCCCGCTTCGCGTGGTTGCATCGGCGAGCGCGGCGATGCCGAACGTTCCGAGCAGGGAATCTTCCGCCACCTCCGACCCGGCCCCCATCTGACGGATGTACGCTACAGCGCACAACCTTAAAACGGTTCCCTTTTCGGGCTCCGTCTCGCCGGCTAAAATGTCGAGCAGTGTGGTCTTTCCAGAACCGTTCGCACCGATGACGCCAACGCGGTCGCCTCGCCGGATTTCAAGCAGGGGGATAGTGAACAGTTCTCGGTTTCCATAGCGTTTGCATAGGTCTCTTGCTTGCAGCAACAACATAAAAAGACTCCTTCCGAAACCCTTGCCGGAAGAAGCCGCACGCAAACAAAAGGGCAAGCCCCCGCGCGGCACCGCAAGCCGACAAAGGCAATGTGGCCATTGCCCGAAACCCGAAGGCCGTCGATTAGCGGTTTATGCGCATGGTGTACCTGTCTTTCTTCAACTAACTATATCGAGTATATCCAATGAGCGCATAAAATGCAAGAGCGAGCCTGCAAGATGCAAGCTCGCTTGGGGTGATCAATTTCCCATTACTTTGCTAGGGCCTCGATCTCGCTTGTGATGTGCACAAGGTCGGCGATCTCTTTTTGTACCACGGCCTTTAGGTTATCCTTTTGCGTCGCAAGTTCCTTTTCCAGCGCGGCGATTTGCGCATCAAAGCTTGCGCCCTCTTTGGCATTTTGCAGCGAGCGGATCACGTCGAGAAGATCCGCGTTGGACTGTACATAGGTTCCGCCCCAGCTGTTGCGCGCGTCATCGCCCAATACCTGCATGGCGAAGTAGTCGCAGGTGGCCTTGTCAAACGCATAGGCATACCAGTTCAGGTCGATCTGCCAGAGGTATTCGTCCAGCGCGAGGGCGGCGTCGCCGGCCTTGAGCGCTGCGATCGCTCCCTCTAAATACTCGACGTTGTTTTGCTTGTATTCGTGTACAAACTGGTACTCTTCGTTCCAATCCAGCGTGTACATGTTGTTTTGCACCAGGCGGTTGAGCTTATTGACGGCGGTATTGAAGGCCGGGGCATCCTGCGCGGATACGGCGGCCGCCTTCTCGCTCAACTTATCGGCCGCCTCGCCCGCCTTGGCAAGCGCATCCAGAAGCGTCTGTGCGTCTTCGATCGTTTCGGCGCGCACGGATTCCCCCATTGCGTCAAAGAGCTTTATATATTCGATGGGCCTTACCAAAAGCTTGTCAAAGCTGATCAAATACGAGCCGTAGAGCTTCTGGCTAAAAGCGAAGACCTCGTCGCTGTAGCGGTTCGCTTCCTTTGTATCGCTGCTGGAGTGATACGAAGCGGTGTGGCTCGCGCCGTACATGCCCGAGGCAAGCGTGGGGATGCCCAACTGGGAGTATGCAAATTCCTCCGTCCACGTCCAGATGGGGCTGTTGACGATAAGTTCTTCGGGGAGCGGGCTGCCCTCAACCGCCTGGCCCATTGTAAGCACCGCGTCGGCCAGCTCGTAGGGCGTGGTGATCTTATAGCCCTTGGAGCCGCCGTCGATGGAGCCGCCGTCGATGTTGATCATCATAAAAGCGCTGTCGGCCCATTCCGGGTGTTTTTCCGCGGACGCCGCGGCGCCGCGCGCCCAGTCGTACCGCGAATCGGCAACGCCCCACTCCTCGGCGCAATGAGCGACGGCGCGAATGGTCTTTTGCGGCTGATAGCCGCTCATCACGAGCGCGCGCAGGATGCCCGCCATGGCACCTATGCCGGAGGTGTTATCGTCAAAGGCGCGGAAGTAAGAATCGTAGTGCCCGATCAGGTAGATGACTTCGTCGCTCTTGCCGGGGATTTCACCCACGATGTTGTACGATGTGCCGTTTCGCTTCACCACGCTATCCGCATTCAGCTTTACCGAAAGCTCGCCGCCGACGGACTCGATGGCGGCCTTGAGCGCATCGGCCTGCGCAACGGAAATCGAGAAAGCGGGCGCGTCTTCGGGGCCGCAAAGATCCTGCACGCCCACGGTATCTTCGGAATAAGTGCAGTAGCCATCGACGTTTACCGCGATGATCGCCTTGGCGCCCTTGACCTTTGCTTGGTACGCGGGCCAGTTGATCCACCACTCGTTCAGCTGGTCGATATCTACCAGCACGATCTTATCCTGAACATTCAGCTTTTCGTAATCCGCTTCCGTGCCCTTGCCCGCATATACGAGCGTAAGCTCCTCGTCGTTTGCGGCGTACTGCACATGGAATGCCGCAAGCTCGATGGTGGTATCCGCGCCGTCCACCCCCTGATAGGTGAGGTCGGCATTTTTAAATTCCCACTTGTCCACCGTAACCTCGTCCTTGTGAACGTTCGCAAGGCCGATGGCTTCAAACTCCGAAACCAGGTAGTCGCCCGCGGCTAGTTCGGCGGAAGAGCCCGCCGTGCGAAAGCCTAGATCGTCGTTTGTGGTAAACGACCTGAGTTTTTCCATTACGCCCAGAGAATAGGCCGGATCTACGCAGTCGTAAAACGCCTGGTAAGGATCGGTTTCGGCGCTTGCGGCCGAGGAAGGCTCGGGGCTTTGAACCGGAGCGGAGGTCGTTTGGGTCGTAGCCGTCTCGGACGGCGCTACCTGGGCGACGGGAGCGCACCCCAGCAGCATGCCCGCTGCCAACGCGGTTACGATGAACAGTGAAAACGTCTTTTTCAAGTTTGGTATCCTCCTGTTTGCAGATTCGCCAGCCCATCGGTCTATCCAGATAACCACTGATGAATTCGGGCGGCCCGTCTTTGTGAATCTTTTTACGGCCCGCTTTGTCGCTCTCTGCTTGGCGTAGCTGCCGGCTACGGCCTCGCTTCGGCTCCGTGCAGGTCGCAAAAATCTCTCGCAAACCCGACCGCCCTCCTTTTCATCAGCGGTTACCTAAGAAAAAAGCTGACAGCTCACGACTATAGCATAAATCTGTCGAAACGCAAGTGAAATTTTGCATATAACATAGCATTGTTGTCGGTTTTGCCGGAAGCCTACCTTTAGGCGCAGGCCAATACATGCTTCCGCCGAAACCATGTCCGACTATGTCGTACGCAAAGTGTTACTATAGAACCGTGATGGGCCCGGCCAAGCGGTATGGCGGGCTTTTTTGCGATGCCGTCAGGGTAAATGAGGGAGGAGATGGAACTTTGGAAAGGATTATGTTGCCGCTTCATGTGCAGGCGGTGGCTCGCGCGCCGCTTACGCCATTGGGCGCGACGCTTACGCAGGGCGATGTGCATGCGTACCGGCTGTGCATCAGGGTATTTGACGGGGCGGAGGAATTTCACTACGCGTCGGTTACGAGCGCAAAAATTATATTCGCACGGCCCGACGGGGGGCGAGTTCAAGGATCGGCGGTATTGCGTGAAGACGGCTTTCATTACGACGTGGGTACGACGGAGCTGGAGGCGCCGGGGGCTGTCGTCGGCGCGCTGCAGCTATGGGAGGGCAGTGCTTGCCGCCTGACCACCTCGATGTTTTCGTTTTGCGTGACCGCGGACCCCTTGGGCATTGCCGCCGAGGAGTCGGCATCGATTGTGCCGGAGTTGGAAGCGCTCAAGCGGCAGTTGGAAGAGGCGGTGAAGCTTGTAAAGGGCTGGGTGGACGATCCGGAACTGCTCAGAGGCCCCGAGGGCCCCGCCGGCCCGGAGGGCAAAAGCGGCACGGGGTTGACGATCCTGGGCAGATATCCCTCGCTGGACGCATTGACGAACGCGCACCCGGCGGGGCCTTCCGGCGGCGCATGGTCGGTGGGGGACGAGGGCGACAGCTCCGTATACGTATGGGATGTGGACTGTGGCGCGTGGATAACCATAGGCAAGCTGGAAGGGCCGCGGGGGGCTAAAGGAGAAGACGGCCAGCCCGGCAGCGCCGGGGCGCAGGGTTCCCAGGGCCCCGCGGGTGAGCGCGGCGCGCCCGCAATCGTAAACGGAAAATCTGGAGACAGCATCGTTTTGAGCGATGCGGACATCCCCTATACCGGTGTGGAAAGCCAGGCGGATACCCTTCGAGCGGCGGCGGACGAGGCGCTTGCGCTGGCAAAGCAGGCTTTCGCGCGTGGCAATGAGGTAAGGGCCGGCCTGATTGCCGTGGTAGGGGATATGGGCCCGGACGCGTCGTTTGAAGATGTGACCGGCGCAATCGAAGATGCCAAAGGCATATTGGCGCAGGGGCTTGCCGCCCGGGGCGTGGAAGCGGACGCGGGCGAGGCGCTCGGTACTCTGGCCGCGCGGATGGCGCACTTAGGCTTGACGGCATTTTCCTATAGCGGTGCCTATGAAGAATACGAGGATGCGACGTACCGCTACATAAAGCTGATGTCCTCCGGCGATTTGATATTCCGCGGCGAGAAGACGGTCGACGTGTTTCTCGTCGGCGGTGGAGGCGGAGCTACCGGCGGTGGAGGAGGGGGCGGCTATACCAAAGTGTTTGCCGGCGTAGTCGCGCGGGGCGGCGCGCCGGTGCCGGTGATCGTCGGCGCGGGCGGCGCGGGGGCCGACGATGCCGAGGCCGCATCCGGGGGCTATAGCGAGTTTTTGAGCAGCGCCTATCGCGCGCCCGGCGGCAAGGGCGGAAAGAAAGCGACGCAATGGTGGATTTCCGCGGGCGACGGCGGATCGGGCGGCGGCGCGGGATCGTCAAGCGCATACAACGCGGGTAACGGCGGTTCGGATGGCGCGGGTGGCTCGACGGGCACCACGGCCGACGGGCAGACCGCGGGCAGCGGGCAAGGCGTGACAACCCGTGCGTTTGCAGAGGCGTCCGGGGAGTTGTACGCGGGCGGAGGGGGAGGCTCTACCGGCCCCGCAAAGACGCCGGGGAAGGGCGGGGCGGGCGGCGGCGCGGACGGCGTGGCGTACGGCGTTGCCCCCCATCACGGCAAGCCCAACACGGGCGGCGGTGGCGGCGGCAGCGGCGGCGGCGTTGCGGGCGGCAACGGCGGCAGCGGCATCGTGATTGTAAGATGGCCAAAGTAGCCTGACGGGAGCTATCCGACCCGGTACCAGCGGCGCATCATTGCATTGCTTACGCCGCTGTGCCACGGGAACTTTCCGGGTTCAGTTCGAGGCGGTTCCAAGGTGGCGGAGGGCGGCGTAGCCGAAGCTACGACAACCGAAGGCAACGCGGAAACTGGCCGAAATCGGGCGTTTTAGGCGGGACGCGATAAGTACCGTCAGGTTAGGGCAGGTACGCGGAGGCACGGAAAACACTATAATGAAGTATAGGCCTTGCGCGCGAGCGACTCGCCTAGGCCTGTTCACGCATTCCGAAATGCCGGAATAAGCCGGATTCTCGCGGAAAACAAGGATATTTCCACTGTTTTGCCGTGGGAGAGGCGCGGGTAAGCCGTTGAGCGGCTGCATACGCCGACCCTTCATGTTGTTCTTACCGCAAGATAACGGTGTACAAGGTTGGGGGCGTTTGGCAAAGCCGGCCGGCATGGGTGCGACGGATGCCTAAGAGCCGGAAGGAGCCGGCAATCTGAAAATACGAATGAACGGAGATAGTGGAATGATAAAAACCTACACCGGCGTCCGGCGCGGTGAAAAGCTGGGCAAATACTGGACGGTGGGCGAGTTGTGGTTAAACTTGACACTATCCGTGCTCAAAATCGACACAGCGCTGGTGGATGCGCTGGATGCCTTTGTGGATTGCTTCGGCGCAAAGCCGCGTTTTCCGACGCGCAACTCGCTATACTGCACATCTGGCCACGCCTCCGGAAGCTATCACTATAAGGGTATGGCGGCCGATTTTTCCATCCCCGATATCGCGCCTTTGACGCTTGCGCGCTATGCGGAAAAAATCGGCATGGGCGGCATTGGGGTATATCGAGACAGCGCGCGTCACATCCACATCGACACGCGCCCAAGCAGAACCTGCTGGTGGATCGTCACGACGGACAGCCGCACACCCGGCTTTGGAGGCGTGCCGTGCGTGTTCCGCGCCGGCAATCGCTCGCCGGCCATCAAGGATATTCAGGCGAGCCTTAACACGGAAGGTTGCCCATGCGGCGACGTTGACGGACTCTTTGGCAGGCGCACGCACAATGCACTGGAGGTGTGGCAAAAGGCGCGCGGTCTAACGGCCGACGGCGTGTTCGGCAGGGCGACAAATGCCGCCATGCAGCTTTTTGACTGGCAATGAGATATGCCGGATGGCGCGGCGGGAATGAAACCCCGATCAGCGCCATCCGGCGCATGAACAAGGAGGAGAAGGGATGGATATCGATGTAGTTGCGGCGGGCAAAGCCGCAATCGCCTTACTCGTCGGCACGTTGGCCTGGTTGTTCGGGCCTTGGGATGCCTTTTTAACGACGCTCGTTGCGCTGGTTGCGATCGACTATATTTCCGGCGTTGTGAGCGCCGCTGCGTGCAAGGAGCTATCCAGCGCCGAGGGGTTTCATGGGGTTGTCAAGAAAGTAGGGATCTTTGCAATTGTAGCGGTCGCCTCATTGGCGGACAGAGTGGTGCCTGCGGCCAACGGGGCGCTGAGATCCGCGACATGCGCCTTCTACATTGCAAATGAGGGCCTTTCGATTCTGGAAAATTGGGGAAACATCGGGTTGCCGTTGCCGGAGGTGCTAAAAAAGGCGCTGGCGCAGGTGAAGGATAAGGAGAATAGGGCAACAAAAGACGAATAATGAAGGAAACGAAAAACGCCTTACGGCGCGCGGCTCTATGTTAGCGCCGCATAGTGTGCCCAGGCTCTGCTTCTATGGAAGCGGAGCCCTTTTTTTCGTTGCACCATCCGTTTTCGGCAGGCGCAGATGCCGTAAAAGTAACTTTCACATTGAACAACAGCCTGACAAAACTATGCGAAGTTTTCATAGGCGCCCGACGATTTTTATAGATCATTGTGGCATAAGATTGACAATGTGGACAGCCGAAACTCGGATATCGCAATATCGTATTGATTCGTTTCTACGACATTTATCTGTCATTTTTTTATATATCTGGATCTAATAGTCAAGAAATAATTCTCTATAAGACATAATTTTGCGTGGCACGACACCTGATTTTGGGCATATCGCGCGCTGCTGCTGCATACTGTAGGAAAAAATGCAAGGAATTGTTGTTTAAAAAATTGATATTTTTATATAGGTTTTTGATATCCATTCGTAGTGAATTCCCTCATAATTCATCATGAAATCTTAATGTTACTTTCGTATTCACGAAACGTATTTTTTTGCCGCAACTCGTGAAAACCTTCCCGTACGATGACAGATAGGCGGCTTCTATGCGCCCTTGAGCGGCGCTTGCGCTACGACGAGCAAAGGAGAAGAGAGCCGATGGCCGAATTGGCAAAGAAAACTCCGGTGATATCCGGCCGCCGAGACCGTACCCTTGCCTACTTGAGCCGCAGCTGGCAGCTTTACCTCATGCTAATACCGGTAATCGCCTTTTACGCGATCTTCAGCTTTGGGGCGTACCCCGGCTTGCTGATGGCCTTTCAAGATTTTAAGGCCTCGCGCGGGCTATTTCACAGCACGTTTGTGGGGCTGAAGCATTTTAACACGATGTTTGCGACCTCGGAATTCTACAAAATACTGCGCAATACGATTACGCTGAACCTTTTAAACCTCGTGCTTTACTTTCCCGCGCCGATCATCCTGGCAATCCTGCTCAACGAGGTCAGGCATTCGGCCTTTAAGCGCATTTCGCAGTCGCTGATGTATCTGCCGCACTTTTTCTCTTGGGTGGTGCTCGGCGGCATGATCATCGAAATTCTCTCTCCGAGCAAGGGCATCGTCAATCTCATTCTCAAAAGCATGACCGGCCAAACGGTTTATTTTATGGCATCCAAAACGCTATGGCCATTTGTGTTTGTACTGTCGACGATGTGGAAGGAGGTCGGGTGGGGCTCCATTCTCTACCTGGCGGCGATCAGCGGCATCGACCCGGAGCTTTACGAGGCCGCTACCATAGACGGCGCGAACCATTTTCGCCAAATCTGGCACATCACGCTACCCGGTATCCGGCACACGATTCTCATCATGCTCATCCTGCGCATGGGAAGCGTGCTGAACGTGGGCATTGAACAGATTATGATGCTCAGAAATACCGCCGTGGCCGAGATTTCCGACGTCATGGCCACGTACATCTACCGCGTGGGCATCGAAAACGGCCGCTACAGCATGACGACGGCCATCGGCATCTTCCAGTCCCTCGTCAATATGGCGCTGATATTGTCGGCCAACGCCCTTTCTAAAAAGTTTACCGACAGCAGCATCATCTAGGCCACCGCGGGCAACCCCGTCGGCCGCTATAGTGGAAAGGAGATCGCCGTGTTTAAACGAGAAACCGTCGGCACACAGATCTGGCTGTACTTCGTGTACGTTTTCATCGTGCTGGTCGTGCTGGTTATGACATTGCCCTTCATCAACATCATTGCGGTTTCCTTTTCCAGCGAAACGGCGGTGCTGCAGGGCAGGGTTGGCCTTTGGCCCATCGGTTTTACGCTGGCGACGTATAGCCGCGTGTTTAAAGAATCCCAGATCATCCTGGCGCTGCGAAACACCGTGTTCCTTACGGTGATCGGAACGGCGATCAACATCGTCATGACGCTGCTGGCGGCCTATCCACTGTCGAAAAAGTGGCTCAAAGGGCGCGGGGTGATCATGAGCATCATCACCTTTACCATGGTCTTCGGCGCGGGCATGATACCCAACTACATCCTCATCAGCAACCTAAAACTGCTCAACTCCTTTTGGGCGCTGTGGTTGCCGGGGGCGCTTTCCACGTTCAACATGATCATACTCAAATCTTTTATTCAAGAAATCCCCGCCAGCCTGGAGGAATCTGCGCAGATCGACGGGGCGTCGGAAATGCGCATCCTAATACAGATTATCATACCGCTGTCGCTGGCGTCGTTGGCCACCATAGCACTGTTCTACGCGGTGGGTTGGTGGAACTCGTACTTCAACAACATGATGTACATCAACAAATCCGCGTTGACCACGCTACAGATCGAGCTGCGCAACCTCTTATATATGAAAAACGCCAATATCTTCACCGCCGATTCCACGGAGGCCACGCGCATCACCGAAGAGTCGGTGAAAGCCGTTTCCATCATCATCGCAACCGTGCCGATTCTCATCGTGTATCCGTTCCTGCAAAAGTATTTCGTCAAGGGCGTGATGATTGGATCGATCAAGGGTTGACCCCCACGTGAAACGCGAATCGCTTTCGGCCAGGCGCCTGCCCGGCCGACAAATAGAAAAGGAGGAAGACATCATGCAAACTAAGAGGCTCGTCGGCATCGCGCTGGTTCTGGCAATGCTTTTTGCCCTGACAGCGTGCACGCCGCAGGCGTCCTCGCCTGCCGCGGCAGGCACATCGGCCCCGGCCGCCGCGACGACGGCTCCGGCCAAGGATACCGCCTCGGCCGCCCCGCCCGAGACCGGCCCGCGTTCCAAGATTTCCGTGGCGGTGCTGGACTTTGGACGTTTCCCCTCCGACCGTGGAACATTGGAAGATAACGACCTGACCGCATGGATCAACGAAAACTCCCCCGTAGAGATTGAGTTCGTGCCCGTCACCCGCAACGAATGCACCGCGCTTTATACTGCCATGCTAGCGGCAGGCAACGCGCCGGACATCATCAGCGATTACAGCGTCGAGGCCTTTGAGCGCTTCGTGATCGACGAATCCCTGATGAAGCTTGACGACCTGATCGCCGAACACGGCCAGAACATCCTGGCCAACGTCCCCAAGGAAGTTCTCGATTGGGGCGTGTACAACGGCGCCACCTACGCGATCCCCCGTACGCGCGATGAAATCTCCGTGCCGAACTGGATGACGTGGATACGCCAGGACTGGCTTGACAATCTAGGCCTTTCCATGCCTACGAATTTTGACGAGCTTTTTGAAGTGATGCGCGCGTTCACCGAAGACGATCCCGATGGGAACGGTGAGAAAGACACGTACGGCTGGGGCGCGGGCTCCGGCGAATCCGACACGGGCGGCCCGGGCTTCGGCGGCAACGAACGCATTATGAACCTTTATGGCGGCATGCGCGACCGTTGGCTGCCCTTTGGCGAAGACGGCCTATACGACAACGTCGAAATCACGCAGAACCGCAAGCAAGGCTATGCGTTCTGCGAGAAGCTCTTCGACGCGGGCTTCGTCAACCCCGAGTTCTTCACCATGACCGGCCAGCAGTGCCGCACCGAGTTCATCACCGGCAAGGTCGGCACCATCGGCATGCAAACCAGCTCCATCAACGCTACCTTCCTCAACGCGATGTTGGAGGTCGACCCCAATGCCAACCCCGTTCCGATGAAGACGCTTACATCCCCGCTCGGGCAGTTTGCGTACTTGCAGGAACGCGCCGCGCAGATGCACATCATGATCCCCAACTCCTGCTCCGACCCGGTCGCGGCGATCAAGTACCTCGACTGGATGGTCAGCGGCGCGTGGGAGAGGATCCAGTATGGCATCGAGGGCGAGCATTTCGTGCGCGTAGAGGGTCGCATTATCCCCATCGGCGATTCGGAGACGCGTTCGCACGACCTGGCCGAGGGCGGCGTGTTCAGCATCGCCTACGGCTACAGCAAAATGGTTTCCGACTTCGAGCTGGAGATCGACTACAACAAGGATATGTCGGAAATCGACAAGCGCGTGCTTGAGTCCCGCATCGCGGCGACGAACGAATCGATGAGCCAGGATTTTATGTGGTACCTGCCCACGCTGCACCTTGGCCTGGAGTCTTCCAACGAACTGCTGCCGCAGATGGTCAAGTTCGCTACGGATACCTACCAGCAGGCGGTCATCGATAAGAACGTCACCATCGACCAGGCGTACGATGCCATCGTCAAGGAATGGGATGCGCTGGGCTACCAAGAGCTGCGCAAGGAGTACAACGAAAGAGTCAAGGAACTGGGCTATTAAAAACTGAAAAAAAATAAAGGGGGGCAGTTGCGCGAAGTGACTGCCCCCGCTTACTGCAAAGAGGACGAGAGGGAACGGCAGGGCGCGCTGAGGAAAGGAGTGTTTCCATGATGCAGTCGACGCAAGAAGCCTTATTGGCGGCTAAATTGGGCGATTACGAGCTGGCCTTTTGCGGGGAGACCGGGCGGTGGGTGTCGCTTGGCTACCGCGGAAACGCGCTGCTTAAGGGCGATCATCGCCTGGCGGCGGCGACCCTTACGGTGGGCGGCTTCACCTTCGTAAAAGAAGGGCGCGCGCACCTGTGGAATATTAGGGATGCCGAGATCATCGGCACGGATTGGAAAGTTGCCGGGCACGCGGCGAAAGAAGATTCCTTCGTGCTCGTTCTTGTGCAAAACGGCTGGGAGCTTACGCAGACGTTTGCGCTCAACGCGCAAAAGGGCCGTTTGGAGCGGCGGGCGCGCATCGCCTGGAAGGGCGAAGGGGAAAAACTGCTCAGATGGACCACGCTGGGCATGCCGCCCATCGCGTGCGACGACGCGGTGATCGAAATGCCGGGCTACTCCGGCGTGCTGAACCAACGCGTGGGAGACATGCCGATGGGTAAGTACCCGATGGCGCTCGATTCCCCCGATGTAGACGCCGCGAATTGGCATCCGGGCGTATTCTCCGTTTCCAACGGGGAAATGAACCTGGTATCATGGCTCTACGGCGAGGACATGCCGGCCATTTTGTCGGCTTCGCGCGGCTATCTGGGCGCGTGGTTCGAAAGCCGGTGGCTGTGCAGCATGCGCATACAGCCCGGGCAAAGTGTGGAAATTGGAGCGCAGTACTTGCGTATTTCCGGGGAAAACCTGCTTGCCATGCTAGAGGGCATGCACGCCTTTTGGGAAGAAAAAGGCGTATCGCTTCGCCAGCCCACGCCTCAGTGGGGGCGCGAGGCAATCATTTACGAGGCGAACGTCGGCGCGAAGTCCTTCGCATCCGGCCGGGTGGTGAACCCCTATCCCACGGTTCACGACCTGATGGCGGACCTTGAGCGCATACAGGGCCTTGGGTTTACGGTGATCGAGCTGATGCCAAGGTTCCCGTTTCCCGGATATTCCGTCAGCGACTATTACGACATCGCCACGTGCTATGCGCCGGAGGAGGAACTCAAGGCCCTGGTGGATAAGGTCCACGCGATGGGCATGCGCATTTTGCTGGACGTGGTGATGCACGGCGTCGCGGACAAGACCGTAAGGCCCAACGCGCCGTTCGATCATCACCCGATGCTTGAGGAACATCCGGAATTTTTCATCCGCACGGAGCTTGGCGAAATCGCAAAGACCTACACTTGGTCGTTTGATTCTGCCAACGAAAGCTTCCGCGAGTACATTACCAAGGTGTTTGAGCACTACGTACGCCGCCTCGATGTGGATGGGTTTCGGGTCGACGCCATTACGTGGAACTACTTTCCCAATTGGAAGGAGAGCAATGAAAAGCCCGCGTACAAGACGATTGACGGCTGTGTGGAACTCTTTAGGCGCGTGCGCGACGCGCTGTGGGCCATCAAGCCGGATATCGTGCTCTACAGCGAGACGACCGGCCCGCTGATGGCGAGCTCGTACGATTTGTCGTATTGCTACGACGAGGTGTGGATGTACGAATGCCTCATGCCGGTGAAGGTGCCGGGGCTGCCCATGGGCGGCTGGAACCGCCTTCCCGGCGGCAAGGTGGTTTCCGCGCGCGAGGCGGCCCAGTGGCTCGACATGAGGCGCCGCGTGATGCCCAAGCATTGGATCAAGGTGCACCACGCCGATTCGCACGACACGCACGAGTGGAACCGGGTGGGCATCTACCGCAGGGAGTACTTTGGGCTTGCCCAGTCCCGCGCGCTGTTTGCGTACTGCTGTTTTACCGAGGGCGCGGTGATGAACTACGCGGGTGGCGAGAGGGAATCCGAGCCGGAATACAAGCAGTTGCTGGCCCTTAGGAAGGGCATGCCCGCGCTTTTGAGGGGCGATTGCGATTATCTGTCCGTCCGGGCGGTGGACCCTCGCCTGCTTACCCTTTTGCGCGCACACGGCGGTCAAACGCTCGTGCCGGTAATAAACTTTGCCCCCGAGGCGGTGCGCACGGCGCTCGATCTTTCGGCGCTCGAACTTGCTAAGGGGAAAAACTTCACGCTTGTGGATCACGTATCCGGCGCGCGGCAAAGCATCGCCGCGTCTTCCGGCGTCGAAATCGAACTGCCGGCCTATGGTTACGCCCTTTACCAAGTGGAAGCGGACTGAGGAGGGATTGATTGTATGAGCGCCTTTACCTTTGACGGCTCAATGCCTAAGGATGTGCTGACCAGCTATCTGTCCCGTGCGATTACGCACTACGGCATAGGCTTTTACAACAAGTTTAAATCTCCTAACTTTGCGGACGACATGCGCATGTTCAAAAATATGGGCGCAAAGTTCATCGGCCGCGCGGCATCGGTATGGACGAGCGGCTTCGTGGACGACGGCTTCTTCTTCTACATGTGCAAAAAGCAGGCCGCCAAGGCGCACGAGGTCGACCCGGAATTTCTTTTGCAGGCTTGCGTGTTCGAGGCAATTTCCAAGCCGCATGTGGATGTAATCCCGGTGCCCGGCTACGTATTCGAAGCGTTCGGCCTTCCTATAGAGGAGCGTTGCTTTCGGTATGACGATATGATCTTCACCAATGGCCAGTACGTGAACCACTGGAGCGAGAACGGCTCCGTGCCTGACATCACGCGCATCGAAACGCGGCTGTGGTTCTACTACCGCGCCACCCAGTTCATCGCGGCGGGCTACGAGGGCATTCACTTTGGGCAGGTGGGGCTCATCGGCCGCAACGATCCGGATTCCACCCATTGGCGCAAGGTGATCGACATGACGCGCGCATATGCCAAGCGGCACGCCCGGCGGCACTACGTGCTTATCGACGCGCACCTGGTAGGGGCTCGTAGGCAGCTGGAGGGCATGTTCGACTTTAACTCCTTTCCGATTCGCCCTAAAGAAGTGATCGAGAGGCCCATGCAGTGCATCTGTGAGGAAGGCTATCTCGACAGCATGTTCAACGAAACGGACGGCTTCTGCAAGCCGTTCATCGTCGAGTTCGACAACTTCGGCCTTACAAAGGAGCCCGGCAAGCCTACGCTTGAGGGACATCACGCGTGGGGCTACGACGAGATCACCTGGTTCGCGATCCAGGACAAGGCGTATCGGCACGAGTTTTTGCGCTATATCGTGGACTGGGTGAATGCGCGCTACCCCGACGGCTGGGTGCAGTTCCCCTCCAGGCGCGTGATCAAGCAGCCGGTCACCTTTAATTGGAAGAACCCCACGACGGCATGGCTCAGAGACGCCGCCACCTGGGAAGGCGCAACATACAAGATGCTTGGGGACGGCTCGGCCGAGATCACCCGCATGAACTACAGCGCCAACAACCCGTCCGACGCCTGCCCGTTCGGCTTTGGCGACGAGGGCGTCATCGCCGAGCTGATCGCCAAGCAAGGCAAGTAGACGCAAGGGGACGCAACCGCCTTCACATACAGATATCCGCGAGAGCGAGGAGGAACATACAGTGTCGAGAAAGCCTATTTTCCTGCTTACGTACGATCACGGCGGCTATATTTTGTGGGGAGACCGCTTCGAGGAAAAGCTCGACAGCGCGGCGGATTGGCTGGATAAATACGGGAAATTTAAGATCGGCTTGGACAACGAGAGCTTCGCCTACGACGAGTACGCCAAGAGCAACCCGGCGATCATCAAAAAGATCAAC